>JAHDWG010000702.1 GCA_023384495.1 Caldilineaceae bacterium
GCGGGCGGGGCAGCGGTTCGCCCGCCCATCTGGTTGAGCGCCGTCCACAAGGTCAGGGCCAGCAGCGCCAGCGCGGTGAGCAGGTGCGCCGCCAGCCGGTAGTGGCTCACGCTGGGGCGATCTACCAGTCCGCTGCTGACCATGTACCAGCCGAGAAAGCCCTGAAAGCCAAAGAGCGCCGCGATGAGCAGATAGACGCCCGACCGCCGCCAGGGAATGGTCCCCCGCCAGAGGAAGATACCCAGTGGCGCGATGACGGCCAGCCCGGCCATGCGTGCAATCAGGCGATGGAAATACTCTACGTAGAAGATCGTTTTGTATCCTTCCAGGGTCATGGCGGCGTTGACCTGCTGGAATTCCGGAGTTTGCTGGTATTTGGCGAAGGTCGCCTGCCAGGCCTCCTCACCCAGCGGCGGGAGCACGCCCGTGACCACATTCCATTCGACAATGGAAAGGCCGGAGCGGGTCAACCGCACATAGCCGCCAAAGACGGAGAGGCCCATGACCAGCACGCACACGGTAAGCAGCCAGACAATGACTGCCCGATTGGCGGATGTTGCGCGGCTGGTTACTTCGTGCTGAGCCGCGGTGACCCTATTTGCGGATGTTATCATAGGCTGTACGTTCTCGGTTCTGGGCCGGGCGCTGTCGCTACATTATATCACCGGTCAGAGCAAAGCGAATAAGCAGCAATTCGGAATAGACCGCGGATTTTACGGATCGGCGCGGATTCTAAAAGATTGTTATCCGCGCAAATCAGCCGAATCCGCCCAATCCGCGGTCTATTCCCGCAAATTTGAAATTGCTGTCGGATAAGCGCCATACTTGCGGATCGCCCGGATCATGGCCCACACGTTTTCGATTTTACAATACGAGGTAATCGAATTGGCGCTGCTGATCATATAGCCGCCGCCTCGGCCGATGGTCGTGATCCGCTGCTTAACTTCCGCCTCGACCTCGGCCGGCGCGCCCAGCGTCAGGGTGTAGTGCAGGTCAATGTTGCCGACCAGACAGAGCCGGTGGCCGTACTCGCGCTTGACAGCTTCGATGTCCATCGCCCCTGGCTCCAACGGGTGCAGGCCGTCAAACCCTAAGGTGAGCAGGTCATCGAGCAGCGGCATCAGGTTGCCGTCGGAGTGGACGATCCAGGGCAAACCCTCTCCCTTCACAGCATCGGCGACGCGCCGCAGGTGGGGCAGGAAGAGCGTGCGAAAGACGCGCGGCGAGAACATGGGGCCATTCTTGTAGGCCATGTCGTCAAAGGTCCAGACCAGGTCCACGCCCACATCCTTCAGATGGCGGACGACGGCGATTGTCCAGTCTGCATAGCGCCCCAACACCGTGTCCACCAGGCCGGGGTCATCGGCCAGGGCATAGGAGAAGGCCTCCAATCCCATGCTCATCAACAGCGGCGAGGCGCCCATGCGCATCTTGGCGCAGATGGCGTAGCGTCCCCGGTTGCGGTTGGCCAGCGCTTCTGCCGCCACATACATGGACGGATCTTCGGGGTCGGGAAAGACCATCTGGCCGAGGTCGGCGCGGGTCAGGAGCAGCGGGCGGGCCAGGAAGTTGATGCCATCATGCACCTCATGCACGCCAAAGATGGGCGGCAAGAACTCGGCCAGCAGGTTATCCAGCCCCATAACCTCGTTTAGCTCTTCGGGCAGAAAGTCATCTCTACCCATGAGCACCCGCTGGATCGGCGGGTCGATGCCACCCTCGACAAAGGGTACCCGGTCGGGCTGCTCCCGGCGCAGCGCGACGAGCACTCGTTCGCGCGAATTCATGGGACACCTCCGTATCACGCTTCATGCTTCCGGCAGGCTACTACTCCCTCATCATAGGCCATGGCGATCTGCTGGCCCGGCTCGACGACGAGAAAATCATCATCCCACTCGCCGGCGAGCAAGCGGCGGATGAGGGTGTAGTCGCCGGCCACACGCTCGAACGCCCAGCCGCGGCGCTGCGCTTCGTCGTGCGCGTGTGATTCCACTGCCGCGCCATCGCCCACGCCCATGTCGATATAGGCGGCCCGGTTGTAATGGCTCTGCCAGGCGCCCATGACTTCCATCAGGTATTGGGCGTTGTCTTCGCCAAACTTTTCGACAAACTCCTGGTA
>JAHDWG010000703.1:0-797 GCA_023384495.1 Caldilineaceae bacterium
CATATCGGCTATAGCTTCGGCTTGCGACGATGCCACGACGTGTTCTGCTCATAGGCGTGGGCCGCGCACAAGATCGTCGCCTCGCCCAGGTGCGGGCCGATGAGTTGCAGCCCAATCGGCAACCCATCATCGTCAAACCCACAGGGGACGCTGATGCCGCACAGGCCGGCCAGGTTGACGCTCACCGAAAAGATGTCGGTCAGGTACATGGCCAGCGGGTCGTCGGTCTTCTCACCGATCTGGAACGCCGTCATTGGCGCCACCGGGCAGGCGATCAGGTCAACCTGTTCAAACGCCCGCTCAAAGTCCTGCTTGATCAAGGTGCGCACCTGCTGCGCCTTGAGGTAATAGGCATCGTAGTAGCCCGCGCTCAGCGCATAGGCGCCCAGCATGATGCGTCGCTTGACTTCCGGGCCAAAGCCTTGCCCGCGCGTCTGGCGGAAGTTGTCAAACATGGCGTCGGCGCCGGCGCTATGCCCAAAGCGCACGCCATCGTAGCGGGCCAGGTTGGCGCTGGCTTCGGCTGTCGCCACCAGATAGTAGACCGGGAGCGCCTTGTCGGTGTTGGGCAGGCGGATGGGGATGACTTCAGCGCCCATGCCTTCGAGATGGGCCACCGCCGCGCGCACGGCGCTCTCCACCGCCGGCTGCATCCCCTCGATAAAGTACTCTTGCGGCAGCCCGATACGCAACCCGGCCACCGAGCCGGTGAGCGCCGCCTGATAGTCGGGAACGGGCGTGGGCATGCTGGTGCTGTCCTGCGGGTCGTGGCCGGCGATCACCTGGAGCACTCGCGC
>JAHDWG010000703.1:807-2112 GCA_023384495.1 Caldilineaceae bacterium
CCACGCTCTTGGCAAAGACGCCCACCTGGTCGAGGCTGCTGCCATAGGCCACCAGCCCAAAGCGACTCACGCGCCCATACGAGGGTTTGATCCCCACCACGCCGCAGAACGAGGCCGGCTGGCGCACGCTGCCGCCGGTGTCGGTGCCCAGTGTGGCCGGCGCCTCATCCGCCGCCACCGCCGCTGCCGAGCCGCCGCTGCTGCCGCCGGGGACGCGCGTCCGGTCCCACGGGTTGCGGGTCACGCCATAGGCGCTGTTCTCGGTGCTGGAGCCCATAGCAAACTCGTCGCAGTTGAGCTTGCCCAACATCACCGTGCCGGCCTCCTCCAGCTTTTTCACCGCGGTGGCCGAATAGGGGGGGAGAAAGCCCTTGAGGATGCGACTGCCGCAGGTGGTTTCGACGCCCTCGGTGGCGAGCACATCCTTGATCGCCAGCGGCACGCCCAGCAACGGTGCGTCATCCCCCTGGCGGCGCCGGTCGTCGGCCTGCTGCGCCTGGGCGAGCGCCTGGCTGGCGGTCACGGTGAGATAGGCGCGGATCTCGCCATCGACAGCGGCAATGCGGTCGAGATAGGCCTGTGTCAATTCGACCGAAGAAAAGTCACCCGCCCGCAGGCCGGCGAGCGCTTCTTCAATGGTCAGAGAACAAAGTTGAGTGGCAATCACGAACACTCCATCATCTCTTGTGCGCAGCCCGTGTGTGGATCTTGAGAGTGGCTCCAACGACGGCGCGCCAGCGCGAAAGCAGGCTATTCTTCGAAGACGGCGCGCACGCGAAAGAACCCATCGGCGCTGTCGGGCGCATTGGCGAGCGCCTGCGCATTGGTCAGGCCGGACGCGGGGTCGTCGTCGCGCATAACATTCTCCAGAGGCAAAACGTAGGGCGTGGGCGGCACGTTGCTGGTGTCGACGGCTTGTAGCCGTTCGGCATAGGCCAGGATCGCCGAGAGCTGCTCGGCATACTGTGCGATCTCCGCTTCCGTCAGGCTCAGCTTGGCCAGTTCCGCCACATGGCGCACTTCATCCAGTGTCAAACGCATGGGTAAATCCTTTATGCGACAAAAAACGCCGTGGAGCGTTCCACGGCGTGCGGTTCAGTGCAAGGACCAATCAAAAACGCCGCGGAGGGTGTCCACGGCGCAGCGTTACAGCACTGTCACCGGGACACGCGCATAGCTGCTGCGTTTGTCATTGCCAGCGCGAACCATTGATGGTCAAAACAGATTGAATGATTGAAGTGATGCATTGGAATATTGAGCAGATATTTGCGCACTTGGGCGAAGTATATCGCTACCGCATCAGGC
>JAHDWG010000130.1 GCA_023384495.1 Caldilineaceae bacterium
CAGCGCGCGGTGGCGACCGGCCTCAGTAATGAATTCTGGGCACCGGGCGCTGCCGAGGATGGTGCCGCCCTGCTGCATGATGCCGCCCACATCGCGCGCGCCCAACGGGGTGAACTCGCCGTCGATCAGCCCCTGATAGCCGTGACGGACACCCACCACCTCGAGCCCCTTGTCCAGCCCGGTGCGCACCACGGCGCGGATGGCCGCATTCATGCCCGGCGCATCGCCGCCGCTGGTCAAAACGCCAATTCGCCGCATGATTCCCTCCCCCCGATTTCTGGACGTCAACGCTCGTGTGACGCCAGATAGTGCTTCACCACATCGATGATCAGCCCGATGTCGTCGCGCGCCGACTCCACAGGCGTGCGACAGGTTGCGCCGTTGCGGATGCAATCGTAGAAGTGGCGCAGCTCGCGGCTAAACGCGCTCTCCCAGTCGATGGCCGGCTCCTGCTTGTAGCTAACGCCCTGCTCATCGATGCCCTGCACCACCACCTGCGACAGGATGCCGCGCGCAAAGCCCGTGGGATAGCTGACAATGACGCGCTTGTTATCCCCATAGACCTCGATCGATTCCTGAAAGTCCCACAGATCGGGCAAGTCGACCCAGGTGGCCACACAGCGGGCGCCGTTGGGATATTCCAGATTCATGGTAAAGGCGCGGCCATCAAACCAGATATCGCTGCTGACGATGCGGTTGGGCAGGCCCAACATAGTGCGCATCCCATAGATATCGTGGATCATGCTGCCCGACAACATGTAGAATGCCTTTTCCACATAGAGCGGAACATCGCCAATCGCCTCGCGGCGGGCGCGCTCGCGGGCAGCGCGCGTCTCGGCGATGACACTGGCCGGCAAATCGTTGAAACGGCGCACGTCAAACTGGCGCATGTGGAGGTCGTTGTTGGGGTGCAGATGGTTGACCTGCACGAAACGGATGTTGCTCATCCCCTCCACAACCTGCTTGCCATACTCATAGGCCGGGTCGTAGACCTTCATATAGCCCACCTGCCCCACAACCCCGGCGCGTTGGCGCGCTGCAATGATGGCGTCGACCTCTTGCAGCGAAAAACACATGGGCTTTTCGATAAAGAGGTGTTTGCCGGCTTCAAGCGCCGCCACAGCCACCTCTGTTTTCGGATCCGATTGGCAGAGCAGCACCGCCTCGACATCGCTGGCCAGCAGATCTCGATAGTCGGTAAAGTGGTTGGGCACATTGAACTTACGGGCGACAAAGGCCGCCGCCCCGGGCGAGACATCACAGACGGCGGTCACGGTGAAGTGGTCGGGCAGGTCGTGCAGGTTGGGCATGTGATGCACCTGGGCAATCGCGCCGCAGCCGACGACGCCCATACGAATGGGATCCATGATTGTTTGTTCCTCAAATGCTTTCTCACGGTCTGGCGATCAAAAACGCTGATCGCCAGTACTTTAACCCATCGCCGGCCTGAATGCAAGGTCGGTTTGGGCCCAAGCAGGGCGGGAAGCGCAACCGCGTTCAGGCTGCTTGCGCACAAATTCGGGTAATGGTAAAGTAAACGTCGCTCAGCCCACCGGTTCGCACGCGACCCACGCAAATAACAGAACCTGCATCTCCTTCGCATACGCAGATCAAGCGAGGCAACCATGAACCTATTGGATCTCAGCGGCCAGACGATTCTCATCACCGGCGGCGCCGGCGCGATTGGGCGGGTGATCGTCAAGACGCTGGCCGACCATGGCGCCACCGTGGTGGTAAATGACGTGGTTGCACCCGAAGTGGCGACTGCCGCTCTGGCCGAAACCGGCGCAACCGGCGAACGGATCCACTACCTGCCCGGTGACGCCAATGACCCCACCGCGCTGGCCGGCCTCTTTGACCAGTTGGCCGCCGGCTTCGGCTTGCCCGATGTGGTCTGCTGTCACGCCGGGATGGTGGATGCGCTGCCCGTCGACCAATACCCGGCGGAGAAGTTCGATGCGCTGATGCAGGTCAACGTGCGCGCCGCTTTTGTGATGGCGCAGGCCGCGGCGCAACGTTGGATCGCGGCTGGCCGGCCCGGCCATCTGATCTTCACCACCTCGTGGGTGCAGGATGTGCCCTGGCCGGAAATTACGCCGTACACCGCCAGCAAGGCGGCGCTCAAACAACTGGCGCGCGGCTTTGCCCGCGAGCTGGCGCCCAACCGGATCCGCGCCAACGTGGTGGCGCCCGGCATCGTCGCCGTCGGCTTGGCCAAGCAGCAGTGGGACACCGACCCCAGCTACCGCGCTCGGGCCGAAAAGGCGATCCCGCTGGGCTATATGCAGCCTCCCGAAACCGTGGCGCATGCTTTTCTCTACCTTTGCTCACCCATGGCCGCCTATATGACCGGCTCGGTGCTGTTGGTGGACGGCGGGTGCAGCCTCTACCCAATGGATTAAACTAGACCGCGGGAGCATTTCATGAAAGCAGCGATCTGGCATGCGCGCAACGATATTCGGGTCGAGGATGTCCCGGCGCCCGCCGCGCCCGGGCCGGGCGAGGTGGTCATCAAGGTGGGCGCCTGTGGCATCTGCGGCACCGACCTGGAGGAATACCGCGCCGGGCCGCTCTTTATCCCGGTGGATGAGCCCAACCCGCTCACCGGGCGGCAGGCGCCGCTGATCCTCGGCCACGAGTTCGCCGGCGAGGTGGTGGAGGTGGGCAAGGGGGTTACCCAGTTCCGGGTGGGTGACCGGCTTGCGCCGGATGTGCTGCTCTACTGCGGCGAATGCTACTGGTGCCAGCGCCACCAGGTGACGCTCTGCGACAAGCTGGCCGCGCTGGGGCTGATGGGCGACGGCGGGCTGGCCGAATATTGCCGCCTGCCGGCCAACATGGCGATCTCCGTCCCCAACGGCCTGCCCGACGACCACGCCGCCATGGCCGAGCCGCTCTCGGTGGCCGTGCGCGCCGTGCGCCGCGGGCGCATGATGGCGGGCGAGACAGTGGCCGTCTTTGGCGGTGGGACCATTGGCCTCTTCTGCCTTCAAACAGCGCGGGCCGCCGGCGCGGGCGAGGTCTTTGTGGTCGAGCCGCTGCCGAATCGCCGCGCGCTGGCGAAACAACTGGGCGCCAGCGAGGTGATCGACCCCACGCAGGTCGACCCAGTCGAGGCGCTGCGCAGGCTCACCCGCGGCGTCGGCCCTGACCTGGTGCTGGAGGCGTCGGGCGCGGCGGTGGT
This sequence comes from Caldilineaceae bacterium, assembly GCA_023384495.1. Lineage (GTDB taxonomy): Bacteria > Chloroflexota > Anaerolineae > Caldilineales > Caldilineaceae > CFX5. The sequence goes on from JAHDWG010000130.1 coordinate 3,185, forward strand.
GACGCCGGTGGCCATCCATGCCGCCCGCAAGGCGGGGCGGATCGTGCTGGTAGGGCTGCCCGTCGCGCCTACCTCGTTCAACTTTTTCGACGTGGTGGCCACCGAAAAGGAGATCATCGGCTCGCTCAGCCATGTCTATGACGAAGATTACGCCACCGCGGTGCGCTGGCTGGGCGATGGCCGCGTCCTGGCCGAGCCGCTCATCTCGGCGCGCATCCCGCTGGCGCGCCTCATCCCCGACGGGCTAGACCGGTTCGAGCAGCGCCCGGCGGAGACGTTGAAGATCATTGTGAAGCCATAAGAGGAACCAATGTTACTCGAAAACAAAGTCATCATCATCACCGGCGCGGGGGGCGGGCTGGGCGAGGGGATCGCCCGCGTCTGCCACCGGGAAGGGGCCAGGGTGGTTATTGCCGACATCCGCGGCGAGGCCGCGCAGGAAGTAGCGGCCAGCCTGGGCGAGCGCAGCCTGGCGGTTACGTGTAACGTGGCCGAAGACGCCCATCTGCAAAACCTGGCGGCGGCGACGCTGGCCCACTTTGGGCGCATCGACGGGCTGGTCAACAACGCCGGCGTCAACTTTGTCAAGCCCTTTCTGGAGACGACCGCGGCCGACTGGGAGCGGCTGATCAGCGTCGATCTGCGCGCAGTCTTCTTTCTCTCGCAACTGGTCTGCCGGCAGATGTTACAGCAGACGCCGCGCGGGGGGACGATTGTCAACATCTCCAGCGTCCATTCCATGCTCGCCTACCCGGGCGCGGGGCCATATGATGCAGCCAAGTGGGGGGTGGTGGGGCTGAGTAAGGCCATCGCGCTGGAAATGGCCACGCAGGGCATCCGCGTCAACGTCATCTCGCCGGGGCTGATCAACACGCAGATCTGGCGCGACCTGCTCGACGCCGCATCCGACGCCGAGGCGGTGCGCACACACTGGAACGCCAATATCCCCATGGAGCGCGCCATCGAGCCGGAGGAGATCGGCGAGCTGGCGACCTTTTTACTCAGCGAACGCAGCAGCAGCATGACCGGCGCCAATGTCTTTGCCGACGCCGGCCTCACCAGCAGCCTGGTGAGCAAGGAACCGTACTCGATCAGGCCGATTGAGGGGGAGTAGGGAGTGCTGAGCACCGAACAACGCGCCCGGCTTGGCCGTTGACAAGAGGATAACCTCAATGTATACTCTCATTTAGATGATATTTGAGTGATACTTAATGTGACATCTGAATGAGAGTTAGCCAGCGAGGTTGGAATGAAAACACCACAGATCGTACCTGTCACCGACTTGCGCATGAGGCATGTCCAGGTATTTGAATTGCTGAACAACGGTCCGGTCATTCTTGCGCAGCGCAGTAGGCCAGCAGCCGTGTTGGTCTCTGTGTCGATGTGGGACCGCCTCATGCAAAGGCTGGAAGAGCAAGAGGATCTGATCGAAGTGCTCGAGGCGGAACTGGCCATAGCCACCGGCGAGACCTCCGTTGAACGATTGAGTGAAGACGAGATCGCGGAGTGGGCCGGCGATGCCGTACTGCCTTGAGATTTCGAGCGATGTGCGACGACAGATCGAACGCCTTCCGGGCCATCTCCGTCAACCAGTTAAACGGATTGTCGCTGGCCTTCGTGTCAACCCGCGGCCTTCCGGCGCAACGGAGCTGAGCGACCGGCCTGGCCGGTGGCGGATTCGCCTTAACGACAACTGGCGTCTTTTCTATCGGATCGATGAGGACCGATTGACGGTGACCGTTTTGCGGGTCGGTCGCAAGAAGGGGCCTGAATTCTACGCTGAGTAGATAAGGCTCGCGCACGGCAGTCGATGCGTCATGCGTTGATACGATTGCAGCCATATAGGAGGGATGGACCATGCGCGTCATCGTAACAGGGACAAGCGGGAAGGTGGGGCCGTGGGTGGCGCGTGAGTTTGCGGCCCACGGGTGGGAGGTGCTGGGCATCGACATTCGTCCGCCAGCGCAGGCCGACTTCGCCACGGTGGTGGCCGACCTGGAGGACTTGGGGCAGGTCTATGGCCTCTTTGCGCGCTTCCGCCCCGATGCGGTGGTGCATATGGCCGCCATCCCGTGGCCGGGCGGCGCCGCGCCCGATCGCGTCTTCCAACTCAACACCATGACCACCTACAATGTGCTACAAGCGTGCGCCGACCTGGGCATCCGCAAGGCCGTCACCGCCTCCAGCGAGAGCGCATACGGCATCGTCTTTGCGCGCCATCCATTCAACCCGCTCTACCTGCCCATGGACGAGGCGCACCCGCTGCTGCCACAAGACCCCTATGCGCTCTCCAAGCAGGTGGGCGAGGAGACGTGCGCCATGTTTCACCGCCAGGTGGGGATGCAGGCGGTCTCGTTCCGGCTGGGCAATGTCCAGACGCCGGAGAGTTATGTACACTTCCCGCAGATTCAGGCCAACCCGGCGGCGCAAAAGGACATTTTTTGGTCGTACATCGACGCCCGCGACATTGGCGTCGCCAGCCGGCTGGCCGTGGAGATCGACGGGCTGGGCGCCGAGGTCTTCCACATTGCCGCGCCCGACACCAAGATGACCATCCCCACGCGCGATCTGTTGGCCGCCCACTGGCCGGGCGTGACCGAATTCCGCGCCCCGCTCGATGGCTTTGCCGGCTGTCTGGACGTGAGCAAGGCCGAGCGGATGCTGGGCTTCCGCGCCGCGCACCTCTGGCGGCGCTACGTGCGGACGGAGATCTGATGGGGCAAAGGGAGATTCCCAGAGGAGATAACCATGACCACGACCATGAGCAAACGCCAACGGCTGGAGGCGACCTTTGCGGGCGAACCCGTCGACCGGCCTCCTATTGCCTTGTGGCGTCACTGGCCGGTCGACGACCAGCGGGGTGGCGACCTGGCGCGCGCTACGCTCGACTTTCAGCGCGCCTATGATTTCGACTTCATCAAGGTGACGCCCAACAGCGATTTCTGCGTCGCTGGCTATGGCGCCGAAAGCGTCTGGGAGGGCAATCAGGAGGGCACGCGGCTCTGGACGCGGCGCGCCATTCAGGCGCCTGAAGATTGGAAGAGCCTGCGCCCGCTGGACCCGCGGCAAGGCTTGCAAGGTGAAGTGCTGGCCGCCAACGCGGCCATCGGTAACGCGGTGGGCGAAAGCACGCCCTTTATCCAGACCATCTTCAACCCACTGGCGCAGGCCAAGAATCTGGCGGGGGATCGTCTGCTGGCCGACATCCGCCAGCACCCGGATGCGGTCAAGGCCGGATTACGCGCCATCACCGAATCGATCGTGCGCTTTATCGAGCAGCTAAAAGGGACGGGCGCGTCCGGCATCTTTCTCGCCATCCAGCACGCGACCTACGATCTACTTACCGAGGCGGAATATCGGGCATTCTGCCGGCCTCTCGACCTGCAGATCCTGGCGGCCACAGAGGGGATGTGGTTCAACCTGGTTCACCTGCACGGATGCAACGTCATGTTCGACCTAATTGCCGATTACCCGGCGCAGGTGATCAACTGGCACGACACGGAGACCCCGCCTGCGCTGGGTGAAGCGCTCCAGCGCACCAGCCTGGCGCTCTGCGGCGGCGTCCGCCAGTGGGAGACAATGGTGCGAGGGACGCCGGAGCTTGCCCGCGCCGAAGCCCAAGCCGCCGTGGAGGCAACGGGAGGGCGCCGCTTCATCCTTGGAACAGGGTGCGTGACCCCCATCACGGCGCCGACGTGCAATATCCTCGCTGTGCGCCAGACAGTCGAAAAACCGTAGTACGGCCGCGGCGCCTGTGCGGTCATCGTCGCCGTTGCCAACACGAGCGTTTGTGGGTCAGAACTTGGTAGCACTGCAGGGAAGCGTGGAGTGCGACGCACTGGCCGGAAACTGAGTGGTCATACAGGGGTGACACTTGCCAGTGCGTCGCACCCTGTCGCCCGTTCCACGCTAGTCTGTGGCGCTGCCCGGAATCCCATCCACTGAAGCTATCCCAGATTTGAGACAGGAGTGAACAGATGCCACTCATCAACTTGCAGTATGCCGAAACCTTTGTCGATGGGCTGGACCACCCGGAGGGCGTCGCCTGTGGCCCCGACGGCAAAATCTACGCCGGGGGCGAAGATGGTCAGCTCTATCGCATTGCCATTGAAAGCCGCCAGATCGAACACTTTGCCACCACCCAGGGGCTCAACCTGGGCATGGCCCACGACGCCGCCGGCAACACCTATGTCTGCAACCCCGGCAACAAGGCGGTGATGAAGGCCACGCCGCAGGGCGAAGTTACGGTCTATAGCCAGGGCAACGCAGAGCGATCCATGCTCACGCCCAATTATCCCGCGTTTGACCCGGCGGGCCACCTCTATGTCTGCGACTCAGGCGCGTGGAAGGCGGACAACGGCTGCATCTGGTCGATCGCGCCGGGCGGGGAGACGACACTCATCGACACCGAGTGCCGTCACTTCCCCAACGGCTGTGCGGTCAGTCCCGACGGCCGCCACCTCTACGTCGCCATGTCGCTCAACCCGCCGCGGATTGTGCGCTTCCCCATCGAACAGGGGCGCAAGGCCGGCGCGGTGGAAACGGTGGCCGCCATGCCCCACACCGTCCCCGATGGGCTGGCCTTCTGCGCCGACGGCAGCCTACTCCTCTCGTGCTACCGCCCTGATGCCATCTTTCGCATCCTGCCCGACGGCAACGTGACGGTGTTGATGGACGATTACGAGGGCACCTGGCTGGGCGCGCCCACCAACGTCTGTTTTGGCGGGCCCGACCTGTCGATCCTCTTCTGGGCCAATCTGGGGCGCTGGCATATTGGCATGAACAGGCAGACTGGCCTGCGCGGCGCCGGCCTCTTCTATCCACAGGTGGGCTGATGGGCGCCGAATCGATGATAAACCATGAGGGCCCGCCGCCGGAGGCAATCGGAATGGACAGCGACCGCCTTGCGCGGGTCTATCACTTTTTGGATGAGGCAACGGCGCAGGGGAGATTGCCCGCGGCGGCGATTCTGGTGGCCCAGCGCGGTGTTCCCTTGCCCATCCGCGCCTTTGGCCGCCAATACCTGACGTCCGACTCACCGCCGGCCCAGCCTGACACCATCTTCCTTACCGCCTCGATCACCAAGCCGGTCACCGTGACCGCGGTGATGCTGCTTGTCGAGCGCGGGAAACTGCTGCTCGACGACCCGGTGGTCTCGGTGCTCCCCGAATTCGCCGCCAATGGCAAAGAGCAGGTGACCATCCGCCACCTGATGACGCACACGTCGGGTCTGCCCGACATGCTGCCCGAAGACCGCCAACTGCGGGCTGCGCACGCGCCGCTGGGCGAGTTTGTGCAGCGCATCTGCCAACTGCCGCTGGCCTTTGCACCGGGGACGAATGTGTCATACCAGAGCTGCGGGACGGCCATCCTCGGCGCCATAGTCGAGCAGATCGCAGGGGTGGCGTTGCGCGATTTTCTGCGCAGCGAGCTCTTCGACCCGCTGGGCATGAAGGACACCGCGTTGGGCGCCCAGGGTCTTGACGAGTCGCGCATTGCTCATGTAAACGTCGATGACGAGATGCGCGGCCAGGATTGGGGATGGAACACACCCTATTGGTGGCGCTTTTGCGCTCCTTGGGGAGGCATGTTCTCGACCGTAAGCGACCTATCTCGCTTTGTGCAGATGTTCCTCAACCGCGGCGAGCATGAGGCGGGCCGTCTACTTAGCCCGGCGACGGTGCAGGCGATGCTCAGCGACCAGACGGCCCACATGGCGCAGATTCCGCCGGCGGTGCGCGCCACGCAGGTGTGGGGATTGGGCTGGCGGCGGCAACCACCGGGCGAATGGTCGTTTTGGGGCAACCTGCTGTCACCCGGGTCGTTTGGCCACGGCGGCGCAACGGGGACGGTGCTCTGGGCTGACCCCCAACGCGAGCTGGCCTGTGCGCTGCTGACGACGCAGCCGTCGGCCATGAGCAGCGGGTTACTGGGGCGCTGCTCGAACCTGGTTGCGGCGGCAGCGCTCTAAACTGAATAGCACCAGAGAATAATGTGGAAGGGATAACAGCGTGCGACGCACGCCACGATTCCCTTTGCGCTACCCAAAACTGAGTCTTGTTTGAAGACGACTATGCGTATAGGCCCCGCCTTGTGCGCGGTCGGTGCGCCGCTTGACCCTGCGAGCCCATGACAGGGACGAGACGTTCTTCGTCCCTGCCATGCCCTGCCCGCACGGCGGCTGCTCATCTCACTTGGTGGAGATAGACGCCATCGGTGGTGTTGAGCCAGATCTGGTTGGGTGTAGAGAGTGTAAAGACCAGCCCCGTGATGTGGGTATTCTCGTAGCGTGCACCCACAACCTTGCTCCACACTTGGCCCGAAAACGGCTTGGTGTAAAGCCCGCGCACCGTGGCCAAATAGAGCGTATCTGCGGGGTGATAAAGCAGGTCATTCAACCCATAGACTCCACCGGCCACGTCGCTCTGCGCCACTGCCTCCAAGCCCTTGCTGCTGATCTGCCAGTTGATGCCGTAATTGGCCGTCTGCCAGACCGTGCGCGGCTCAGCAAAAGCAAGCAAGCCCTGTCGCCCAAGTGCGGCGGTCACCGCATTCATGCCCCAAGAGGCCGGATAGACATTGGGCGTCAAGCGCACCCAGTTGAGACCCACATCATTGGTAAAGACGAGCGCGCCGCTACCATCTTCAGAGATGGCGCCCACCACCAGCGCTCCCCATGTCGATGCATCAGGGGGTGTATCTTCCGGTGAAGCAAGCAGCGCCATATCCACCACCCGATAGGTCTCCCACAGGGCATCGGGTGAGGTGTCGGGGCGCGCGGTCCACGACAGGCCGCCATCGATGGTGAGATAAGGGCCATCGCAGCCGGCGGCAAACGCCTGTGCAGGATCGCCAGGATGCGCCAACAGAGGGCGCAGATTGTCGCCCGCAGGCAGACGTTGCCATGTCAAACCGCCGTCGAGCGAACGGTACATGGGTTGGGCAGGAAGAGATGCGTCGCTACAATCGCGCCCGGCGCCGGCGTAGAGGACATTCGGATCGGCGCTGCTCATCACGAAGTCGTCAACGGCTGGCTTTGATGTCACCAACGCCCATGTGGCCCCGTCATCGGGCGAGCGATAGAGCCAGCCACTGTAAGTATAAGCGTACAGCGTGCTGCTCTGCTGATCCCCGATGACCTTGCGAAGGGGCGCGCCGTCAATGCGCACCAGTTCGGGGTAGAGCGGTGCTCTGACCGTTGGGGTGGCCGTTGGATAGCGATAGGGGCGTCGATGTGGCGTCTTGGTGGGATAGGGCACTGTGCCGTATCGCGTTGGCGTTGGCAGTGGGCTGTTGCCAGCCATGCCCACTTGCCCTCCTTGCGAATACGCAAATGTTGCAGACAGGAGCACGGCGACAAACACCAGTGGTAATACAACGATACCTCGAATCCATTTTGCCATATTCTCATCCCTCTTGAGCGGGAGGTGCTTCCCGTTGATTGATAGTTACAACGCGCGACAGTGAATTGGGACTTATGCGAGCCTTGACTGAACGCACGACAATTACGCGTGAATCTTCTCGTGGCGTACGTGAGGCGCCGCATTAGTCATGTGAATCTCAAACCACAAGCTTGACCAAATAGGAAGACGTCTTCAGACACCATGACGTCAACCTGACGCAGAAGTAACGGTTTTGCTACCGCCGCAAGGCCTAGGACGCGGCGCGCGGCGGATCTCATGTCTGGGTGCGTGCGCAGATTCGGAACGATTGGCAAACAGCGCTGATGCAGTAGCACTCAGGTGACCAAAGCAGATCCGGCTTGAATCACACCTCAAATTGATCACCATTTGAATGCGACGGTTTCGTGGGTTACAATGGCAAAAATGGCTAGAGCCTATCCGAACATTGTTGCGGGCATTGGCATCGCGCCGGTTTGGCGCTCGACTGGCCAGGCGCCCGGTGCGGGCCAGCGCGCTGCGCTTCGGTAGCGGGGAAGCCCACACAGATTGCGGTATGGCATAGGTTGAGGGGGATATGGCTGAATTACGGATTGTAAAGGTGGGCGACAGCGACGATGGCGTGCTCTATCGTCCTGCCGGGCGCGTGCGTGACTTTGGGCCCCGGTTACACACATTGTTGGATGACATGCTGGAAACCATGCGCTTGGCGCCAGGCGTGGGGTTGGCTGCGCCACAAATTGGACTTGACCAGCGCGTTACCGTCATCGAATACCCCGATGATGAAGAGCGACCGGAAGAGACGATGCGCGTCTATGAGTTGATCAACCCAGAGATCATCAAATCAAAAGGCGCCGAAGTCGGGCAAGAGGGTTGTCTGAGCTTGCCAGGGTTGGCCGCCGATGTGGAACGGGCCACCTTTGTGCTCGTGCGTGCGCAGGATCGACACGGCAAGGAGTTCCGCCTGAAAGCCTATGACTGGTTGGCGCGTGTGCTGCAACACGAAATTGACCACCTGCATGGTGTGATGATGACCGACAAGGCTCGGCAGCTCTATCGTCTGCGCGAAAAAGAAGATGGCTCGCTCGAAGCCATACCGATTGAACCAATGGCGAAGGGGCGCCATCCCGTGACAACGAGCTAAACTGCGGTTGCTTTGATAACGCGAATGACAGTTGGCGTAATAGGCAAAGGGTCTCACGTTTTCAGACAGAGCAAAGCAGAACGTCCGATTGTTAATGTAAAGATACATCATTTTGCGGATAGACACCGTGTCTTAAGTCCGCTACTGTAAGACAAGCGTCCACGGTGGGGCGTCTGCTTGAACATTCATCCACAGCCTGATGTATTGCTCATTCCATGTGCGATGCACCCCTGAACCAGTGGGAATCTTCAAAGGGACTTTCAGGCGCGTCTCCGTTTATACTGAGCTCTGTTTGAAAGCCGGAGTTGCGGGAAGGAGTGAGCCTCGTGGCAAAGTCCGGCTTTCAAAGCAACCGCAGTATAGCCCGGGGCACAGACGCCAATGAACGGAACCAATCACTCCGACCAGTCTCAGCAATCACTCGCGCAGTTGGCCGCGCTCCTTGAGGGGAATCATCTTCCATCCGCAGCCGCCGAGACCATCGCCCGTGTACACGCCTCGCTAACTTACGCCCTTGAACACGCGCATAGGCGCATTGCTACGCTAGAACAGCAACTGCACACCAAACAGACAGCTCAGTCGCAACAGACCGCCATCCTGGCGGCGCTGAATGAAACCGCGCTGGGGCTGATCCGCCAACTGGAGCTAACAGACGTACTTCAGGCCATCCTCACTCGCGCCGGCCAACTGCTAAACACCCCTAACGGCGCGCTCTTTTTGCGCGACCCCCGGGCCGAGTTTATGGAATCAAAACTTGCGTCGGGCATCGCCGCCAATTGGGTTGGCTATCGTATCCAACGAGACAGCGCCGGCTTTATCAGCAAAGTCTGGAAGCAGGGCCAGGCGATGGCCATCGACGACTATGCTGCGTTTCCAGACCGGCGCCCCGGCATCGATCTCCCAAGGCGGATATCGCTTTTGGGCGTTCCGCTCTGGTCCAACGGTGAAGTGGCGGGCGTGCTCTCGATGCAGCGCGAAGACGGCCAACTCTTTTCCGAGGCCGACCTTGATTTGATTACGCGCTTTGGTCACCTGGCCTCGCTTGCGTTACACAATGCCCAGCTTTACACGGCGGCGCAACAAGAGTTGGCCGAGCGACGACAGATGGAGGAGGCGTTACGCAAGAGCGAACAGCGACTGCGTCGCATGGTGGAACAATTACCGGCGGGCGCTGTCTATGTGGATGATGGGATGCTGACGCTCAACCGGCAAGCCGAGCAGATCACGGGCTATAGTCGCGCTGAATTGCCCACCGTCGATGCATGGTTTTCTGCGCTGTATCCCGGTCGCAGCCAGGCGATGTACGAACGGTACGAAGAGTCTCGGCAAACAAAGGGCTCGCGAACAGCTACAGCAACGATCATATGCAAAGATGGCAGTGCGCGCATGATCGAGTTTACCACCTATGATGAAGCCGCCACTGCCGTGTGGCTCCTGCGCGATGTCACCGAGAGTGAGCGGCTGTCGCGGCTCATGGCGCAGACGGAACAGGCCGCCCGGGTTGGAGGCTGGGAGCTTATCTACAACCCGCGCCAACTCTACTGGACAGAGGAGATGTATCGCATCCTCGAAGTTCCTGCCGACTTTGCGCCAACCCCAGAAGGCGTGTGGGCGTTCCAGCCACAGCCGGCGGTCGAATGCGCCGAACGGGCAATCCGCCAGTGCATCGAGACGGGTAATCCCATCGATGTCCAGCTCGAACAATCTACCTATACTGGGCGCCCTATCTGGACGCGCATGACCGCCTCGGTGGAGTATCACGATGATGGTTCGGCTTTGCGCATCTTTGGTTCGCTCGAAGATATTACAGGCGACAAACAGGTTGAACAGGCGCTGCGCAAAAGTGAAGAAAAGTATCGCGCCCTAATCGAAACAACCGACACCGGTTACTCGATTACCGACGAGGATGGGCACATCCTGGAGGCCAATCAGCAATATCTTCGTCTGACCGGTCGCCAAACGCTCGATCAAATCCTCGGCCATCTACCCTTTGAATGGACAGCTCCCTATGACCTGGAGCGGAATGCAGCGGCATTCGTTGAGGCGCGCCGGGCTGGCGCGCTCCGTCACTTCGAGCTTGACTATGTGGGAGCCAACGACGCCATCACGCCGGTGGAGATCAATGCAACCGTCATGCACACCGAAGAAGGTATTCGCATTCTGACGCTCTGTCGCGACATTTCAACTCGAAAGGCGACAGCGCTTGCCCTCAAAGAGAGCGAGAGGCGTTTCCGCCAGTTGACCGAGCACGTCGATGGTGTCTTCTGGCTCACTGAAGCCAATCCTGACCGGCTGCTCTATGTCAGCCCTTCCTACGAACACTTTTGGGGCCGCCCCACCGCCGCACTATACGAAGATCCGTGGGATTGGCTGGAGTCGGTCCACCCTGATGATCGCGCGCGGGTCCGTCGGCAAATCACTCAGAACCAGACCCAGGGCGACTATGACGAAGAGTATCGCCTGGTGCTGCCAGACGGCTCGATGCGCTGGGTGCGCGACCGCTCATTCCCCATCGCCGACGATACCGGGGTTGTCTATCGGATTGCCGGGCTTACCGAAGACATTACGGCGCGCAAACAGGCGACCGAGGCGTTGCGCGAGAGCGAGGAGCGCTTCCGCCAGTTGGCCGAAAACATCAACGAAGCCTTTTGGCTGGTCGATATGACCGGTGTGCTCTACGTTAGCCCAGCCTACGAGCGTATTTGGGGCCGTTCATCCGCAGATTTCTACCACGCGCCCTGGCAGTGGATCGATAGCGTACACCCGGAAGATCGCCCCCAGGTTCGCCAGGCAGCGGAGGAGAAGCAACCGCGTGGCGACTACGATGAGGTCTATCGCATCGTGCGGCCCGACGGCTCGATCCGCTGGATTCGCGACCGTGCGTTTCCGATTCGCAACGACGCCGGCGAGGTTGTCCGCATTGCCGGCCTGGCCGCCGATGTGACCGCTCAAAAGCAACAAGAAGCGGCCATGCAACAGTTGATCGAGTGTTCGCGCATTACGGGAGACGCCTTTTTCGCAACACTGGTCGAGACGCTGGCCCGCGCCTTCGATGTGCGCTATGTGCTGCTCGGCGCGCTTGAGGGTGGCGAACCCGAACGGGTGCGCACGATTGCAGCCTGGTCGAATGGCGCACAGATGGAAAGCTTCATTTATCGACTGGAAGGGACGCCCTGCCAGCAGGTCGCCAGTGGGGGAACGTGCTTCCATCGATCAGGCGTGGCGCAACTCTTCCCTCAGGATGCGCTTCTCGAGGAGTTGGATGCCGAAAGCTATCTGGGCACACCACTCTTCTCGGCCAGTGGAGCCGCGATGGGGGTTCTCGTCATGATCCACGACCAGCCTATCGACGAAAGTCGCTCACCCGCAGCCATCCTAGAGATCTTTGCCGGCCGCGCCGCCGCCGAGTTGGAGCGGGCACAAGCCGAACAGGAGATCCAGCGGCAGCGCAACGAGTTTCAACAGATGCTCGACGCCGTCAACGCCCTCGTATGGCGGTTGGACGAGCAAGGACGCATTGTCCACGCCAATCGCATGGCGCGGCGCCTAAGCCAGTTGGGGGATGAGCACGTCATCGGGACGACCTTTGTCGAACTCTATCCAGATGATCCCGATGCTATGCAACTCCACGACGCCTGTTTGCTGGCCTTGTCTCGTGGCGAATCACAGTTGGGGGATGTGGTGGAGTGGCAGGTATACGAGACCATGCGCTGGTCTAGTGTCGACAAGATCCCCCTTCATGATGACAGTGGCCGCGTCCAGGGTCTGCTGGTTTTCGTCTATGGCATCACCGAACTGAAAGAGGCGGAAGAGGAGATCAAAACGCTCAACGCCGCACTTGAGGCGCGTGTGCAGGAGCGCACAGCGGAGCTGGCGCGCGCCGAAGCCCGGCAGCGCGCGCTGCTGGAGGCCATCCCCGATATGGTTTTTCGTCTGGATCGGGATGGGAACTTTTTGGATTTTTCAACCCCAGCCGAGCAACCTACGCTGATATCTCGCACAGAAATCATTGGCGCAAACATGCGGAGCCTGCCGCTGCCGCCGGCGGTGATTGAAGCGGCGCTCCAGGCCTATGAACGAGCCATTACAACCGGGGCCATGCAGACGCTGGAATATTCAGTGCCGACGCCCACAGACCTGGAATATTTTGAATCGCGTATTGTGCGCAGTGGGCCAGATGAGGTCGTTTCAATTGTGCGCGACATTACGAATCGCAAACGCAGCGAAGAGGCGCTACGGCTGAGCGAGCAACGGCTGCGACAGATCATCGATCTAGTGCCCCATTTGATCTTTGCCAAAGATATTGATGGACGGTTTGTATTGGCCAACCAGGCAATGGCGACCCTGATTGGCGCCACGCCAGACGAAATCCTCGAAAGGCCTGATGGCGCGTTCACGGCAACCCAGGACGAGATCGAGTACTTTCGCGCGGTCGACCGCGAGGTGATCGCCACCGGCAGCATCAAGGTGATCCCCGAAGAGACCATCACAGACGCCAATGGGCGTGTACGCCTCCTGCGCACCATCAAGATCCCCTTCACCTTCTCAGGCACCACCACACCGGCGGTGCTTGGCGTCTCAACCGACATTACAGATCTCAAGGCCGCCGAGCTAGCCCTGCGCGATAGCGAGGCGCGCTTTCGCCAGTTTGCCGAGAATATGCCATTTGTCGTCTGGATGCTGTCTCCCGATCTACGCCAGTTGATCTATGTAAATTCGGCTTTCGAGCAGATCTTTCAGCGCCCAGTGTCCGCCGTCCTACAGGATTCGAGCGTTTGGTTTGGCATGGTTCACCCCAATGATCGCGACCGGGTCCGTGCAGCGCTGCGCAACTTCGGGTCTCAGAGCGCAAGCCAGGTTGAGTTTCGCATTGTGCGCGGCCAGGGAGACATACGCTGGCTCAGCGCGCGCTATATTCCCGTGCTCAACGAAAACGGCGAACTATCTCTCCACACCGGCATTGCCGAAGATGTGACCGAACGCAAAGCCGCCGAAACCGAAAATCGCCGGTTCAACGATGAGTTAGAAGAACGCGTTCACCGCCGCACTCGCGAACTGGAAGTCGCCAATCACGAGCTAGAGAGCTTTAGCTATTCCGTCTCACACGACCTGCGCGCGCCGCTGCGCGCCATCAATGGCTTCAGCCAAGCGCTGCTGGAAGACTATGGCCATCTTCTCGATGCGGAAGGGCTGAACTACCTGGAGCGAGTACGCGCCGCCAGCCAACGCATGGCGATGCTGATTGATGATCTGCTCACGCTCTCCCGGGTCACGCGCCAGGAAATGCGCCGGGCGCCCGTCAACCTCAGCGCGCTGGCCCAGGGCATCGTCGATGAGTTATCCGCCACTGCCCCAACCCGTCAGGTGGAGTTTGTGATTACACCGGAAATGGTAGTCGAGGCAGATCGTAGCCTGATGCAAATTGTGCT
>JAHDWG010000131.1 GCA_023384495.1 Caldilineaceae bacterium
TTGCCATTGACATGCCTCCCCGGGGGGTCGTGCTGGATTTGGGCGCAGCGCCGGGGGGATGGACGCGCGTGCTGCGGCGGCTCGGGCAATATGTCACGGCGATTGACCCTGGCGATCTCGACCTGCGGCTGGCTGCGGATAGCCACATTCGTCACCGGCGGGTCACGGCAGAGCGATTCCTGGCCGAAGAGCACGAGTCATTCGACTTTATTGTCAATGACATGCGGATGGATGCGCGCGACTCGGCCCGCCTGATGGCAGCCTATGCCGGGCGGCTCTATCCACACGGCGGCGCCCTGATGACCCTGAAGCTGCCCGAACAGAACCGGCGTGCGGTGATTGACCACGCATTTGCCATCTTGCGCGAAGCCTATACGATTGCCGGCGCACGCCAGCTCTTTCACAACCGCAGCGAAATCTCCGTCTACTTGCGGCCATTGGCAAGGTTGGCGCGGAACCCATGATGGCTTTGCGGCGTCTTTTCTTGAGCGCCACGGGCCAACCCTGCACTTGTCCATTGCGATGCCGTAACGGTCAACCTGTGGTGACCTTGCCTGGCGGCTTGCTATTCTCAACGTGATCTCGCTATGCGGATTGCAATCCTGGCTGATATTCATGGCAACCTGCCTGCGTTGGAGGCAGTCATTGCCGAACTGGAGCGCCTCCAACCGGATCAGGTTGTGCTCAACGGCGACCTGATCAACGGCATCCCCTTTAGCGGCCCCGTCATCGATGCGGTGCGGCAGCGCGATTGGGCGGTGATTCGCGGCAATCATGAGTTCTATTATTTGGATTTTGGCACCGAGCGCGCTGCGCCTGGCTGCGAAGACCCGAAGCGTTGGGGGCAACTGCACTGGCTGGTCGAGCACCTTAACCCGGCACAAGGCGCCTACCTGGCCCTGTTGCCCGATGAGCGCACGATCTATCTGCCCGGTTTGCAGCCGCTGGTGGTCGCCCACGGGTTGCCCGGACGCAATCGGGTGGGTTTTCACAACGACACGCCCGCCGACCGCGTTGCTGCTGAACTGGCCGGCATCCCCTTTCCGAACGTTGTTTCCGCCCATACGCATGTTCAGATCGACAGGCTCATTCACGCGCCGGCCCCGCCCGATGAAGCGTTGGTTCCCCCCTCACCTGCCAAGCGCGGTTTTTGGCGCCTGGTCAACCCAGGGAGCGTGGGCATGCCGCTGAATGGCGATCCGCGCGCCCAATTTGTCGTCCTGGAGGATGCGCCCGAGCAAGAAGCGCCGGGTGGCTGGCGCGCCACATTTCACCGGGTGGCCTATGACCGGCGTCCCGCGCTGGCCGCCTACGAAGAGTCGGGCATGGCGGCGGCGGGTGGGGCCATGACACAACTCTTCTATTGGCAGCTTGCCACGGCAGAGCCCGAAGTGATCCGTTTTTTTCGTTGGGCATACGAACATGGGCTGGACCCCGACTGCGCCATCGATGACGCGTTTGATGCCTATCGGCTGCGGGCGGGCCGCGCCGCCTATGTGCGCGAGCGGGACCCCCTCTTTGCCGCCCACTGATTGGGCTTGACCTGTGCGCCGTTGGCATCAGCGCGGTCATCAGCAGAGTCGACAACTGCCAAACCAACCAGGCTGTGGATTGACCGTCTCCATCCCATTCAGAAGGTGTAAACCAGAAGGAACCTTACGCAATGATCCGTCTGCTAACCGAATCCGACCGCTCTGCCGTGACAGCCCTGTTGAGCAGCGAGCCGTCATTCAACCTGTATATGCTGGGCACCCTTGAAAAGCTGGGCTTTGACCAGGACTTCTGCCAGTTCTGGGGGGACTTTGACACCGAGGCCACCGGTCAAGGGGCATTGCGGGGTGTGATCAACCGTTATATGGTAGGCTGGACCGTCTATGGGCGTGCCGATGCCGACTGGGCTGCCTTGGCGCAGGTGCTGGACGCCCATCCCCTTCAGGCGGATCGGCTGCAAGACAACCCTGGAGGGACGCCCAGCTTGTTGCCCTATCTACGCCGCTACCGCACGACAAAACTGGTAATCGAGGAGGTGATGGAACTGCCGAAACCGCGCTTTCGGCCGGCAGCTCCCCCTGCAGGGGTGGTGGTGCGGCGCGCTACGATCGACGATCTAGAGCCGCTGGTTACCTTTTACGCCGGCGCCGATGACATGTCGCGTACGCGGGCCGGCGTGCTGCGTCCACTCCAAGACACGCGCCTGTGGTTGGCGGAGGAGGGGGGCTTAATTCTGGCGACTGCACTGACCAATGCCGAGACCAATCAGCTTGCCATGATTGGGGGCGTCTATACCCAACCCGCGGCGCGCGGGCGCGGGCTGAGCCAGGCCGTCTGTAGCGCCCTCTGCCAAGACCTCCTTGGCGCGGGGCTCCATCCTGTGCTCTATTGGGGGCAGCCAGCGGCGGGCGCGGTCTATCGCAAATTGGGTTTTCACGCGACTGGCAAGTGGCGGGCTGTCTGGCTGGAGCCGGCATAGAGGGGTTGCGGGTCGCCGGTCTCCGACCGAGCGACCCCGTCACGACGTGCTTCCCGAGTGCGTCGTACGCAAGCGGGCAAAGAGGGAGATTCAGCGTTCCAGATGGTTCACCAGGCCCGACCGCACCAGCGTATCGCGCAGCGCCGAGCGGGCGCGGCTGAGGCGCGACTTGACGGTGCCCAGCGGCAAGTCAAGAATTGTCGCAGCTTCGCTGTAATCATAGCCATGCACGTCGACCAGCAGCACCACATGGCGATGCCAGGCGGGCAGATCGTCAATGGCCCGTAGAAGCAGGCGTAGACTCTCGTTTTGCAAGATCACCGTCTCTGGGTTTTCGGCCGCGGCCTGCATATGATTGGGCATTTCAAGCGGCGCCCATTCAGCCGTTTCATCCAAACTTACCGCGAACCGCCGTTTTTGGCGGCGCAGGTGGTCATAGCAGGTGTTGGTGACGATGCGCAGCAGCCAAGAACGGAAATTGCCATCCTGGAAGCGCGGCATAGCCCGATAGGCCTTGATCAGCGCTTCCTGAACGGCGTCCGCCGCCGCCTCCTCGGTGCGCAGTATCTGGTGCGCCAGCCGTTCGGCTGCGGCGCGATACTCATCGATCAGCGCACTGAACGCCCATTCGTCGCCCAGGCGCGCCGCCTGAACCGTGGCGTTCATCTCTTGTGGGGCCGCCGCGCCCGCCGCATGGTATCGCGGATAGGCGCGATGGAACGCACCGTTGGTCCTGTCGATTGGAGTTGGCTGGTCACGCATAGGGTACACCTCTCGCCTTCACGCATCTTCGGGGGTGAATCTCTACTTTGCTCTGTTTGAAAACGCGAGATCTATTACTGGTTCAACCGACTCTCGTTCGCGTTTTCAAAGCAACCGGAGTTTGGTCTTGCTTTGATTGGCGCCGCCCAGTGACGCTGGGCGCATGCCGAATGCAGGATTCTGTCTGACAAGGAGCTGCGTCATCGAGACCGCAGTATGGAAGTTGCCCAGCAATGAAGCGTCGATAGATCAAACATAACCCAAGCATAATAGAATTTGATTAAAGAGACTTGAGTTTTTGGTGACAGAATTCGGACCGTTGTCCTACGTCCCGGTCAGGTGGCCAAGCGTCATGCTGGGCGTCTTGGGCGGGGAGCCGTTTGATATGAAAAGGTCGGTTCAGCGTACGCCAAACCGACCTTTGTTATTGTGTCGCTGAAGGTATTTCTTGCCGAGAGCATACCCAGCAACTTGTCCTGTGGGTGAGTGACTACGGGGGGCGGAGGCGCGTTGCTGGCTTGTTTAGCCCTCTAGCAGCTGGTAGCCATAGCCGCGAATGGTGGCGATAAAGCGCGGATCATCACCGCTGTCAGGCTCGATGCGGCTGCGGAGGCGGCTGATCATGCGGTCGATGTTGGCATCGTATACATCACCCTGCGCTTCGGGCCAAACCGCCTGTGCAATCTCATCTTTGCTGACAACCCGCCCGCGGTTTTGAAAGAGATACCAGAGCAGATCAAACTGCTTGACGCTCAGCGGCGGGTCGAGCACGACGCCATCTACAAAAACCTGACGCGTCGCCAATTCCACGCGTAGCCCCGGCTCACCCACGGCCATGAGCGCCGGCGCGGTCAGCGTTGCCGACGGGTCTTGAAAGCGAAAACGCGTGGACGCAAATTGCAGCTCGTTGCCATCTTGCAGCCAGGCCGTGGCGCCGGGCGATAGGCGAACGCCATCGATTAGGATGCCGTTCTTGCTCTTCAGGTCATGGACCTGATAGGCGATTTCGATCCGGCGAATCTCCGCATGTTGGCGTGAGGCAAATTGATCTTCGAGCACAATGTGCGATGCCGGCGCGCGCCCAATGGTGCAGATCTCCTCAACCAACTCATATTCTGTCCCTGTACGCGGACCGCTGAGACAGACTAATTTTGCAAACCGGCTCACACGATTTTCCCCTAGTTTCGTCCGCACACAATCGTAGGCTATAATAAATAATGTTGAATCATTGCGCTGATGGTAGCGTTACACGAACAGTGGCGGATTAACCTTCCCTGCTGTGGCTGACTGTTGTGTCCGACTTCTGACGGCGCTCGCTATCTCAGAGAAGGTGGCATTTTACGCCAATTACGTTTCACTATACCAGGATCAGGATCAACTGGCAAAGTGGATAGATTGCATTCTATGCTATGACGCTGACGCCGCCGGAATTCTCGTCAACCGATGCGGGCTCTGTGCGCAATCGGCCCGCGGCTGGCAATCCACCGACGGAACCGAATGCGACCTTTAATGTTGTCGATGCCCTGGTAGGTCGAAGCCTGGGCCACTTTCGCGTGGAGGCCCGGTTGGCCAGTGGAGCGATGGCGGCAGTCTATCGCGCAACCGACCTGTTGCTCGAACGGCAAGTGGCGCTCAAAGTGCTCTTGCCCGGCGCCGATGATGTGGTGCGCGAACGATTCCGGCAGGAAGCGCGCACCGTTAGCGTGCTCGACCACCCCCACATTGTCCGCACCCTCCAAGTTGGTCAGACCGATGGCGTAACCTATATCGCGATGGATCTCATCGAAGGGATGAGCCTGGCGGAATTGCTGGGCGAGCAGGGCCGCCTTTCGCTGTTGGACAGTTGCCACCTGTTGGCGCCCGTCGCCCGCGCCTTGGACTATGCCCACCGCCAGCATGTGGTCCATCGTGACGTCAAACCCAGCAACATTTTGCTCCGGCGCTTGCCCGTCGATGCGCCGCAGGGGATTGCCATCAGCACTGCTCCCTATCCAGTGACGCCACTCCTTTCTGACTTTGGCATTTCGTTGGCGCTGGACTCGCCCGAACTGACTGCCGCCGGGCGCACTGTGGGGACACCGACGTACATGGCGCCCGAACAGGCGGCCAATAGCCATGTGATCGACGGCCGCGCCGACATCTATGCGCTGGGCATCGTGCTCTATCGATGCCTGGTCGGGCGCCCTCCCTATGTCGGCTCGACCACACAGCTTCTGCACGCCCATGTCTACGAACCGCTCACCATTCCCGCCGAGTTTGGCGAACGGTTGCCCCCCCTGGTCTGGGAGATGTTGCAGCGCATGTTGGCAAAAGACCCGGTGGACCGTTACCCCAACGCCGGTGTGCTGGCCGACGACCTGGCCCTGGCTGCCGGCAAAGAGCCGCGCAAAGCCAGCGAAGAGCCAACGGCCACGATGGCCGCGTTGCCTAGCCCGGCAACTCCGCCCGACCGGCTGAAGGTTCTGGTGCCGAGCCAGCCTAACCGGGCCGGGGCGCGCACACGGGCAGACGTAGCCACACCCAAGCCGGTGAAGGAGGAAACGGCGGCGCCGCCACGCGTTGCCGCGGGCGTGGCCCAGCCCCGCCGGCGCCGCACCCGCGGCAACGCGCTCGGGTTGCTCGTTGCCACGGCCCTGGCGCTCGGTCTGATGGTCGCGGGCATTCTCTTGTTGCGCAGCGTCTTCCCGGTTGATCGCTTCTTTGTCCGGCTGATCGCCCCCAGTCCACCTGCCATCACCCAGCAGCAGGAACCGGCGGACGCACCGGCCCCTACGGGGCAGCCCGCAGTGTCCACCCCCGGACCACCGCTCACCGCGACGGCGCCGCCGGCCATCGTCCCGCGCCAAGAACCCACATCCCTCACCGCAGCCACACCCGCCACGCCCGAACCCTTGGCGATTGTCTCTGCGCCAACCGCCCCCGTCGATGTGGAACTCTATTGGGAGATTGTGATTGAGGATTATACGAAACGGGAGTGGAACAAAACGCTGGGAAATTTGATTTTTATATTGCGCTCGTTATCACCGGATTTCAACCAGGCGCTTGGCCAGGGGGATGAAAGCCAGGCTTCTGCCGCGCGTGCTCATTTGCTGGCCAGCGCCGACGCGCCTATGTGGGCACAGTACCGAGAACTCTTTGACCCTGCACAGATCGAGGCGATGTTGTTTGAGATCTATGTGGGCATGGCGACTGCCAAGAACGCCATCGGCACCCCCAAAGACGCACTCGATCACTTTGACGAAGCGCTTGTGTTGCGGCCCGACGAACCTGTGATACTCGAATTGCGCGATGCGACCGACCGCTTTCTCGCCGCCGACGAGGCCGAGCGCGAGATGGCGCGCCACGCCTTGGGGACAGCCCACGCCGTCTTCGCCAACCGATTGGCGGCGGACGAAGCGTTCTGCGCCGCCGCTGAGCAGGTAAACGCAGCGTCAAAGCTGCTGCAAGACGAAGCGCTGTTGCAGCAGCTTACCGATTATCGCCTCCGCTGTGACGAGCAGCTCGAAGCGTTGGCTGGGCTGCAATTGCTGCGCGAGCTTAGCGGCGCCATTCTCTACTCGACCCAAGAGGGCGCAGCCTATCGACTCTATCTGCAACCGCTGGCTGTGGATTCTGAGCCAAAGCTCCTCGTAGCCGATGCTCGCCAACCACGCGTGTCGCCCGATGGCGGGCGTATTGCCTTCTATAGTACACGACCCGACGCGCCGGGCATTGCCGGCTTCGAGCGCAACGGCGTCCTGTCACCAGATGATCGCACACTGCGCTACACCACCGGTGTCCGCGATGCCCAAGATAGCCCGCCCAGTTGGAGCCCGACCGGGGACGCGCTTGTCTTTGCCAGCATGCGTGAAGCCGATGGACGGTCGCGCATCTATGTCAAGCCGGCCACGCCGGGCGACGACGCACGTTCGCTGGCGACCGGGCAAGACCCGGCCTGGGCGCCGCTTGACGAAAGCTGGGTTGTCTACAATGGCCGCCCGCCAGATGGCAATGCGCCCGGCCTCTGGCTGACCCGTGTGGATGAATTGCGTTGGCATCAGCTCACCAATAACGAACGCGATCGACGACCAGCCTGGTCACCCGATGCACGCTATGTCGTCGTCATGAGCGACGGCCGCGATGAAAACTGGGAACTCTATCGTATCACACTCTCGCCAGAGCTTCAGCCGCTGGCAACGGCGCGCCTGACCAATCGCCCCGCACAGGATGGCTTGCCTGCCATTAGCCCTGATGGCAATCATGTTGCATTTGTCAGCGACCAGGGGGGGCGGTGGCGCATTTGGGTGGCGCCCCTCAACAGCAGCGCCCAGCCTTTGCCGGTGGCCGACATTCGCGGTGAACTGACAAGCTGGTTGGAGCATTCGATTCAGTGGATAGCCAATTGAGTAACGAACCGTTGAGCAACCAATACAGGGATGAGAACGAGCACACCAGCGGTGGCGCCCCTGCGCCTGGCGAGAATCCCATTCCCGATTCCAGCCACGGCGGGGCCGAGCGAGAACAGCCGGCGGCATTTGAAGAGATCACACCCGCTACGGCAGCCGGTGGGGCGCCCCTGACGCTTTCCAATCTCACTGGCCAGCAAGTGGGGCGCTACCGCATCGAACAACAGATCGGCAGCGGTGGTGTCGCCATGGTCTATCAGGCCTATGACCAGGTGCAGGGCATCCCCGTGGCGCTCAAGGTGTTGATGCCGCACGCCGACGCCAACACCTATAGCCGCTTTCGGCGCGAAGCCCTGACCGCCGGCGGGCTGCGCCACCCGCATATTGTGCGGATTTTGCAGGTGGGCACCCTGGGGCCGGGCGGCCTCGCCTATATTGCCATGGAATTGGTGGATGGCGAAAGCCTCGGCGATCTGCTCAATTCGCGCCCGTTGTTACATCCTCAAGAAAGCTGTAACCTGCTCGAGCCAATTGCCCGCGCGCTACACCACGCCCATGAGGCGGGGATTGTTCACCGTGATGTCAAGCCAAGCAACATCCTGCTGCGTACCGTTAGCCCCGGCGCGTCCAACAGTGTCCAATTGGAAACGCTCGACCACCCGGTTGTGCCCCTCTTGAGCGACTTTGGGGTGGCCCGCTATCTGGATGCGCCCGAGTTGACCAACACAGGGCGTACGGTGGGTACGCCCGCCTATATGGCGCCCGAACAATGTGCGGGCCGCCGCGACATCGACGGCCGCGCCGATATCTATGCGTTGGGCTGTGTGCTCTATCGCTGCGTCACGGGCCGGTTGCCCTTTTCGGGCGCGGTGACGCAGATTCTTCATGCCCATGTGTAT
Organism: Caldilineaceae bacterium; assembly: GCA_023384495.1. Lineage (GTDB taxonomy): Bacteria > Chloroflexota > Anaerolineae > Caldilineales > Caldilineaceae > CFX5. The sequence continues at coordinate 8,517 of JAHDWG010000131.1, forward strand.
GAGCCGCTGAGCATCGACAACGACACGCTGCTGCGGCTGCCGCCGGCCCTGGTGGAGATTCTACGCCGCAGCCTTGCCAAACAGCCCGATGCGCGTTATGCCACCGCTGGCGAAATGGCCGAAGCGCTGGCCTTTGCCGCCGGGCGAACCCGGCCGCGCCAACAGCCCAACCAGGTCGACGCCACGCAAACGCTGACGATGAATACGGCCACGACCACCCAGCCCCGCACACCGCCCACCGCGACCACCGTGCTGGTGCCTGGCGCGCCCGGTATGACGGCGACCCAAACCGCCCGGCAGGCAGCAAATCCGCTGACCACACGAACCGTCCGCCCGGTGCAGCCCGTCCCCGCGGCGCAGGTTGGCGTCGCCCCCGCACGCGAGGAACGCGTCTATCGGCTGACCTGGGCTGTGCTGCCCATCGCGCTGGCGTTGCTCGTGTTTGCCGTCACGGTTGCGTTGATGGGGTCACCCTTTGGGTTGGGGCGCGGCGCCGGGGACGGAACTGCCAACACGCCCGTGGCCGGCTTTCTGCCCACGCCGACAGCCGCAGAGGTTGCCGTCATCCCCACGCCCGACCAGGCGGCGCCGGATGAAGACGCCGCGAGCGCGCCTCCCACCGAGGCGCCGTCACCCGAAGCCACCGCGACACAACAGCCTGTGGAAGCGCTCGTGCCGACGCCCACCGACACACCCACCGATGCGCCGCCTACCCCTCCGCCCGCTACGTGGACGCCAGAGCCGACCGACACGCCGACGCCCACGCCGTCACCGTCGCTTACGCCCACGGTCACCGACACACCAACACCGACGGAAACGTGGACACCCGAGCCCACCGCAACCCTCACCCCCTTGCCCACCGACACACCGACGCCAGAACCGGCGGGTTGCGCACACGCGCCCGACTCTGTTTGGGTCTCGTTTGTGACGGGGTTGGCGCCCCCCGTGCAGCAAGGCTTTATCTGCGCCTATTCGCTGCCAGCGGCCGTCAACGTCGAGCTATTGATGATGGAACACGGCTATATGTTGCGCATGGATGACCGGCCAACCGCGATCTATCTCTACTTTAGCGGCGACAGTCGTTGGGACCTGGTCTACGGCAGCGGCGACTCGGTGACGCCGGATGTTCCCATCCCCGGGCCGGAACTTTTTGTCCCCACCGGCGTTTTTGGACAGGTATGGGAAGACCAAAGGCTGGCGGGCGCGCTCGGATTTGCGCTTGCGGCAGAGCCTGATCGCTTTCCGGGGCGCGTCCAGACCTTTCCGGGGGGAACATTGATTTACAACTTCACCAATGGTCGTGTTTTTGCCTTTTTTGCCGATGGACAATCTTGACAGAGCAGGCGCCATGACCTGCGGTCACCAATAAAGGGGACATGGCAGCGTACAGCAGGAACACAGAGAGCACGCAAAGGCTTTTGCCCACACAACGAGCCATTCCATAATTCTCTGTGTATCCATTCTACCAGATACACAGCGCCGAACTCTGTGCATCTCTGTGTTGCGCTGTTTTGTACGATTTCCTGAATGATTTCGAGAGTGATTTCCATGAGGAGAAAATGATGATTGCACCCAAAACGGCGCGCCCGCAGCGGCGCGCCATCTGGCTCGGCATTTTGTTGTCGGCTGCGCTAACCCTGACCGCCTGCGGCGGCATGGGGCCTGCGGCGGCCCCGCCCACCCCAACCAATACGCCGACGCCGATCCCTACACCAACGCCGCCCCCCACCCCCACGCCGGCGCCCGAAGTTAGCGCGGCCGCAGCCCAGCCGGCAGTTACGCCGCAGGTGGTCATTCCCCAAGGGTTCACGACGGTTACCGATGAGCGGCTTGGCTACTCGTTTGCTACCCCGCGTGGCTGGACAGAGCTAGACCTGCGCGGTTCCCAGTTCCAGACGCTGGCCGGCATGTTTGGCATGGCCGACCAGATGGGGCCGCTCAATGAGTTTCTCAACAGCCCCGAAGGGCAGATGCTGGGCAAGATCTACATCACCGACCTGACGGCAGCCATGTTTGGCGGGCTGCCAACGCTGCTGGCCGTCACGGTGGCCGATGCGCCGGGCTACACGGCGGAGGCGGCCAAGCAGTTGGTGGAAGATCTGTTGCGCAGCAATGCCGGCCTGTTGGGTGAGGTGCAGATCGACCAGGTGGAGGCAACGGTGGTCAACAATTTGCCCGCTGTGCGCGGTTCGGCCACGGCCAACCTGGCTGCGGTGGGGATGAACGCCGGCGCTTTTGCCAAAGTGGTTGGGCTGCTCGCCAATGACAAGATCTACGTGATGGTGTTGCTGGCGCAGGACACCCAGCGCGCGGCCAAAGAGCCGATCCTCGACCAGATCATCGGCACGTTTCGACCAGAGTAATGTTTGGGGTGTGATAGGATGACAGGGTTTTGAGTTGGCGGTGGCTGTGTGTAACGCAGAGCGGCTAACTCACCAGGGTGAAGAGGGTAAGACCCCCGTTCGTCCTGTCACGCGCCACGGGAGCACGCATGATCGAGCTAGCGCCAAACCACAAGAGTGGCCTGCCTGTCACCAACCCCATTCTGCTGGCGGGGTGCATGATCGGTTATGGTGAGGCGCTGCACAGCGGTGTGGCGACAGCGCAATGGGGGGGCGTGGTCGTCGGGCCGGTCCGGTTGCAGGGCCGGGGCAGCGCGGCAGGCCCCCGGCTGGCGCGCCTGCCCGGCGGCTTTGTGCTGGAGCCGGGCGTACAGAGCCGCGGCGTCTACGCGGTGGTGCGTCAATATGCGGCGCTGTGGCCGCGGCTGGGCTGCCCCGTTATCGCGCAATTGGCCGACGAGGAGCCAGACTCGTTGGGCAAAGTGGCCGAACGATTGAACGGTGTCGTTGCCCTGTCCGGCTTGGAGTTGCTGCTGCCGCGACGGGCAGAACCGGAGCAGGTTCGACGTATGGTGCGCGCAGTGACGCGTGATAACGATTTGCCCGTGTGGGTCAAGCCGTCGTTGGAAAGCGCCGTCACGCTGGCGCCCGCCGCAGTGGAGGCAGGCGCGGTGGGGGTGGTGGTGGGCCAGCCACCGCTTGGCGCGGCGCAGCTCGCCGAACATGGTGGAGCGCCGCTCGTTGGGCCGCTCTTTGGCCCGCTTACCTTTGCGGTGATGCTGCCCACGCTGCTGGAAGTGGGGCAACTTGGGCTTGGGTGCGCGCTGATCGCCTGCGGCGGCATCTACACGATGGGGCAGGCGCAACAGGCATTGGCGGCGGGGGCCCACGCCGTTCAGATCGACGCCGCAGTTTGGGTCGAGCCGGGGTTGCCGGCCCGCCTGGCGCAACAATGGGCGAACTCACAATCTCCCCAATCACTTTCAACGTAACATTGCCCGATTACGAACCCATTCGAGCATCGGTTGCGGGGCCAACAATTACACTTACGAATGCGCCCGGTCGCAGAGTTTTTCGGATAGGCGCTAAATCGGGGTAACATTTCACAGGGGCACAACTTTAGGAGGAGCACAATCGATGACAACCAGCGAAAAAGCCTACAAAGTGCGCGCCGTGCACTGCGACTACCAGGGCAGCGAGACCGAGGTCTACGAGGCGCTCAAGCGCGCCACCGACCCGCTGACCGAAAGCTGGGCGCGGCTAAAGCGCGCCAAGCGCATCGGCATCAAATTCAACCAAGACAAGGAGCCCAAAAATCGGGTCTATTACGAAGGCCAGCTTCAGCAACTGGTGACTGAGAAGGTGGCGCGCGCCTTCCTGCGCCTGTTGCGTGAGCGCACCGACGCTGAACTGGTTGCGCCCGATGTGAGCTTCTACACGATGTACAACGGCGCCACCATTGAAGAGACCAATACCTTTGCCCAGGTCTACAAAGACTACGGCGTCCGCTACATCAACGGCATCGTGGACGAACATCGCGCCGTGCAGGTGCCCGGCGGCGGGCAGATGTTTCGCGAATATGTGTTGCCCGCCGGCGCGCTTGATGTGGACGAGTTCATCTCGGTCGCCAAGATGAAGAATCACGCCTTTATGGGCATCACGTTGACGCTCAAGAATCTCTTCGGCCTCATGCCCGGCGAGCCGGACGGCCATACGCGCACCTATTTCCATCACCTGGTGCGCATGCCCTATATGCTGGCCGACCTGGGGCGGATCTTCAACCCGGTGCTCAACATCATCGACGCCACCATCAGCCAGGCCGGTCGCGAATGGGGCAATGGCGTTGACGACGGCTCGGCCCCGCGCATTACCAACATGATGATCGCCGGTGACCACACCATCGCCACCGACGCCTGCGCCGCCCATCTCATGGGCCACGACCCGCAGAGCGACTGGCTCACGCCCCCCTTCCATCGCGACCGCAACCCGCTGCTCGTGGCGGCGGAGGCCGGCTTTGGCACAGTCAATCTCGACGAGATCGATTTCCAGACCGAGCAGCCCGGCCCGCTGGGCGAGTTCTATGCCTATGTGACTGACTCGCGCGACATCAACATCAGTTGGCGCAAGACCACGGCGGAACAGGCGCTCTTTTACATGGACAACCAACGCAAGCTGGTGGACAAGTACGCCGGCGAATATATCCTGCTACAGGAGGGCGAGGTCAAGTGGCATGACCCGGTGAGCGACCTGCGCCAGAGCCGGCGCAAGCTGGCCGGCGGCAAGCCCGAGCAGGCGCTCTGGCTCAAATATGTGGACCCCGACGAAGCGGAAGGTGAACACTTCTCGGTCTATGATTTTGCGCTCAAACAGGTCGCCGAGATCGCCTAATCTTTGAGCATTCCCAAAAACATGGGCGCGTAGGTTATCGGCTCTGGCGTGACGATACGCTGTCACGCCAGAGCCGATGACCGATGAAGTTTCTCGCTTTTGTGCCGATTGAAGCCCTACTCACAACAACGCCAGTTGTTGCGCGGCGCGGCGCCCATTGAGCACCACATAGGGGCTGACCTGGCTCACGTTGCGCACCCCCAGGGCGCGCAGATGGGCCAGTTCGGTGAGCGCTCCCTGGCGCCGCGCGGCCAGGATCGCATCGGCGGCCCGCGGCCCAATGCCGGGGATGCGCAACAGCTCGGCGCGGTCGGCGCGGTTGATCTCCACCGGCGCATGGTGCAGGTGCTCTTCAGCCCAGGCGCGCTTGGGGTCCATATCCAGCCGCAGGTTGGCGTTTGGGTTGAACGGCAATTCTTCCAGATTCCAACCGTAGTCGCGCAGCAAAAAGCCGGCCTGGTAGAGACGGAACTCCCGTTCGGGCGATGTGGGCGACAACCCTTCGAACGGTGTCTGGCTGACTGGTGAAAAGGCCGAATAATAGGCGCGGCGCAGCCCCAGTTGGCGATAGAGCGTCTCGCTCATTTGTAGCAACTCCAGGTCGGTGTCGCCCACCGCACCGACCACAAACTGGGTGACCAGGCTCGTATTCCACCCTTCCTGACCCTTGATCTGGCTCGCCCAGCGGATGCGTTGCACCAGCTCCCCCCAGAAGTCCTTCTTGGGGGCCAGCGCGGCCAACCGCTGCGGTGTGGCGCCCTCAAGGTTGATCGAGACCCGGCTCGCCAGGCGAACAGTCTGCCGCACCTGCTCGTAATCGGCGCCAGGCATGACCTTGAGGTGGACATAGCCGCGATATTGGTGCTTTTTGCGCAAGATCTCGGCGGCGGCGATCAGCTTGTCCTGTGTGGTGACGCTGCCCTTGATGATCCCCGACGAGAGAAAGAGGCCGTCCACAAGCCCGGCGCGATGCAGCTTCATGAACGCGCCGGCCATTTCGTCCGGGGTAAAGCTGACCCGCTCTGTCTTGCTGCGCCCGGCGCGAAAGACACAGTAGTGGCAGTTCCGTTCGCACGCCGTCGTCATCATGGCCATGAGGATGGGCTTCTTGCCCGCCGGTGTGGCCGCCTCGCCGATACAGGGCAAGCGCTTGGGCGCGCGCAGCGTGGCAGCGTTTGCCTTCTCGCTCAGCGGGTCGCTGCCGGCTGGTTCGTGGCGAGTGGCGCCGTCGAGCAGTGTCAGTTTTTGCATGGCGTCGGGCGCAACCTTGAAATTCATCTTCGTCTCCTTGCGTGCAAAACGCCGGTGCGGACATGGGCGCATCCATTAGTATACGAACATACGTTCTGATTGTCAAGTTGGTGAGGATACAACCGACCTTTGCACAGCCCAAGTTAAACGAGGGAAAGCATCATGCCCAGAATACTCCTATCCTGTTGGCTGCTGCTTGCCGCAGTGGCCATGAGCGGCTGCAGGCTTGTTGAGCCAGCGGCATACACCTTGCGCATGGCGGCGCGGACACAGACCGACGCGCCTCATCGTGAGCAAAGCGCAATTGTCGACACGTCTGATGCCGGCCAGGAACAGCCGCTGCTGCGCCTATTGCGCTTCGCGCCCAATACGCCTGACCATCGCAAGTGGGTTGCCTATGGCGATAGCGCGGCCTGGCACGCGGCGTGGGGCATTGCGCGGCCCATAGACTTTGCGGCGGTGGAGGCGCTGCCCGACCATCAGCGTAACCTGTGGTATCGCTTATTGACCAAACAGACGACCCCACCGCAAGCGTTGGGCATCCAATACCTGGCGGTGGCGCCCATGCGCGAATTCTACGGCTTTGGCTTCTTTGATGCCGATCGATTTCTCGAAGCCGGCGCGCCCCCTCAGGGCGTGACTGTGGTGGAAACCAGCATCCCCACCGAGCAGATCGGCGCCGCGCTGCGCCGTAGTGGATATGGCGCAACCCCGCTTGAGGCAGGCTTCACGCTCTACAGCATGCGCGGCGATTATGAGGCGGACCTCCGTTCGCCTGAACCGGTGGGCCGGATCGGACTCCTCAACCGTATTGCCGCCGGCCAGGGCCACTTGGTGATCGCCCGCGCCACCGCCCCGGTGATCGGCGCGCTTGCGACGCGCCAGGGCGAGCAGATGTCGCTGGCCGCCGACCCGGCCTATCAGGCCGCCGTAGCTGCGCTCGATAGCCCCCCACTCGCCGCGTGGGGGCCGCCCTTGGGCGCGATTCTCATCGGTGAGATGGTGATGGCTGGCCCACTGATGATGCTTGGCCAAGATCTGCCCGACGTGCAGGAACAGTGGCGGCGTTACGCCCAAGCCCCACTGCCGCCATACTGGCTGACTGCCTTTTACACCCAGCGAGCCGATGACATCACCTATCTGAGTTTGGTCGTCGTCTTTTGGCCGGGCGTCGATGTGGCGGCTGCAGCCAATCTGTTGGGCGACCGGATGCAGCATTATGTCTCCCACGTCACTGGCTCGCCCCTTGATGAGTGGTGGTCTGTCATTCACGCAAGCGGGGCGGAGATCGGCGGGCAGCCGGTCGCCATTGTGACCATGCAGGCCCACGACGTTGGGGAGGCCCGCAACCAGATTGGTTGGAATGACCTGGTCGCACGCCGCGACTTTGCATTTGCCGTTGCCGGTGAGCCGTAACCAGGCGCACGCTGGCAGCCTGCTTGCGGCCCATTCTCGGTCGCACTGCGAGCACCCCAATAACCCTGCAAAAGTTATTGGGCGCGGGTTTTAACTCTGCAAATAGGCCGGCTGGACAGAACACGGCGCGTTGCGTACAATGGCGTTTGGGATTCTTCGAAGTTTCCCTTTTGGCAATGCCGATTTCAGCCAGATCATTGTCCGGCGTGAGATCGTGGCGAGCCAGGCGTCACTGTATTGAATTGGAGGAAATAATGGAGGGAATGACCCAATGACCAAATTGTTACAAATTCGATCTTGGCTTATCCCCGCACTGTTTGCAATTTTGGCGCCGCTGCTCTTTGTCGAGCCGGCGCGCGCATTTAGTATGGACAACGGCATCGTCTCGCCGCAGGCCGCGGCCGTGGTGAACGGCACCGTCGCGGTGGAGGGCGTAGCCCAACACCCTGGCTTTCGTAAGTGGCAGCTCGACCTGCTGGTCAGCGGGGATGAACAACATACCCGCTTCATCGCGGTGGGGGAAGAGGCGCAGCCACAGCCCAATCTACTCACCCACCTGGACACGACCCGCTACCCCAACGGGCAGCATCTATTGCGGCTGCGCGTGGTCTACACCGGTCTCAACTACGATGAATATCACCTGCCGATCACCATCCGCAATGGCCTTCCCGCGGAAACGGTAGCGCCCGCCGTCGAGACGGACGAAGCGGAGGAAGTGACCACCCCGCCCGAAGCACCGCCACTTCGCCCAACCGCGCCCGAAATTCTGGTGTGGGAAGATGGCGTCCTCGGCGCGGGTGTGCCGGATGGGCATCGCTGGGTCGAGATCAGCATCAGCGAGCAGACCTTGACGGCATGGCAGGGCGATACGCCCGTGTTGCGCACGCAGGTGAGCACAGGCAAGCCTGGCTGGCGCACGTTGCCGGGGACGTTCAACGTCTACGTCAAACTGCCCCAGACGCGCATGCGCGGCCCCGGCTATGACACGCCCGATGTGCCGTGGACTATGTACTATTATCAAGGGTTTGCGATCCACGGCGCCTACTGGCACAACAACTTTGGCGCGCCCGTCAGCCACGGTTGTGTCAACTTGCGTGTCGACGAGGCAAAGCTCCTCTTCGACTGGGCCGACGTGGGGTTGGAAGTGGTGGTGAAGAACTAAACTGCGGCCGATGTGAAAATAGG
>JAHDWG010000704.1 GCA_023384495.1 Caldilineaceae bacterium
TCATTGATCTTGGTCAACGGCTCGGTAAAATAGAACGGATAGAACGAACCACTGCCACCAACACCGGCGGCGCGTTCCATGTGTTGTGGCTCGGTGAAGACCATCGCTCGGTAGACCTGCTGGTCATACGCGGCGGCATCAGCGGGCAGCGCATCGCCGAGCGCAGTGGTCATCACGCCACTGCTGGGCGCGGCCGCCGTCTCGCCAGATGTTGCCGCCGCGGGCGCGCCACCGGGCTGCATGGGGGCGCAGGCGACCACCGCCATGCCTGCGCTTGCCAGGGCCAACTGCCGCAAAAAACTGCGGCGCGACAGATGCCAGTTGGCGTCGTTCAATCGCTTCGTGATGTCCGTCATGTCAATCGCCTCCTTTACCGTATACAATGTACCAGGGCAACAATGTAAAAGAACCAAAGTCTCTAATTGGGACGCCCGATGATCAATTGAGTCAGGCGTGAGGCGTACGGTGTGAGACGTGAGGAGTGAGTTTACTCCTCACCCGTACGCATCGCGCGGGTCGAGCGCATCGCGCAGCCCGTCACCGAGCCAGGTGAACCCCAACATCATCAGCGCAATCGACAGCGCCGGGAAAACAGCCATGTACCAATAGTAGTTGATGTATTCGCGGCCCTCGCTGACCATCTGCCCCCAACTGGGGATCGGGGGATTGAGCCCCAATCCAAGAAAGCTGAGGCCCGCTTCGGCAAAGATGGCTGCTGGGATGCCCATCGTGAGCCCAACTATCAGTGGCGAAAGGGCATTGGGCAATAGGTGTGTGAGGACAATGTGGGTGCTGCCAGCGCCGGTTGCGCGCGCGGCTGTGACATATTCGCTCTCGCGCAGTTGCAGGAGTTGCGCACGCGTCAGCCGGCATGCGGTGATCCAATTGGTGAGGCCGATCGCCAGCATCAGTTGCCAAAGCCCGCCGCCCAACGCCGACATGACAAGGATGGCAAAGAGCAACGCCGGAAACGCAGCCATAGCGTCCACCAGCCGCATAATCAGATAGTCGACGCGCCCGCCGCGGAAGCCAGCCAACGCGCCCAGCGCCACGCCGACCACATAGGCCCACACCTGGCTCAGCACGCCCACCAACAGCGAAATTCTCGCTCCGTAGACCACGCGATGCCATACCTCGCGCCCAAGGCCATCCGTGCCCATAGGGTGCGCCAAGCTAGGGAAAAGATAGGCATTCTCATAGACCTGATGGTCGTACCCATTGGGCGCCAGGAGGGGAGCAGCAATGGCCATGAAGACGATCAGCGCCACAATCGTCAGCCCAATCAATGCCAGACGGTTGCGCAAAAAGCGACGCCAAGCATCGCGATATAGGCTGCGCCGACGTGGAGCGGGCGAGGCAGCGATAGCGTTAAGTGCAATTGGGGTGGCAGTCACGACGAACCCTGTTTTGACTGAGTGCGAACGTTGGCGCAGCCGATGGCGGCGTTACTGGGCGCCACGACGGCAAGTTCCATTGACCAGTGCAAAGTCAAGCACCCTTTTTGAGATCGATGCGCGGATCGACCGCCACGTAGAGCAGATCGGTGATCAAAAACGCCACCGCCACAATGACCGAATAAAAGAGCGTCAGCCCCATGATCAATGGATAGTCTCGCTGGAAGATGCTCTGGCTAAAAAAGCGACCAATCCCCGGCACCCGGAAGATGCTCTCCACAAAGATCGACCCCGTCACCAACAGCCCAGCCATGGGCGCCAGCACCGTCAACATGGGGATAAGGGCGTTGCGCAGGATATGGCGGGTGACCACCGTCCGCCTGTACAACCCCTTCGCGCGGGCAGTGCGCACATAGTCGCTGTGCATCACCTCGAGGATGGCCGTGCGTGTATAGCGGGCTGTGATCGCCATCGGCCCCATGGCAAAGGTGATGACGGGCAGGATCATATGCTGCGGGGTCGTCCATCCACCCACGGGCAACCACCCCAACGTCCGGCTGAAGAGCCAGATCAGCAAAATGGCCAGCACAAAATTAGGGGTAACCATGCCAAAGGTGGCCAGCACAGTGGCCAGGTGATCCACCCACGAATTTTGACGCAGCGCCGCGATGATCCCCAGCGGCAACCCCACAACAAAAGCCAGCGCCA
>JAHDWG010000132.1:0-10186 GCA_023384495.1 Caldilineaceae bacterium
GTCATCAGCCCCGGCAGCGACAACATCACCGTTCCACAGAATGGAGTGTTGACGCTGGTTGCGGGTAGCTATGGAACGTTGAAGGTCAACCAGAAGGCGACGGTCACCTTTAGTGGGGGAGAGTATCACTTCGCCTCCTGGGAGGTGGGTCAGCAGGCCAATCTCTACTTCCTGGCTGCGACCGAGATTCGCATCGCTGGACGGTTGGCCGCAGGACAAAAGAGCGTGGTCGGGCCGCACCCGTCCGCTGCTGATCTGGATGCCAGTGACATTGTCTTCTACGTGGCGGGGCCAAACGGGGGCAACGGCAGCCTGAGTGGTATCCCCAAGGCGGCTCAGGTTGGCCAGGAAAGCACGCTGTACGCCAACATCTATGCCCCCTACGGGACGTTGTTGGTCTACCAGAAGAGCACCGTGCGTGGCGCTTTGCTCGCCCGCTGGGTGGACATCGGCCAGGAGGTGGCGCTGACGTTCGGCAGCGCCTTTGTCACCCAGCACGCGGTCAACGGTGCGTCGATGACCAGCACCCCACCCGATCCGCACGATGCGGGCCAGCCGCCCTTGGAGGGAATGGAAGAGCCGCAAGCGACGCTACCCGACGAACAAGAGGACGAGATGCCCAAAGAAGAGAATACGCCCGAAGAAGAACAGGACATCGAGACAGAAACACCGGTCGAGGAGGCGACGCCTGATGAAAGGGCGGAACGAACAAACCACACCTTCTTGCCGATTGTGACGAGGTAAGGGGGCGCAAGACAGACTCAACCCAGAAGGCCGGGTAATTAACGAATCTGAGCTCTATTTGAAAACCGGAGTTTCTCGAAGGGGTGAGCGTCTTCGCAAAGTCCGGTTTTCGAATCAACTCACGAGAAAAGTCCGAATGCGGCCGCGGCAATTGCCTGCCAGTCGATCTCAAAGTGACGATAGAGGTCCGCGCAGGCGCCCGACTGGCCAAAATCATCTACGCCTAGGGGAATCTGCGGCACACCGAGCGCGCTACCCAACCAGGCCAGCGAGTGCGATGCGCCATCATGTACGGTAATGATTGGCGCCTGCCGTTGGCCGGCAGGGATCAACCAATCGAAGAGGGTGGCGCGCTCGGCCCAGGGGGTTGCCCGCCAATGTTTGAAGAGTTGCGAAGGGCTGGTCAGATTGAGAACATTGGCGGCCACACCCTCCTGCCACAAGAAGGCGGCGGCGGCGCAGGCCTCTGGAATCAGAGCGCCCGACGCAGCAATATGCACCACACAGCGCTCATCGATGTCGGGTCCACCCTGACGCCAATCCATGAGCTGGTAACCCCCGGCGAGCACATACTGGCGCAGCCGCTCTTCGCCTAATCGATCCAGCGCAGGTTTCAACAATTGTTGATCGATGGGTTTGGTCGAAAGGCGCAGATAGGTGGCGTGGCCTTGCTTCCGGTCAAAACAGGCGCGTATCCCCGCCAATAGCGTCCACTCAACCTCGGCTGCAAAACAGGGCTCAAACATAGACAGGTTTGGCAATTCGGCGCCGATGGAGGGTGTAATGGTCGACCGATGCGCTCCTCCCTCGGGCGCCAATGTAATGCCCGACGGGGTGCCGGCGAAAACAAACTTAGCCCCAGAATAGAGGGCGTAGATCAGCGCATCCAATCCGCGACAAACAAACGGGTCATAGACGGTGCCGATCGGCGCCACCATTTGGCCGTTGATCTCCTCTGACAGGCCAAACATGCCCAACAGCAAAAACAAGTTCATCTCAGAAATGCCCAATTCAATATGCTGACCTTCAGGGCCACGCCGCCACTTGAGCAACTGTTGGGCATCGCCCTCAAATTCGGGCTTGTGTTTGCTCTTAAAGGCGCCGGTCTTGTTGATCCAGCCGGCCAAATTGGTGGAAAAGGAGACATCCGGCGAACAGGTTATAAGCCGCTTGCGCGCCTCAGGCATGTCCGCCAGACGAAACAGGATCCGCCCAAAGCTATCTTGCGTACTCATCCTGTCGCCAAAACGCAGCCCTAGTAGGGGAGGAACAGGCGCAGGCGCGGTTGGTTCGGTTGTCGCAGTGGGTGGATAGAGGCGCGCCTGCGCCCGTTGGCACAGCCTGCCAGCGGCTGAATCGAGCGCAAAAGCAGCCCATTCATCGTGCGGGTCAATGCCCAACTGCTCGCGCACACCGGCCCGCTGATTTTCGGTCAGCAGCATCGAGTGATTCAGTGGGTGGCCTGCAATCGGCAACCCCCACCCCTTAATGGTATAGGCAAAGATGATCGTAGGTTGGCCCCGATCCTGCGCCGCCTCCTCCAACACGGTGACCAATTCGCTGAGATCGTGCCCCCCTAAATTCGCCAATACAGCGGGCAGCTCCGCATCGGGGAGGCCTTGCACCACAGCAAGAATCGAGGCGTCGCCAAGGGCTAACCGTTGGCGCAATTGGTCGCCCGGCAACCGAATCAGAGCCTGATATTCTTCGTTATCCATCTCGTCGATGCGTTGGCGCAAGGCCTGGCCGCCGGGTTGCGCAAAGAGCGCCTGGAGCCTGCGCCCATATTTGACTTCGAGCACACGCCAGTTCATTTCTTCGAACAAGCGCTTGAGCCGGGCAGCGCGAATCCCGGGCACCACGCGGTCCAGGCTTTGGCGGTTGAGGTCAACAATCCAGATCAGATTGTCCAGCCCTTCCAGCGCCTCGTCCAATACGGCTTCCCAAACGTTGCCCTCATCCAGTTCGGCATCGCCGATGAGCGCAACAAAACGCCGCGAAGTCACGCGGCCAAAGTGGGCCTGGGCGTACTTTTGCGACAGCGCGGCAAAAGCCGGCGCGACCGCGCCCAAGCCCACCGAACCGGTCGAGAAGTCCACATGGTCGGGGTCTTTCGTACGGCTAGGGTAGGCCTGCAAGCCTCGGTACGCGCGCAGTGTCGTCAGATAGCTACGGGGCAACTGCCCCAAGAGGTATTGAATCGCGTGCAGAACGGGTGATGCATGGGGCTTGATCGAAATTCGGTCGCCCTCTTGCAAAAAGTGGAAATAGAGCGCGGTCATGAGCGTCACCACCGACGCCGATGATGCTTGATGACCGCCCACTTTCATGCCGTCGGTAATTGCCCGGCCATAATTGGCGTGGTGAATGATATTGGTTGCCAGCCAGAGGACGCGTTGCTGGATCGTGTCGAGCACATCAAGCATGTCCTGGTCAACCGCCGGCCGATTCACCAATCCGAGGTCTCGATGGCTCAGAGCCAGGCCAGAATGATTTGTTGGCATTGTAGGGTCCACTCACGCTCCCAATAGGGTCCGCGATGCATTGTTGTACATCCGCCTGCCCAGCGATTCACGGCCCGTTAGCCCGATGCGGCGCGGACGATGGCGTCGCTTGTTTACGACAAGGTTACCCCAACCGAGGCAGCAGCATCTTGGATGCGCGCCCATGTCACTTCGGGCAGCGGAATCCCCTCGCGCTGCCGCTGTGCGCGTGTGCGCCACTCCAATTCGCCAGGCAGAAGGATTTCGTCAACGCCAGGCGCACAGGGAGTCGCCTTCAGTTGCGATGCAAAGGCGGCAGCCTCTGTTTTGAACTCGTCCACCGGCTGAAAGGCGTCAATCGCAATTGCGATCAGCACCGTGCCCTGGTTCCAACGATAGCCGGGCATGAGCGGAAAGCCGGCGCCGCTAAGCCCCCCGCCCAGCAGTTCGATCATCACACTGAGGGCATAACCCTTATGGCCGCCAAAAGGCAGAATTGCCCCATCATCAAACTGATCGTGCGGGTTGCGGGTTGGGCGGCCATGCTTGTCGATGATCCACCCTTCGGGCGCCAACTCCCCCTTGTCCGCCGCCACCTGCAGCTTGCCGTGCGCCACCGCCGATGTGGCAAAATCAAAGAATAACGGCTCCCGATCCGCCACTGGCAGCGCCCAGGCGATGGGGTTGGCGCCCAGCGCTCGCCGAGCGCCGCCATAGGGCGCAACAATACCGCCGGGCGAGGAACCGTTGCAGATCAGTTGCCCAATCATATCATGTTGTGCGACATTCACCACATATTCACCGACGCGTCCGGTGTGGTCACAATTGCCCAGCACAACCATGCCGATACCGTTGGCGCGCGCCTTGTCCATCGCCAGTTCCATCCCCTGTGGGATGGCCACCTGGCCCAGATTCCACCCGCAATTGATGAGCGCCGTCGCCGCTGTTTCGCGCACAATTTCCACTTGCCCGTGCAGTTGCAGCACCCCGCTCCGGACCCGTTCCACATATTCAGGCGCCCGCAGCACCCCATGCGAGTCGTGGCCAACCAGATTGCTCTCGACCAGCGAATCCGCAATGCGTTGTGCAACCGCAGCGGGCGCCTGGGCAGCACAAAAAATCTCGTAGACAGAATGGCGTAATTCGCTTTCGGAGATGACCAACATAGACTGCCTCGTCTTGTGAGCAGAGGTGAAGAAGAAAAGGGGGTGGCGGTAGCTATACTGCGGTTGCTTTGAAAACCGGACTTTGCGAAGATGCTTACTCCTTCAAGTAACTCCGGTTTTCAAACAGAGCTCAGCATAATATCGGACCGTCGCCCCCTGCCAGCAACGCAATGTTAAAACGACAACTGAGGCGCTACCTCTCGCCCCAGTTGCGCCAAGTTTTCTTGCAGCGAGCGCACCAGCAGCGTCATATCCGAGCCCAACGCAACCATGCCGAATCCCTCATCGCGCCGGCGAACCGCATCGGCCACACCGCGGGCCATGATGCCGGATGCGATCCCTGTGGCGGCAGCTTTAGCTTTGATCTCGCTTATGGTCTGCGCCACACCGTGTTCGTCCCAGCTGCCCAGGTGGCCGTAGGCGGCAGAGAGATCAGCTGGGCCAAAGAAGATCGCTTCCAGCCCTGGAATGGTCAGGATATCATCAATCTCGGCCACTGCTTCGCTGGTTTCGATGAGCGGGATCAATAAAGTCTCGTCGTTGGCGCAACGAATGTACTCTTGAAAGCCAAGTCCCCAAGTAAAGGCGCGTTCCCCGCCCACGCCGCGGACCCCCGCGGGCGGGTAGCGACCAAAGCTGATTGCCCGCTCAAGCTCTTGCCGGCTGCGCACATAGGGGAGGATTACGCCATGCGCGCCCAAATCCAATACCCGCTTGACTGCGCTCATCTGCAACTCGGGCGCCCGCACAATCGCGCTCGTCTCCGAGCGACGTACGACACGGATATGCTCCATCACTTCACGATAGTCGAGGTGGCCATGCTCCATGTCGATACAGACCCAATCCAACCCCAGCGCCACCGCGATTTCGGTAATGTTGGGGCTTTCGACCGTTACCCATAGCCCATAGGTAGTCTGACCGGCGCGCAGCCGCTGACGGAGGGGGTTCCTAATCCCATTGGCGCTCATCTGCTTTATCCCCAGCGTTGCTCAGGCGGATCAAACACAAACCCATGAAAGAGCTTGCGCCGCTCGGGTGAGAGATTGTTGTAGAATTCGCGTGGGTAACTCCAATGCTCCTGTGAGGCAACCATCCACGGGTGCTCGTAGGCATAATAGAGCATAATGCGGTAGCCATCCGGTTTTGTGAAAGGGCCGCCCGCATGCCATACGGCATTGTGAAAAAGAATGGCGCTGCCAGGCGGTGCGCAGATTTGAATCGCGCCTGGGAATAGGCCGCGCTTCAGATCGGCGGGGTCTGGTTCATGCGCCGCCTTGTGGCTGCCGGGCACGAGGGTCAAGTTGCCCTGATTCGGCTCGGTCATGTCGTTCAAATAGTAACCCACCTTGAGCTGGAGCAATGGCACTGGCGTTCCCAAATTGCGGAAGCCATTATCATGGCCATCAATATGCCAGCCCAATCCGCGCTGGTTGAATTCGCTGCCATATTCCACAATGGCGTCGGACGCATGATGATGAGGCTTCTGGTTGAGCAGCCCTGTGACATAGGGCATAAGCGGCGGCCAATCCAACATCTCTAGAAAAAGGGGATCATCCCCCAAAATATAAAAGATGCGCGTGCTCATCTCACCCTTGATCTGCGTCATCCCGGTATGGGCAACGCCCTGCATCTGCGCCGCGCGCCGGCGTTCGAGCACGCGGCTAAGCGCTGCCTTCAGCCGCTCCACATGGTCTGCGGCCAGGAAGTTCTCCAGCACCAAATAGCCAAAGGTGTCGAAGAAAAATCGTTCTGCCTGCGTTGGCCCACTAACGGGCTGTGGGCTGTCAACCTCACGGCCGGCCAGTTGTTCTAGCATGAGTGTGACTCCATCGTGTCAGACAATGGGATTTGATCAATGGTCGCCCCCTCCCGAAAGAAGTGAAACGGCGCATCCAGGTGCGTGCCCACGTGGGGCCCAGTATGGAGCCTGCTGATATTCATCGCGCCGGGGACTCCGGCAGGGTGGTCCGCGGGGATGGTCGCCTGCACAACAATTTCCACCGGTGGGTTGCCAGGAAATGGCGGCGTTGCGTTATCAAGTGGATAGCTCAGGTCAATGATCGGTTGGCTCATCATGGATAGTTGATCGTCATAGATTGACAGGAAGTGCATCGCACTTGAGGGGCATCCCGACTTTTGAGAAGTCCCTAGCCCTCACCCAATCGCGATGGGGTTGACCGGACTGCCAATGGCGCCGGTAAGTTGCAGGGGTGCAATGACCAGCAGCGACTCGTACACCCGGTCGGCGGCCAGGGCATCGAGGTTGAGATTCTCCACCAGATAGATGCCCAGATCACGGATGGCGGCGGCATGCACGGGCAACCGGCTGGGCGGGATCTCGGTCAGCACTTCCACGGCCTGGTTGTCGGCGCCAACCGCCACAATGTCGTGCGCCTTGAGCCAGGGAATCGTCGATTCGTCGATGCCCGGTTCGCCGCTGTCGTAGAGCGCCCGGTCGCGGACAAAGACGCGCATCCAGCCGGTGCGCAGCAAGAGCAGATCGCCCGGCTGCACGGTGACCCCCTGGGCGGCGACGCACGCATCCAGATCACCCGCCGTGATCGCCTCGCCCAATTCCAAGTGTTCGACGCCCTTCCAGCCGGCAAGGTCCAGCAGCAACCCCCGCCCGACGATGGCTGGAACCCGGTCAATCGCATTGCGGGTGGCGCCGCTGCTGGTCACATGTTCGGCGGCGTTATAGCCGTTGTAAAGCTGGTTGTCGTACCAGATGTGGCAGAGCGCGTCCATATGCGTGCCCGAGTGGGAGTGCAGCGTCATCACATCATCGGCGCTGCCGCGCTCGTTGGGCGGGTTGCGAAAGGTGGTGACGCGCCAGGTTTTGTGGCGCTGGGGCCATTGCGGGCCCTCGGCCTCCAGTGGCATGGAGAGGCTGTAGACTTTGCCTGTTTTGACCAGCCCTGCCGCCTGCTTGACGAGCGCCGGCGTCAACAGGTTGAGCGCGCCCCGTTCGTCATCGGCGCCCCAGCGTCCCCAGTTGCTCAATCTCTCACCTCCACTTTCCGCCATGACAGCCCTCCTGTGCGTAGACTCGCCTCAGCTCATCAGAAAAATCGAACTCGATCACATTTGATCCCCTCAGGCTACATCCGTCCTTCCCCCCGCAGACGTTTGTAAATTGGGGCATTTGATTCTCTTTGCACCGCTCAATCACCATGAATGGCTATGCAGTCACCCTGGGTATGCGCAAAGGGTATGGACGGACATAGGCTATCACGAATGGGAAGCAAACGTCAAACAGTTCGTCACACCTGCCTACAGCGCATAGTTGGCGCAACACACAATTTGAACCGCGCGTTGACAATTGCAATGGAAGCTCTTATGATAAACACGATGAGTATCGGCGCCATACGCCCCACCGTTCGCGCTCGTCTGCCCACGGCGGAGGGGCAATTTCAACTGATTCACTATAGCAACGATCTGGATGACAAAGAACACCTGGCGCTTGTGATGGGTGATCTCCATCACGGGGACCAGGTATTGGTGCGCGTCCACTCCGAGTGCTTTACGGGCGATGTATTGGGGTCACAGCGCTGTGACTGCGGCGAACAACTCCATCGGGCCATGCAGCTGATCGCCGCTGAGGGACGGGGCGTTGTCATCTATCTGCGCCAGGAAGGCCGCGGTATTGGGCTGCAGAAAAAGTTGCAGGCGTACAATCTGCAAGATCAGGGCCACGATACGGTCGACGCCAATCTCCTCTTGGGCCATCAGGCTGATGAACGCACCTATTGGGCGGCGGCCGCAATCCTGCATGACCTGGGGCTGCGCTCGCTACGTCTATTGACCAACAACCCACACAAGATTGACCAATTGCGTGCGTATGGATTGGAGATCACAGCCCGGGTGCCAATGGAGCCGACGGTCCATGCCGAAAACGCGGGCTACCTGAGGGCCAAAGTGCAGCGGATGCGCCACCTGTTACAGTTGCCTCTCAATGGCGCCAGCGCGCTGGAGTATGGGCGCGCGCTCCCTCCTGCGGCCATCGACATGGTGAGGGCGGTGCAGCACCAGGCAGCGGAATTTTCTGCCCGGCGCGGATTGCCCTTTGTCACCCTCAGCTATGCCCAGAGCATCGACGGCAGCATCGCCAGTGCGGCGGGCGAGGCGCTGCCCATTAGTGGCGAATCTTCGCTCACCCTAACCCACTTACTACGCGCTGCGCATGACGCCATCCTGGTGGGGGTCGGCGCCGTGCTGGCGGATGACCCGCGGCTGACCGTGCGGCTGGTTCACGGCGCCAACCCGCAGCCGGTGATTCTGGACAGCCACCTGCGTACCCCGCCCGACGCCCGCTGTGTGGGTGGCCCGCGGCCGGCGTGGGTTGCAACAACGGCGCGCGATGGTGTGCGCCAGCAAGCGTTGGAAGCCGCCGGCGCGCGTCTGCTGCACATTGCCGCCGATCCGCAGGGGCGCGTCGATCTGCTGGCGCTGCTGGAGGCGCTGGCCGCCAACGGGGTTCGCAGCGTGATGGTCGAAGGGGGCGCCAGGGTGCTGACAAGCTTCCTGCAATCCGGCCTGGCCAACGGTGCGGTTGTCACAATTGCGCCGCTCTTTATTGGCGGCCTGCGCGCCACGCCGGATCTGTTGCCCAACGCCAACACCATCACGGCCTTCCCCAGGCTCTCCAACCCCCGCATGTTGCAACTGGGTGACGATATGATTCTCTATGGCCAGTTGCCCCACCGTATCAATGGCATCTACGACGAGCCATCAAACCATGGGAAAGCGCACCAATCTGGTCTTTACGGCGCCCTATGAGATGGCGCTTGAAACGGAGATGCTGCCCGCGCCGGCGCCCGATCAGGTGCTGGTTGAAACCCTCGCCTCGGCCATCAGCGCCGGCACCGAGCTGCTCTTCTATCGCGGCCAGGTTCCCGACGAGATGAGCGTGGATGCGACCCTTGCTGCGCTGGCAGGCGCTGTTCGCTACCCACTGCGGTATGGCTACGCCCTGGTGGGCATAGTGGTTGAAACCGGCGCCGCGGTGGATCCGGCCTGGCAGGGGCGGCGGGTCTTCGTCTTTCACCCCCATTGCAGTCACCTGTTGGCAACGCCGGCTGAACTCATCCCTGTGCCCGAAACAGTGACGACGGAACAGGCGCTCTTTCTACCCAATATGGAGAGCGCCGTCAACTTTGTCCAGGATGGCGCACCGGTGATTGGCGAGCGGGTTGTGGTATTGGGGCAGGGGGTCGTGGGCCTCTTGACGACAACACTGCTGGCTCGCTTCCCGCTGGAGCAGTTGGTCGCCATCGACCAGTTTCCCCGCCGGCGGGAAGCCTCTCGGCGCCTGGGGGCCACGGCTGTTTATGGCGACATGTCAGGCGCAGCGCAGCGCGAGGTCGACGCCGACCTGGTCTATGAGCTTACCGGTAACCCGGCCGCGCTCAACACAGCCATCGCACTGGCCGGCTACGATGGGCGGGTCGTCATCGGCTCCTGGTATGGCCGCAAGCGCGCCGAGATCGACCTGGGCGGCCACTTCCACCGCAGCCGCATCCGCCTGATCAGCAGCCAGGTGAGCACCATTGCGCCGCACCGCCAGGGGCGCTGGAATAAGGCTCGCCGCTTTGACGTGGCGTGGCGTATGCTGGCGGCCTTCGATCCAGCCGCGCTGGTGACCCACCGCTTCGCCATCCAGGATGCAGCTCAGGCCTACAGCCTGCTCGACCAGCAGCCAGACGAGGCGTTGCAGGTGTTGCTGACCTACGGGCTTGCGCCCTAAGCCCGTCGTCGCTCTGTACATCGCCAAATGCAGACCGTGCGTTTGGC
>JAHDWG010000132.1:10196-13546 GCA_023384495.1 Caldilineaceae bacterium
ACGTCAAGGGAGAAACGATCCATGTACACACTCGCTGTCAAGCGCGATTTTGTCGCCCAGCACTTTTTGATCGGCGGCGACTGGGGCGCCGAGAATTTCTGGCATTCGCACCACTATCAGCTCGAAGTACAGTTAGAGGGCGCCGAACTCGACCAACATGGTTATCTGGTCGATATTGTCGATGTCGAGCAAAACCTCAATGATCTGGTTGCCCACTACCGCGACAAAACCTTGAATGACCTGCCTGAATTCGCCGGACTAAACCCCAGCATCGAACACTTTACGCGCATCGTCTGCCAGACGCTGGCCGAGCGCATCAAAGCCAACAATCTTTCGGCGCTGGCGGTAACGATCTGGGAAAACGAGATTGCCTGGGCCTCCTACCGGCTCACGCTGCGCTGACGGCCATGCAGATCGGTCTGCTCATCTACGGCTCGCCCGACACGATCTCCGGCGGCTATCTCTATGATCGGCAACTTGTGCAGGCTTTGCGCAGCGCCGGGCACGGTGTCGAAATCGTCTCGTTGCCCTGGCGCAACTATGGCCGCCATCTGGCCGACAATTTTTCACCCGCGCTGCGGGCGCGCCTACGGCATGGCGCGTTCGATCTGCTCTTGCAGGACGAGCTCAATCACCCATCGCTGGCGTGGCTCAACGGACGTCTGCGGCGTGACGTCGCCTATCCGCTGGTCACCATCGTGCACCATCTGCGCAGCAGCGAGCGCCACCCGCGATTGCTCTTGCCGCTCTATCGCTGGGTGGAAGAGCGCTATTTGAACAGCGTCGATGGGTTGATCTTTAACAGCCAGACAACCCGCGCGAGCGTGATGGCGCTGTTGCGCACACCCAAGCCCCATTTGGTGGCCTATCCAGCCGCTGACCACCGTAATCCGCCTGCAACGGCGGAGGTTGTGGCCGCGATCCGCCAGCGTACTTTTGCGACGGGGCCGCTCCAGCTCCTCTTTGTCGGCAATGTCATCCCCCGCAAAGGGCTGCATACGCTGCTCCAGGCGCTGGCCGAGACGCCGCGCCCGTTGTGGCATCTCCACGTCGCGGGCAATCTGGCAACCGACCGAGCCTATGTGGCCCAGGTTCGCCGGCTGATCGACGCCGCGGTGCTGAATGAGCATGTGACGCTCTATGGCGTCTGCACCGATGAGGCGATCCGGGCGCTCTACTGGCGTTGCCATCTCTACGCTGCGCCGGCGTATGAGGGTTTTGGCATCTCCTATCTGGAGGCCATGAGCTTTGGCCTGCCGGTGATCGCTTCCACCGCAGGCGCGGCGCATGAGATTGTCACGCCCGGCGTGGATGGCTATCTGGTTGCGCCCGACGACACCGCGACCCTGGCCGCCCGGATCACGACGCTCTGCCGCGATCGCGGGCTGCTGGCGGCCCTGGCGTGCGCCGCCCGGCAGCGCTACGACCGCCACCCCACCTGGCAGGCCAGTTTTGCGCCCGCGCTCGAATGGCTCGGTGCGCTAGGCGCATCACGCGCCACGACGCTTTCACTCTAATGTGAGTTTTGTTTGAAAGCGACGGTCCTGCTGCTTCTGCAACTGTCACTTGCCAACAATCACAAGGATCGGAGCTGTCACATGGCCGCCCACGAGACATCCTACACCAGCTTCACCCGTTATTTGGCCGCCAAGAAGAGCGTAGACGACCGCGCGCTCAACCAGCATGTTTGGGACAGCCTGCAACAATGCTTGCATGAGCGTGACGAGCGCGCCCAGTCGCCGCTTGCTGTGGTCGAGATCGGCGGCGGAACCGGCGCCATGGTCGAGCGGGCGCTGGCGCGGGGTCTCTTCTCCACCGCCCATTACACCCTCGTAGACGCCATGCCCGACAACATCGCGGCCGCCAGCGAACAGTTGCCCTTGTGGGCGGCGGCGCACGGTTTCCACATGGAGGAAGGCGCTGAACCGGCGACGTATCGCATCACCGGCGGCGGGGCCTGGCGTAGCGACCTCACACTCCGGCTGCAGGCAGCCGACTGTTTCGACTTTGCGGCGCAACCTGCGCGCCACCACCAATATGACCTGCTGATCGCTCACGCCTTTCTTGACCTGGTTGACGCGCCGCGCGCCCTGCAACGGCTGCGCCCGCTTTTGCGACCCCATGCGCTGCTCTATCTGACCATCAACTTCGATGGGGCCACCCTTCTGGAGCCGGTGGTCGACGCCGCCTTCGATGCGCTGATCGAGACGCTCTATCATGAGACCATGGATCGACGTGTGGTCAACGGCCAGCCGTCGGGCGATAGCCGCACGGGCCGCCACCTCTTTGCCCATTTGCGCCGCGCAGGGGTCGAGGTGCTCGATGCCGGCAGCTCGGATTGGGTGGTCTTTGCGGGCAGTCGGGGTTATCCGCTCGATGAAGCCTATTTTCTCCACTTTATCATCGAGACCATACACGGCGCGCTGCGCCATCACGCGGGACTCGATCCGGAGCGCTTTGTCGCCTGGGTCCAGACCCGCCACGCCCAGATCGAGCGGGGCGAACTGGTTTATATTGCCCACCAGCTCGACTTTTTAGGACGGATAGACATGGATTTACGGTTGCTGTGAAAACCGTACAGAGCGGCGCGACTCAGAGGGCGCAGGGACTCCACGGCGAATTACGATGCCTTGTACCGAATCCCTCTGTTCACTTTTTGGACCCACCGCCGTTTCACCCTGGCGCATCCGTCGAGCAAACAACCGGATTTCGTATTAGGACAGGCTGCCGCGCAGCCCGGCAATCAGGGGGTCAATCTCAGCGATCCTTGCATACTCTTCATCCCAAAACGCCTGGCTGGCCATGCGGTCGATGTAGCCCGCGTCATAGCCAAAGCGCGTCCACAGGTCGGCCTTCATGCGTTGCAGCCGCGCATGCTGCCCCGACTCGCGCAGGTCGATGATCTCGCCCAAGGTTGCGCCCAGAAAAACGGCCTTGGCCCACAGCTCCAGTTGATCCTCGCTGGGCTTGCCCCCATTGCGCGCATAGAGCGCCTCGCTCACCGAAGGATAGCGGTCGTAGCTGTCGGTGGCGATGGTGACCACATTATCCTGCGGGCCCAGCCCCAAGTACTTGGCCGTTTTGATGGCGCCAACAATGTTGCAGATGCAGCTTGGCCCAAACTTGCCATAGAGGTTGCACGCATCGGCGCTGGGGATGCCCAACCGGTCTACCAAAATGTGGGTAGCCGACTGGATGACCTCCATCCCGCGCACGGTATCCTCGTCGTGGATCAACATGAGCAGGTCGGTGTTGTAGACATTGTGAATCAGCGTCACCATCTTGTCGCCGATGCCCTCGATGCGGTGTTGCCCCTGGCCACCGTTGAACAGCGTGCTGCACTCACGCGG
>JAHDWG010000132.1:13556-15698 GCA_023384495.1 Caldilineaceae bacterium
ACCCGGCCAGCGCGCTTTGATGTCGTCGCCGGCGGCCAGCGTGCCGGCGCTGCCCGGCGCGCTGACAAAGGCCGCCACCTGGCCGTTGCCAACGTCCGCCGCCGCCCGCGCCACCGCTTCGCCAGTGACATGACGATGAAAGCGATAGTTGGGCAGCAGTTCGAACTGCGCCAACACCACATACTGGTCCGGTTTGCTCACATACTCGGCGTGGGTGCGCTCCAATGTCAGGATCACGTCGGACTCGGTGCCGGGGGTGAGGTCGAGGGCGCCCTCATAGTTGCGGATGCGCTCGTAGCGTTCCTGGCTCATGTTGTCGGGCATGACGACCACCGCCGGGTAGCCCTTGAGCAGGCTGACATAGGCCGCGCCGATCCCAAAATTCCCCGTGCTTGGCCCGATCACCGTCTTCTGGCCTGGGCGCAGATCGTGCAATGCTTCGGCCTCCGCCAGCGTCGCATAGGCAGGCCCCACCTTCATGCTGCCGCTGGGAAACGCGCGCCCACTCAACACAATGATATTGGCCTGCACGCCGGTCAACTGCTTGGGCAGAATGATCCGCTCGACCTGCTCGCCCGTGTTCATCCAGTTGATGTTGAAGAGATTGCGCGGGTGCAGTTCATTGGAGCGGGCGGCCAGTGCGGCCTGCCGGAGCGACTCGGGCAGTTGCAGGGGGTCGCGCATTTCGGCGTAGGTGGGGCCTGGGATGATCGATGGCATAACTCTCGCACCTTCATGGTATCACAGGATCACATCAGGAGTGAGTTTACACGCGCCGCGCCGCCGCGTCAAACTCGTTACCTATTGTCAATTGACGATGGTCAACCAACCAGTGTTACGGGCGCCATTGAGCTATATCCATGCCGTAGCGACTCGCCAGATAGTTCTGCCAGCCGGCCTCGAATTCAGAGGCAGAGACACCAAAGACCGCCGGCAGGAGGGTCTCCCAGTTTTCATGTTCTTCCAAGCCGGCCACCAGCACTGGCAGGCGCTCACGGCCATACGCGGCCACGGCGTATTCGATCAAGGTGGCCAGCGCTACACTTCGGCCTCGATGATGTTTGGTCTCAGGTGAGTCAAAATCATGCACCGGCGCGGCGAGTTGGTCTAGCCGCGTAAACGGGTCGCGTAGACTCCAGAATGCGAAGAACAACCTCTCCCATTCCCAGTCCAGGCACAACAAGGGAATCTCGATCTGCACCGGGGATGACATCCAGAGCTTGTGCGCATCGCAGAGGGCCTGGTAGCGTTTTGGTACGACAACCGTTGCACCGGGGGCAGCGGCAGGCAGGTCCACATACAGCCAATGCACCACCTCCTCACGCCAGACCGCCAAGGGCAGGTCCAGCTCCCACACTTGCCATAGGTATAGACCACCTATCAGTGGCTGCCAGGTCAGACCGATATGATATTGCTCGTTGGCTTGCGCCAACACCTGTGCGAGCAGTGGGAGGGCAAGCGACTGCGCCAGCAATTCGCTGTCGGATAGCTCGGTCGGAGCCCAGTAGACTGCGGGCGAGGGTACAATCAACCGGTCACGGACCAGAAACCAGGGGGTCGCCCGTCCGGGGGGCTGCGTCACGCTCACTTCGATAAGCAGCTTTTCCGGAGTAGGCTTGATGGGCAGCCCAAAGTTGCGCTGCATGGTTGCATACAGCGCATCCATCTGTGGCGCAACCGCAATGACAGCTGGCGCGTCGGTCTGGCGAAAGTGATAGATAAAATAAGGCGTTGCCAGGCTGCGTTCCGGCCCCCAGAGGGTAGCATCCGGTACCGTCGGTTGCCAGCCGCCGGCAGTGCGCCGGTAGAAGCGAGTTTGCCGGTACGCCGCCGCACCATGGTCGGTGTACAGAACGACACGCGTCACCTTTTGGTCGCCCTGCTCATCGACTGTATAGAGAGCGGTACCCCATGGAGACGTTGGTTCCATGTTTTGGAAAGCTGGGTGCAAACCATGTTCCTCCCCGGCATACGGGGGCCACCCATCGGCGTCTGGGGAGCCGTCGATGGATCTAGCGGCCAACGGGTCTGCGCCAGACGCCACTGCTTCGTGTTGCTGTTGCATCGTCGCGGACAGGTTCGCTGCGACCGGCTGCGACCCGGCTCGGGTCGTGCGTCCCCCCAGTCCCCTGCACTAGCCAG
>JAHDWG010000132.1:15708-17010 GCA_023384495.1 Caldilineaceae bacterium
TGCTGTTGCATCGACGCAGACAGGTTTGCTACGGCCGGCTGCAACCAAGCTCGCGGCGCACGCGCACCCCACGCGCCGGCGCTGACCAGCACGAGGAGAATCACCACCGCTCGGCCCAAGTAGCGTTTTGCCCTTAGACAACGGGGGACAGCCAGCGCCAGCTCGGGCAAAGTGTCCAACTTGGGTGGTGCGCAGAGGCGTTCCCAGTCTGAGTCGTTCTCGACCACCTGCCATTCGATTAGAGAGGATTGCTTGCTCATGGGAGTTTCAATTGGCGTGTCACAGCAATGACGGCCAAACCAGGTTCAACTTATTCCCGTTCCATCCCGGTAGGGTGGGTAGAGGCAAAGAACAGCTCCACCCACCCTGCTGGAATGGCCGCAACCAGGCCCTTGTGGGCAGCCACTTAATGACCGTGTTCAGTCACCGGCACCATCAAGTGTTCGGCGGGTGTACCGCCAAACATGATCCACGGACCGCCTGACTGATGGTCGCTCGAGAAGAGCGCTGGGTCCCACGGGTGCGAAGAGACAATCATGAGGTGTGGCGGGTCGACCTGCCACTCCTGTCCAGGGGGCGGCTGAAGGGCCGAAGGGTCATCGTTGTCAGCCACACTATCGCCTTGCAGCATATAGGCAAAGCCAATCATGTTCAGCGCTTCTCGCTCAGGGCCGAACTCCATGCCGAACAGCGTACGCCAGTTTGCGTCTAGGCAGCGGGGATCGTCGGTGGGTGAAGTAGGATCATCCGGACGGCAAACCCAGCCATTGGCGCCGGTGCGCAATACTTTGCCCTCGCCGAGCGTGGGGTCGATGGGCCAGTCGATGATGGTCGCGTCCTGCGCAATCGACAGGGGTGCGGCGCTCATGGCATTGGCAATCTTGTCGGCGGCATCTACGCTTGGCGCCACTTCTACAGGCGCCATGAGATGCTCGGCAGGGGTGCCGGCGAACATGATCCATGGGCCACCGGAGTGATGATCGGTCGAATAGATCGTCGGATCCAATGCACGAGGCGAGACAACCATGATGTGCGGCGGGTCGATCTGCCACTCCTGTCCAGGGGGCGGCTGAAGGGCCGAAGGGTCATCGTTGTCAGCCACGCTGTCGCCCTGGAGCATGTAGGCAATACCCAGCGCAGTCTGAGCTTCCCGATCAGGACCAAACTGAAGCCCGAACACATTCCGCCAGTTTGCATCCAGACAGCGCGGATCATTGGTGGGCGACGTAGGATCATCCGGACGGCAGACCCAGCCATTGGCGCCGGTGCGCAATACTTTGCCCTCGCCGAGCGTGGGGTCGA
>JAHDWG010000705.1 GCA_023384495.1 Caldilineaceae bacterium
GGCAACCACAGCGACCTACCCCTTTATGTGGCGCTCTTTGACTTTGGCCCCAAGTGGGAGGTCGAGCAGTTATACCCTCAAATTAAAGGCGCCCACGAGCCGGTGCAGGCCGGCACCACCTTTTCCTTTGGCCTTTCGGCCAAGCGCAACGAGCAACTCGAGGCCTTCCTCGCCGACGACCTTGCCGAGGCCAAGGAGATCTTTAAGGTGATTGCTACAGTGGCCGATACCAACTTCGAGGTATTGGAGCAAGGCCCGCTTAAAAGCCCGTTCCAGACGCGCAGTGCGGCTCGCAGCGCCGACCAACCCGCCTCGGCGCTGGATCAGCTGTTGGCCCAGGCCATGAACGGCGGCAAGACGCGCGCCTATGGCCCGCCGCGCGCCTCGGTCGCCGACGAGTGGACGACGGCTGAGGTTGTGGTGACTACCGTTCGCAAAACGAGCGACACCGAGCGCACGCTACAAGGGGGAACGCGGACACAGCTTGCCGCGCAGGCTATTGCGTTTGAACCACCACCGGGGTTTGCGGGCAAGGTGCGCGTCCTGACCGCCACACAGAGCACCCGTGCAGCCGGCGGCGAAACAACCGATCTGGAACCGCCACCCGGTCTCGCGGCCCTCCCCGACTGGTTCCAGCCGCTGCCCATCGGCTCGACGCGCTCCGCCGGCACCCCCGGCGCGCTCATCGAGATCGACGCCGACGATCAAGCGCGGCAGGCGGTGACCCCGCTTACTCCGCTCGATATTCACCTCAACTGGGAGCCAGATGCTGATGCTGCCGGTGCGCTGGCAATTGCCTACGATGGCAGCTTCTTCTACCCGGTTGGCCGCACTGAAGACGATGAGCAGACGGTCCACGTCGAATGGCTGCCTTCCCTGGATGAGGCCGATGTGCAGCCACTGCGCACCACCCGCGATGTGGGGCGGACTGTAAAGCTCTATCTCTATAAATTGCTCAAAAAAGAAGATCCGACGCTGGGGTTGCACCAGGTACAGGCGGTGGCGGCAGCCGATCTGGGCGCCAAACCGTTACAGCCGGGAGAACAGGCTCGCCCGGTTCCCCTCGGGGAGTTGCGCTACGGACCAGTCAAGGGCAACCAGTTCAAAACCAACGCACGAGTGGCGCTGGTTGTGCATGGTTTTACCGATATCTCCACAGCTATCGCCGACTGGGTGGCCAATCACCTGGCCCGCAATGACGTGGGCTACGACCACATCCTGGCCTTTGACTACGAAAGTTTCAACACGCGCATCTCGGAAAACGGGCGCATCCTGGCTGATGCGCTGCGAGCAGCCGGCTTTGGCCCGGACGACGGCCGCACGCTCGATGTGTTTGCTCACAGCATGGGCACGCTGGTGGCGCGGGCAATGGTGGAACTGTGGGGCGGCAACCAGTTTGTGGATCGCTGTTTTCTGGCCGGGCCACCCAACCAGGGCACCCGTCTGGCCGATGTGAAGCGGCTTATTCCCTGGGTCAGCACGCTGGCGCTCAACGGCTCGTGGGCGTCGTTGCCACCTGCGGCCCTGGCCGGCTGGGTCCTGAATAAGGCCGTGGATGACGCTGTCGGCCCCGACGATCTGCGACCGGCTTCCCAGTTTTTGAGCGACCTCAACCTGACGACCAAGCCCGTGACAACCCCCTATTTTATCCTCGCCGGGCGCAACGACAAGCCGCCCCAGATCGATGCCGCTGCCTGGCGGCGTCTGCAACACAAGGTGATGCGGCTGGCTGACGCCACGCTCGACCTGATCTTTGGCGACCAGCACGATATGGTCATCAACGTGCGGAGCATGTTGGGGATACGTAACGGCCACTACCCCGCCGAGCTGCTCAAGACGCGCGAACTCGCCTGCAACCATTTCGAGTATTTCTCGAACAAGCAATCGCACGAGCAGTTTGTGGCGTGGCTGAAGGGCGAGTAAGTAATAGTGGTCAGTGAACAGTGGTCAGTGAACACTGACCACTGTTCACTGGCTTGTCGGCTGAGCGATGTCGGGAAAAACCAGCGGCAACGTGGCAACGCGCGCCCAGCCTTCATCGCGCGCCACCCGTTCCACTGTGATCTCGTCAAAATAGC
>JAHDWG010000706.1 GCA_023384495.1 Caldilineaceae bacterium
TGTAAGAAGCGAGGTAGGCGCCGGTACATGCCCTTGAGCCGGTCATCGAGCAAATGCACAGCCTCGTCATCACGCCGGCTGAACAAGAGCACCTCGGCCTGTGGATGGAAGATCATGCGCCAGAGCGCATAGGCCAACACGAGCCAGGTCAGACCCAGCTGGCGGGCTTTGAGGATGATGGTCAGCGTATGCTCCTCAGCCGTCTTGATGGTGCGCGCTTGAGCCGGCCAGAGATCGAACGGAATCCACGTGCCGGCGCCGGCGTCATAGATTCGGGCATAGGTGTTGGTGAAGTAGAGTGGCGACTCTGCACAGGCCAGCCACTCAATCTTGTCTTGCTGATTCATCGCCCAGTAGTTTCGCCTCGGTCTGTTGTGCTCGCCTGCGCGCTATCGCCAGTTCATCACCGGTCACAACCTGCACCGGCCCGCCACCCTCACCGGCAATCTCCTGCACAGAGCGAGGTTTGTAATGGCCGGTCATCTCCAAAAACAATTTGCGATCCGGGTGTGCTTTAGCGTCGGCTTCGCTTGCCACCGTCACCAGGGCCACCATCACCGCCGACACGTGGTCCATGAGTAGCGTCTTGGGCAGCTTGGCAATGCGCTCCTCGATCTCCGGGTCCTTTTCCCGCCAGGCCCGGATCGTGCGAGTGTTGGTCAGACCCAGCAAGCTGGCCAACTCCTGTTCCGTCTTCGGCTCGCGCAAGGCCGGCGGCACACAGCGCCAGGCGATATAGAGCGCCCGCCGCCAGTCCCAGCGCGGCCGCCGGCGTGTCTTGCCGTCCGAGTCCTCAACAATGACCGTCTCCACCAGCAGATCCTCATACAGGGTGCGCCACGGCGGTGACTCCTCCTGTCCCTCTAACCAGGCATCCAGGCTGGCCTTGCCGGCCCGGCTTGCATCCTGCCCGGGCGCGTTCGCAGGAGCCGTGAAACCGGAAAAATCGGAGTTTGTTCGTTCTGTGTCAGCCTGTCTGTTCACTGCTCAATCTATGTCTACACGAAGTGCCCTGCCCTACCCACTTCAGCATGACAATCCGCCGTGGCCGGTCAATAGTGCCTCTCTGTGCCTCTGTGAGCGCCCAGCGGAGGAGCTGCACGCTGTTTTTGCTGGCAGTCTTGCGGAACAGGCTGGTCATGTGCGCACCAACTGTGGGCCGCTTCATGTTCAGTTGCTCCGCCATTTTTCGCCGCTGGCCTCCGCACTCAACCAGCGCCACGAGCACATGCTGTTCGGCGTCGGTCAATCTAATCGCCATAGTCGAACACCGGCACGCCCACGTAATCCTCGTCCTCGTCGTCCCACTCGTCAGGGAAGGGAATAGGGGATAGGGGTTGAGTGACCGCATCCTGTATCCTGTACCCCGTATCCTGCTCCATCTTCTCATCTGCCCGGCCCGCCACCACACAGGCGGCGTAGGCGACCAGCACAGCCCCCAGGCCGGAAAGGCCCAGCAGAATCAATCCCCAGTGATACCAGGTCATTTTGTCACCTCACAGACAGCCAATATAGGAATGCCATCAGCAGCGGCATTGCGATCCAGCCGGTAATCATCCAGGTGTAGACCTGGCGGATCTGCTTTTCGATGTGTCCGCTTGTGCGATCGTAGGCGCTGCGCAATTGCTCATCCAGGTGCTTTTCAAAGAACAGCATTCGCTTGTCGAAGGTGCGTTCGAGGTCGAGCAGCTTCTCGACGTGCCGGCTGACGCCGTTGATGTCCTGGCTCATACGCCACATTTGTTGCCTCATGTCGTGACGCACTTCCCGATCATTCGCCAGCCCCTGGCGGATCTCCGAGATGGCAATCTGGATGTCGCTGACATTCTGAGCAGTCTGGAACTCAACTCGCTGCGTCTGTGACCGATCATCCCCCCGGCGCTCAATTCGATTGCGATCGCCCGTGATAACATTGCTGTCCCTCAGATCTCCGCCCGCACTGACACTGCCTTCTGTGGTTTTTTCGGCCATTCGATACACCTGCACAAAAACGAAAGCTCCATGTTCCACACCGGGAACATGGAGCTACTGGCGTTTATTCCTTGCCGGGGCCGTTCGGCGGCACTGGCACTTATTT
>JAHDWG010000133.1:0-3099 GCA_023384495.1 Caldilineaceae bacterium
ATGACGGTGATCGGCACACTGATCTCCGACCTGATCCTGATGTGGATCGACCCGCGCATCCGGTTGGGTATGGAAGGAAGTTGATTGTCAATCGTCGATGGTGAATTGCAAATGGTGCATCATTGCTGATGTGGGGAAGATGAATGGCTGAAGCGGTTGCAACGCTGGATGAAACGACCCGGGCGGCAAAGACGGCCACCACCACGGATCGAATTTCGGTGGCGACACAGTGGCAGTTGATGTGGTGGCGCTTTCGTCGCCACCAGTTGGCGCTGATCGCCGGCGTTATCATTTTCCTCTTCTATTTGATCGTTCTCTTTGCCGAGTTTTTCGCCTACAGCAGCCCTACGCTCTCAGAGGCGGAACGTTCTTTGTTGCCGCCACAGCCGATTCACTGGTTTGACAACGGGCGCTTTAAGCCGCACGTCTATGGCCTGACCGGCAGGCGCGATCCACGGACACTGAAACGCGTCTATGCGCCAGACCCAAACATCAAAATCCCCGTCCAATTTTTCGCCAGGGGGTTTGAATACAAGCTGTGGGGTCTGTTCCCCATGGATCGCCATCTGATCGGCGTGGCTGAGGGGCGCGCCGAAGATGTGCTCTTTTTGTTGGGGACTGATCTGCAGGGGCGCGACCTTTTCTCGCGGCTCATGTTCGCCACACGTGTCTCGATGACGATTGGCTTGGTGGGCGTGCTGTTGAGCCTCTTTCTCGGCGTCTTGTTGGGCGGCGTCTCCGGTCTCTATGGCGGCTGGGTGGACAACGTGATCCAACGCGTCATCGAGATCGTGCGCTCCATCCCCACCATCCCGCTGTGGATGGGATTGGCCGCCGCGCTGCCGCGTGAGTGGCCAGTGACGCGCATCTACTTTTTCATCACCATCATCATCTCGCTGATTGGCTGGACGGTCATGGCGCGCGTGGTGCGCGGTCGCTTTCTCTCGCTCCGCTCCGAAGACTTCGTCATGGCCGCCGAATTGGCCGGCGCCGGGCAGATGCGCATCATCTTCCGCCACATGGTGCCGTCCTTCCTCAGCCACATCATTGCGGCCACAACCCTGGCCATCCCCGCCATGATCATCTCCGAGACCTCGCTCAGTTTTCTGGGCCTGGGTCTACGTCCGCCAGCCATCAGTTGGGGGGTGCTGCTGCAACAGGCGCAGAACATCCAGGCCGTGGCCATCTCGCCCTGGCTGCTGATTCCGGCCATTCCGGTTATCGTTGCAGTGCTGGCCTTCAACTTCCTGGGCGACGGCCTGCGCGACGCGGCGGATCCGTATGGGTGATTCTGCGCCGAAGCAACATACCAAACCGCAATCAGGAGGCCGGCTTGTGCGTTCAACGCAATGGGTTTATTGCATCCTTGCCGCCGCGTTGACTTGGGTCGCTATGGGCGTCAGTTATCTCCGCGGCCTGCAGACACAGGGTCATCTTCCATGGCTGACATTCACGGTCAACTATTTTAGCTACTTTACGATACTCAGCAACTTGTTGGTTGCGGTCTATTTTACGCTAGGGGTGTTGAGCCCGCAATCACCTATAGGACGCTTTTTCAACCGCCCACCCGTTCGCGCCGCAATCGCGCTCTATATTGCAGTCACATTTCTGATCTATTTTTTGATCTTAAGCCGTATCCCCTTCGAACCGGGGGGAAGCCGGTTTGTGCAGGGGCTGCTGCACTATGCGACGCCGGCGCTTTACCTGTTTCACTGGGCGGTCTACGGCGAGCGGGCGAGGCTCCGCTGGCGTGACAGCTGGCGTTGGCTGGCCTTTCCCCTTGTCTATTTCATTTACTCGGTGATTCACGGCGCCTGGAGCGGTTTCTACCCCTATCCCTTCATCAACGCTGCCCAGTTGGGCTACCCACGCGTTTTGCTGAACAGCCTCTTGGTGCTGGCGACCTTTACGCTGCTGAGCCTGCTGCTTGTCGCGTTGGACCGCCGGCTGGGCAAGGCCGGTATGGGGCGGTCGCACGCACAGCCGGAAGGGGCAGCGTGATCCACCGTTCTGCTGTCAAGCCTAATCATGAATGATCAATCAGCAATTCTCTCTGTCAAGAATCTCAAAACCTATTTCTATCAGGACGAAGGCATTGTCCGCGCCGTCGACGGCGTCAGCTTCGATGTCCACGCCGGCAAGACGCTGGGCATTGTGGGCGAGAGCGGCTGCGGTAAGAGCGTCACCGCCCGCTCGATCCTGCGCATTGTCGACCGCGGCGGGCGGATTGAGGGGGGCGAGATCTGGCTGCGCCGGCCCACCCACAACGGCCAACTAGACGAGATCGACCTCGTCACGCTCAAGGAGCATGGCCGCGAAATCCGGTCGATCCGCGGGGAGGACATTGCGCTCATCTTTCAGGAGCCAATGACCTCGCTCAGCGCCTACCACACCGTGGGCAACCAGATCATCGAGGCCATCCGCCTGCACAAGCCCATCACGCACAAAGAGGCCCGCGAAGAGGCCATCGAACTGTTGCGCATGGTGGGCATCCCCCGCCCCGAACGGCGCATCGACGAGTATTCGTTCCAGTTGAGCGGTGGGTTGCGCCAGCGCGTCATGATTGCAATGGCGCTGGCCTGCGACCCGCGCATCCTCATTGCCGATGAGCCAACCACTGCGCTCGATGTGACCACCCAGGCCCAGATTCTCGACCTCATGCGCCGGCTACAGGAGGAACGCGGGCTGTCGATCATCCTCATCACCCACGATATGGGGGTCATTGCCGAAATGGCCGATGATGTGGTGGTGATGTATCTGGGCAAGGTGGTGGAGCAGGGGCCAGTGGACGAGATTTTCCACGCGCCCAGGCACCCCTACACCCGTTCGCTGCTGCGCTCCATCCCCAGCATTCTCGCCGAGCCGCGCACCAAGCTGGCCACCATCACCGGCTCCATCCCCCACCCGTATGACCGGCCCGTGGGCTGTCCCTTTCACCCGCGCTGCCAGGACTTCATGGCCGGCGCTTGCGATGTGCGCGAGCCGGTTCTGCAGACGCTAGGAGAGAGACAGACCGTGAGTTGTTTTCTCTACGACGAGCAGGTACAATAGCGAGCAACCCGACTCCATATGCGGGCCTGCCCACTGGAGGAGACATTG
>JAHDWG010000133.1:3109-10811 GCA_023384495.1 Caldilineaceae bacterium
GCACTTGTCCTTGACCTAAAGCCATTTGTCGCCAGCGATGAGGCGTTTTGGGAACTTTGTCGCGCCAACCCAGAGATTCGCTTTGAACGCCTTGCAACAGGAGAGGTAGTCGCCATGCCCCCAGCTGGAAGCGAGACGGGGAGCCGCAATTTGGGGATTGGGGGCCAGGTGTGGGTTTGGAATGAACGGACGCGCCTGGGGCGCGCCTTTGATTCGTCCGCCGGCTTTATACTGCCCAACGGCGCGATTCGTTCTCCCGATGTGGCGTGGATCGCACAAGAACGATGGGAGGCGACGCCACCAGCCCTGCGCCGGCGCTTTGCACCCCTTTGCCCAGACTTTGTGGTCGAGCTTCGCTCACCGTCTGATGAATTGGAAAGCATTCAGGCCAAGATGCGCGAATACATCCTCAACGGCGCTCGCTTAGGCTGGCTCATCGACCCCGAAACACGCCGAGTGGAGATCTACCGGCCCGACGAAGGCGTCATCGTGTTGAACAACCCGGCGACAATCTCAGGCGATCCCGTGCTGCCTGGGTTTGTTCTTAACTTGAGCCAGGTCTTTTTCTGAACCGCGGCCACTTTGAGAGCACAAAGCGTAACTGGATAGTTGAGCAGGTTTCTGAGATCCAGGGGAATTAGGGAAACAGAGTGGCTACAGCGCACGCGGCCGGCGCCAGCGAAAAAGTGGCTGCCCGCACCAAACTGGCCTATGGCGCCGGCGACTTTGGCACAGCCATTGTCGCTGCGCTCAAAGGCTTCTTCCTGCTCATCTTTCTCACCGATGTAGCCCGTCTGGACCCAGCCGCCGCCGGGTCAATCCTCTTGCTCAACAAGGTCTGGGATGCGATCAATGATCCCCTCATCGGCTGGCTGAGCGACCGCACCCGCACGCGCTGGGGCCGCCGTCGCCCGTGGATCCTCTTTGGCGCCATCCCCTTTGGCCTGCTCTTCTTTCTGCTCTGGCTCACCCCACCGCTCGACCCCACGGCGAAGTATCTTTACTATTTGGTGATCGCCCTGCTCGGCGACACTGCGTTTACAGCGGTGAATGTCCCGTACACGGCGCTGACGCCCGAACTGA
The DNA here is from genome assembly GCA_023384495.1 of Caldilineaceae bacterium. Taxonomy (GTDB): domain Bacteria; phylum Chloroflexota; class Anaerolineae; order Caldilineales; family Caldilineaceae; genus CFX5. The sequence continues at coordinate 4,193 of JAHDWG010000133.1, forward strand.
CCCGCGATTATGATGAGCGCACCAGCCTCAACAGCTATCGTTTCGGCTTTTCGATTGCCGGCGGGCTGATTGCAGCGGTGGCGCATCCGCTGATCGTGGGCCGCTTCGACGACCCGCGCCTGGGCTACACAGTGTCGGCGGCGGTCTGGGGCATGCTGGTGGCGTTGCCCTGTTTTGTGGTCTTCTTCGGCACAACCGAACGACCGGAGCACATCGCGCCGAAAAAACCGGCGACAACTATCCCCTATGGGCAGCAGTTGCGTATTGCCTTTGCCAACCGCCCCTACCGCTTTGTGATTGGGCTTTATCTGCTCTCATGGTTTGCGCTGCAACTGGTGCAGACGGTGCTCATCTACTTCCTCACCTACTATCTGCGCCGGCCCGACCAGATCCCGCTGGTGCTGCTGGCCGTGCAGGGTTCAAGCTTTGTCTTTCTCTTTGTCTGGAGCATGGTCAGCCGGCGGTTGGACAAGCGGCTTGTCTACATGCTTGGCGCAACCATCTGGCTGGCCGTGCAACTGGCGCTCTTTTTTGTGACGCCCGACCGCTTTGCGTGGGTGCTCCCCCTGGCCGCGCTGGCCGGCGCCGGGGTAGCTGTGGCCTATCTCATCCCCTGGGCCATGATGCCCGACGTCATCGAGTACGATGAACTCCAGACAGGCCAACGCCGTGAGGGCATCTTCTATGGCTTTATGGTTTTCTTGCAGAAGGCGTGTCTGGCGCTGGGAATCTACCTAGTGGGCCTGGTGCTCAGTTGGACGGGCTATATCACGCCAAGCGACGCCATACCCATGCCCATCCAACCCGATCCTGCGCTGATGGCGATCCGCCTGCTGATTGGGCCTGGGCCGGCGATCATTCTGGCGGCCAGCCTGGTTCTGGTCTATTTCTATCCCATCACACGCGCCGAACATGCCCGGGTGCGCGCCGCGTTGGCCCACAGAGCCGGGGCGGGCGGGCGGCAAAGGGAGTCATAAGCGCTCATCGTTGTGTTGTGGTTTGGCGGCGCATAGGCTATGATAGGAGAACCGATTTGCGTCAACTGGTGCGCTGGGAGCGATCCGATGACTACGCTTGTCCTCAACGTTGAACCGCTGGCGGTAACCACCGAGGAGTTCTTTGCGCTCTGCCAGGCCAATCCGGAGCTGCGCATGGAGCGCACGGCAGCAGGGGAGCTGATCATCATGCCACCCGCAGGCAGTGAGACGGGAAATCGGAATGCCAGCATTGTTGGGCAATTGTGGTCGGTGATCCACTGCTCCCCGGCTTCCGGCTGGACCTGACGCAGATTTTTGGATGAGGCGGTCATGAGCACATCTGCACCCTTGCTTGATGTTCGAGGCTTAAAAAAGTTTTTCCCCATTCGGGCCGGATTTTTGCGCCGTGTGGTGGGGCACGTGCGTGCGGTGGATGATGTCAGCTTTCATATCAACTATGGTGAGACATTGGCGTTGGTGGGTGAGAGCGGCTGCGGCAAGACGACCACCGCACGCTGCATCCTGCGTGCGCTCGCGCCGACCGCCGGTGAGATTCTCTTCCACACCGAGCGCGGCGCCACGGTGGATGTGGCGAGCCTCTCCAAGCGAGAATTGCGCCCGTTACGCCGGCAAATGCAGATGATCTTCCAGGACCCCTACTCGTCGCTCAACCCGCGCATGACGTTGCTGGACATTATCGGCGAGCCGCTGTTGGTCAACGGCGTCAAGAATGCCGCCGAACGCCGCGAACGGGTGGAGCAATTGCTGCAGATGGTAAACCTGCCCCCCGAATTCATGCAGCGCTATCCGCATGCCTTTAGCGGCGGGCAGCGGCAACGCATTGGCATTGCCCGCGCCCTGGCGCTCAACCCGCCCCTCATCGTCGCTGATGAACCTGTCTCGGCGTTGGATGTGTCGGTGCAGGCGCAGATCGTCAATTTGCTATTGGATCTACAGGATCAGCTCAACGTGGCTGTGCTCTTTGTGGCCCACGACCTAAGCGTGGTCAAACATATGAGCCATCGCGTTGCCGTTATGTATGTTGGCAAGATCGTTGAAGTGGCCGAGACGCGAGCGCTTTTTCACATGCCGCAGCATCCATACACCGAGGCGCTGCTGTCAGCCGTACCCAAGCCCGACCCGCGCCTGCGTTCCCAGCGCATCATTCTCGAAGGCGATGTAGCCGACCCAGCGCACCCGCCTTCTGGCTGCTATTTCCATCCGCGCTGTCGTTACGCCGTGGACCGCTGCAAGAGCGAAGCGCCCACGCTGCGCGAGAGCCAAGCCGGTCACTGGGTCAGTTGCCATCGCGCCGAAGAACTGACGCTCGTGGGCGTGGCTGAATGATTGTCAATTGGTCATTCATAGTGCGCACCACCAATGACGAATGGCCAATGATCAAAAATCTTTCACTCATCACAAGGGAAACTACTACACATGAAAATCAACACCGCCAAACAGGCAATGCTCCAGGGCAAGCCGGCCTTTGGCTTTGGCTTGGGCTTGGGCTCCCCCATCGTAGCTGAGTTGTTGAGCACAAGCGGGGCTGATTTCCTGCTGCTCGACCGCCAGCACGGTTCGTGGGGCGATGATTCGACGATTGCCGCGCTCACGGCCATGCATGCGGGGACGGCCATCCCCATGGCGCGGGTGGCGCGCAACGACTATACCCTGATCGGTCGCCTGCTCGACGAAGGCGTCATGGGGATTGTCGTGCCCATGGTGCACACGGCGGAGGACGCAAAGGCCGCAGCTGACGCCTGCCGCTTGCCCCCTGTGGGGACGCGCTCGTGGGGTTGGGGCCGTGCGCGCGTCTATGGCGGCGATTACGCCAACTGGATCAACGAGCAGTTGTTTGTGGCAGTACAGATCGAAAGCGCGCAGGCAGTGGAGAATGCGGAAGCGATTTTGTCGACGCCCGGCGTCGACGGCTGCTGGACGGGGCCGTCGGACCTGGCGCTCTCCATGGGCATCCACCCCAGCGAGATGTTCCAGCGAGACGAACATGCCCGCGCCATCGAGCGTGTGCTGCAAGCCTGCCGTAACACGGGCAAGATTCCGGGCTTCGCGGGGTCATCGCCTCAGCATGGGGTGGAATTGGCGAAACAGGGCTTTCAGTTTCTCACCGCCGGTGGCGACAGTGGCTTTGTGCTTGGGGGTGCAGCGGCTGCGGTGAAGATGTTTGAAGGGTTGCGTTAATACGACAACCGTACTGCGGCCTTCGTGCGCTGCACGTGGGTTCGATAGAAACTACGTGCAACGCACCATTTGAGAAAAGAGACAAAGATAGCGCACACCTACGATTGGCGCCATCTTTGTCTCTTTTCTCCATCAGTGCCCATCCGAATCAGTTTAGAGCCCCAGATACGCCTCGATCACCCGCTCATCGGCGAGGAGCGCTTTGGCTTCTCCCGTGATGCTAATTGCGCCGGTTTCGAGCACGTAGGCGCGGTTCGCCACCTGGAGCGCCGACTGGGCATTCTGTTCCACCAACAGGATGGTCGTGCCCTGCTCTTGGTTGAGTCGTTCGATGGTATGAAAAATCTCTTCCACCAACAGCGGCGCCAGCCCCATTGATGGCTCATCCAGCAATAAGATGGCCGGTCGTTGCATCAGGGCGCGCCCGATGGCAAGCATCTGTTGTTCACCGCCAGAGAGGGTGCCGCCCTTTTGTGTCATGCGTTCCCGCAGGCGAGGAAAGGTCGTAAAGACTTGCTCCAGGCGGCGCTTGATTTCGTTGTTGTCTGTCAGCAAGTAAGCGCCCATTTCAAGATTCTCTAGAACCGTGAGCGCGGGGAACACGCCGCGCCCTTCAGGCACATGACCGATCCCTGCTTCAACCACCTTATGCGGCGGTGTGCGCGTCATCGACTGACCGTTGAGCCTCACATCCCCCTGCTGTGGTCGCAACAACCCGGAGATCGTGCGTAGCGTTGTGCTTTTGCCTGCGCCATTGCTGCCGATGAGCGTTACAATCTCGCCACGATCCACCGTCAGCGAGACGCCTTTGAGGGCATGAATCTTTCCATAATAGGTGTGGACGTTTTCGAGTTCTAGCAGCGGTGTCGTCATAGGCTGTCTCAATTACCCGATGTACATTGCGCTGAATATCTGCCCGCAGACAAAGCGCTCCAATATGTGAAAAAGCGACCCGCATCTGCGGGTCGCTTTGGAATCTTTAGTCACCACACGGCTATTGGAACATGGCCTCCAAAACGCGGGTGGTCTCCGTGTCATCTTCACCGGGGATTTCGCGATGCGCAATGACATCGAACACGAAATCCTTCACCTCTTTACCATCTTCATTGACCGTGTCGCGATAATCAACCTGGATCGTGTCACCGGGGACGAAGCGATTGGCCAGCAGATGTTCGCTCATGGGGTCCTGGATACGATTCTGGATCACGCGGCGCAGTGGGCGAGCCCCATATTCCGTATCAAAACCAGCGCCAGCGATCTCAAGCCGAGCCGCATCGGTCAATTCCAGCGCCATATCCTGCTCGGCTAACTGCATGCGCAACGAGCGCAATTCCAGTTCCACAATCTGGGCGATTTCCTCGCGGGTAAGGCTTCGATACACCATGATCCCGTCGAGGCGATTAATGAATTCGGGACGGAACGCCTTCTTGAGGGCGTCCATCACGCGCGCCTTCATCGACTCATATTCGTCCTCGCGTTGCGCCTCGTCATCGCGCGTGATGACGAAACCCAGTTTGTTTGACCCCTGGATGAGTTTGGCGCCGATGTTGCTGGTCATCAGGATCAGCGTGTTGCGGAAGTCAATTCGGCGGCCCTTGGCGTCGGTCAGATAGCCGTCCTCCAGGATTTGCAGCAGCATGTTAAAGACTTCGGGGTGAGCCTTTTCGATTTCATCGAGCAACACCACACAGTAGGGGCGCCGGCGGACGATCTCGGTCAACTGGCCACCCTCATCGTAGCCCACATAACCGGGGGGCGCGCCCACCAGGCGGCTTACATTGTGACGCTCCATGAACTCGCTCATGTCGATCTTGACCAAGGCCTCTTCGCTGCCGAACATAAACTCCGCCAGCGTCTTAGCCGTCAACGACTTGCCGATACCGGTCGGGCCGAGAAACATATAGCTGCCGATCGGGCGTTTGGGGTCCTTGAGGCCCGCGCGCGCCCGGCGGACGGCTCGGCTAATGGCCTTGATGGGCTCCTCCTGGCCAATGATCCGTTGGTGGAGATATTTCTCCATCTCCAGCAATCGCTCGCGCTCTTCGCCGCCCAGCCGGTTGACTGGCACGCCTGTCCACATAGAGACGACCTCAGCAATGTCGTCGGCGGTTACGTGTGGCTGGTTGGTGGTCTGGCCACCGCTCTCGCGTAACTCGGTGAGCCTGGCTTCCAACTCCACTTCACGGTAGCGTAGGTCGATGGCGTCGTCATAGCGCTGGGTGTCAAGCGCCTCTTCCTTGGCCTTTTGCAACTTCTTCAGATTGATAAACGTCTCACGCAGGTTGGCTGCATAGGGCGCCTTGTACATACGCACCCGGCTGCCGGCCTCGTCGATGAGATCGATGGCCTTGTCGGGCATAAAACGGTCGGGCACATAGCGCGCAGCAAGTTGAGCGGCGGCTTCAATCGCCTCATCGGTGATGACTAACTTATGATGGTCTTCATAGCGGGTCTTGATTCCCCGCAGAATTTCCACTGTTTCTTCAATTGAAGGTTCACCCACCAGAACGGGCTGGAAGCGGCGTTCCAGGGCGGCATCGCTTTCGATGTACTTGCGATACTCATCCAGCGTGGTGGCGCCGATGACCTGCAATTCCCCCCGGCTCAGCGCTGGTTTGAGAATGTTAGCGGCGTCCACACTGCTGCCCGCTGCGCCGGCGCCCACCAGCATATGCACTTCATCAATAAAGAGAATCGAACCGGATTGAATGATCTCTTCGATCACCTTCTTGAGGCGCTCTTCAAACTGACCGCGATACATCGTGCCGGCCACCAGGCTGCCCACATCCAACATGAGCAAGCGTTTGTTGAGCAGCGTTTCGGGCACATTGCCCTCGATGATACGCTGCGCCAACCCTTCCACGATGGCTGTCTTGCCCACGCCCGGCTCACCGATCAGGGCCGGGTTGTTCTTGGTGCGGCGGCTCAAGATCTGGATCATTCGCTCGATCTCAGTTTGGCGGCCGATCACCGGGTCTAGCTTGCCCTCTTCGGCGGCAGCGGTCAGGTCGCGCCCAAGCTGGTCAACCAGCGGCGTCTTGGATTCCTTCTTCTTTTGCTCTTTGGACTGCGCCTGATTTTGCAGAATATTGCGGGCGGTTTGTGTGCGGACCCGGTCCAGGTTGATGCCCAGGCCGCGCAACACATTCACTGCAATGCCTTCTCCTTCACGCACAAGACCCAACAGCAGATGCTCGGTGCCAATGTAATGATGGCCCATCAGCCGCGCCTCGTCAACCGCCAGTTCAATGACGCGCTTGGTGCGCGGGGCAAGCGTCGGCTTGCCAAAGGGGGCGCGTTCACCCCGCCCCACGGTGCGTTCCACGGCTCGGATCACCTGGCCGGGGTCTACGCCCAACTCGCGCAACACCTTGACGGCCACACCATTCTCCTCACGCACCAGCCCCAGAAGCAGATGTTCGGTGCCGATGTAGTTGTGATTC
>JAHDWG010000133.1:10826-16725 GCA_023384495.1 Caldilineaceae bacterium
TTATCAGACATGATCTATCCCTAACCTATCTCCGGAGAAGCTGTAACTCGTTGACTGGCGGTCAGTGTACTACCACATACCAACGAATTGCCGTAACTTGAGTTCCGCTTTGCCCCTGTCGAGCCGTAAATTTACACGCTGTTTATTGTAACGAGGGATGGCGCTCTTTGTCAATACGCTAAAAGGCGGGGTTGCGCTGTCAGTTTGCTGACAATAGGCGCGCGCCAGAACTGAGGCTTTACAATGGGGACTTTGGCGGATAGACGCCAGGTTGATTCAACTGGGGGTGACCTGCCTGATCAAGCAGGTGTGCTCGAACGTGGGCGGGCTTGCTCGTCGGCTGCCGGGTATGCCGCGGATAGCGGGGAGGGCGCCATCCTGTCCACCGGGGCAGAGTCATTGCCTCCCCGCTCACTGGCTGCGCTCTCAGCGATGCGCGCGGGCGGGCTACTCAATTCCTCTGTCTTTACTTTGCGCCGATAGATAAAGGGCCGCCGTAGGGCTGTGGCCGGATAGCGCCCATTGCGGAAGGGTGGGTAATCCAGCAGTTTGGCATGGACATAGCCCGCCACGACGCGCAGCGATGCGATCACGGGGGCGGCAAAAAAGGCGCCCCAGATGCCCACAAGGTTGAAGCCAACCACAACGCCGCAGATGACAACAATTGGGTGGAGATTGACGCTGCCGCCGATCACGCGTGGCACGATGATGCTGTTTTCCAACTGTTGGATGATGAAATAGATGGCTATGATGATGATCGCAAAGCCAAGGTTGCCAATGCCGTAGGGTGCCAGCACCTCGCTGCCCTGGATCAGCGCCACAATCACCGCGGGGATGGTCGCCAGCGTGGGCCCCAGGCTCGGAATGATCTCTAGCGCGCCGGCGATGATGGCCAGGATCAGGGCGCCTGGCATCCCCACCAGGCGCAGCGCCACCCAGGTAATGAAGCCGATGATCAGGCAGAGCAAGACTTGACCCCGGAAAAATGAGTGCCAAATGTGCCCAATGCGCCGCAGTAATTCGGCCAGCTCGGGCTGATACGAGCGGGGGAAGAGATCGCGAACGTAGTCGCGGATCAACGGCGCATCTTTGGTGAGATAGAGGCTCATGAAAAAGGTGAGCACAAAGACCACAAAAACTTGCACGACACCGCCCACAACGCTCAGGCCAATCGAGGCCGTGCTGCCCACCACACTGGTGGCTGTGCTAAGCACCTGCTGGAGTGAATTCAGAATATCCGCCAGCGTGGGCAAAATGATATATTGTTCAAAGTTGTCTTGGAATTCCTGCATGGTTTCGCCGACGGGGATCGCAAACCCAAAGAGCTGCACCGAGTCAGGGATGCTGTTGACCGTCTCCGTCACCCATTGGACAAAGGCTGTTGCTGTGCGGTTGACATCAAAATCGGTAATCGTCCTCAATTGATGTAACAACACCGGCGCCAAAAAGACAGGCAATAGAACCAGCCCCGCCAGCACCAACACATAGAGCAGCATTGTACTGATGCTGCGTGGCACCCGTAAACGCTCGGCCAGATCAACCAGCGGGCTGAGGAAATAGGAGCCGATGGCGCTGATCATCAGCAGTGGGATCACGGGGCGGCTGATCCAAAAGATCCCGGCCCCGACAATCAGCAGAATGATAAAGGCGGTGCGTTTGGTGGGGATATCCCACGGCACGACAGGGCTTGTGACTGGAGCCGTCGACGGCGCATCGATCACTGTCTCTGCCGCGCGGTTCTCCACAGGCTCTGCATGAGGTCTTAGGGAAGGGGTGACCGGGGTCACATCCGACGAGGCTGACATGGTAGAGCCATCCTTACAAGTATAACCGACATCTGACGCCATGCACGGAACTGAACCTGCCACTTGCTGGCATATTCACCAATGCATAAAACCCCGCCACGAACCAATCGTCGCGCAGCCAGGCTTCTGCGCATGAGAACGGGCCATAGAGCCCATCCGCGATCCTATCGGCGCGCCCGCTTGCTGGCCGCCTTGCGGGCGCGGGTAAACGAGAGACCCGCCCGCTGGGCAAACTGTTCAAGCAGTGCGTAGAACCGCTGGCGATCCTGCATACTGATCACCGCCAGGGCATCGGCGGTTTCGATGGCGTAGGGATAGCCCATCCCCACGACGCACTCGGCGCGCACCAGGTCAACCACCTCGTCTGCGCGCCCCTCCTCCACGATCCAATGGGGCACTTCCAGGCGAGCTGGCGGGCGTTCCATGGCCAATTGGATATAGGTAAAGGCGACATCGCCATAGAAAGCCCCCAGTCCGTTTCGCGCCAACCGGTCATCGCGAGCGCAGCGGAAGAACGGGGTGCGGTCTCCCCAGTTGCGTAGAACCCCCCCGCTCATGAGAAGAGCGCCGTCGGTCAACTTGAGGGCGCCCGGCTGCTGGTGCAATACTTCGAGCATGGTCACCAGATCGCGGCTCGCCGAGCTGTCGACAAACCCAACCAGTGGCGCCCGATCGCGCGCCGAGCAGGCAAGCACCTGGCGCACGGCATTGACATAGGCATGAGCGTGGCGCGGCGCCATCTGCCCCGCAAAGCTGATGACAAATGATCCGTCAAAAAAACAGAGGGGACGCTGGCGCTCCTCCATATGCGCATAGCCAGCCATGATCGTACAAAGCTGGTCGCACTCGCGCACAAACCGCAACTGATTCACCTCTTGATTGGGGAAGTTGCCGTCGGCGGAGTCGCCTGCTTCGTCCGCTTCTTCGGCCAACTCGCCTGGCGCCAACACTTCAAAGAGGACATCTTTGATGTAGCGTCCCTCGGCTTCGTGGAAATTGATGAACCAACCGACCTGCACCGCGCCAACGGGGAGGGAATACTCTTTGGTGGGGGTGATCTGGCTGCCGTCGACGGCGGCCACGGGGCGGTCTTTCAACACCGTCATGGCCCAGCCTCGCGCATCGGTGTGGCTGCTCCACTGTTGCCCAAAGGGCAGCAACAGGTCGGCGGCCTGGTCAAACTCGGGGGTGGGGAGCGCACCGGGCCACGCCACGCCGCTTTCGTCCAGCCGCGCAGCAAGGGTGGCTACGGTCTGTTGCCGTAACGCCGCCAGCCAAGCCCCCACTTGCGCCTGTTGCGTTTGGAGACCAACCTGATAGTCACGAAAGTGTGTTCGCTTTTCTTCCAGCGCTGCTGTCACCTTGCCTGTGAAAATCATAGAACAATTGTATCATAAATCCCTATCGACGCCAACGAGCCGTGGTATACTAAGCAAAGATCTATGCGCCCACGTGTTGTCGATTGGACTCTCTTTATTCTGGTAACCCTTGCCACCCTTTCGGGATTTGCCTCGTTTCTGGTGGGGCTGCCCAAAGGCTGGTGGGTTTTCATGTTGCACGGCGCGGGGGGGCTGGCAGTTGTGCTGCCGCTGGTGTGGAAGATGCGCCGCGTCTGGCCTCGGCTTGCCCGCCCTTACCGGTGGGAGCGCGCCACTGTGGCGTCGCTACTGACGTTGCTGGCTGTGCTGCTCGTGTTGGCGACCGGCGTGGTTTGGTCCACGTGGCAGTGGCCAGCCCGATTCCCCAACGGATTGTGGTGGCATGTGGCATTGGGTCTGGCGCTGGCCATCCTCTTGTTGTTTCACGTCATCTTGCGTTTCAAGCCTCTCCGGCGCAGCGACCTGCGCGACCGGCGCGCGTTTCTCCACCTGGCTGGCATCGGGCTGAGCGGATTGCTCTTGTGGGGGGGCAACCAGGCGTTCAACCGCGCCGCCTCCACACCGGGAGACCGTCGGCGCTTCACCGGTTCGCGCAACGCCGGTGACGATTTCCCCGTCACCATGTGGATGTTTGACAATCCTGCTCCCATCGACCTTTCGACCTGGCGGCTGCGCATCACTGGCGCGGTGGCGAAGGAATATGCGGTCGATTATACGACGCTTGCTGCTCGAACGCGCGACCGCCAAGAGGCCACTCTAGATTGCACCAGTGGATGGTATACAACGCAACGATGGCAGGGAGTTAGGGTTGGGCACTTGTTGGCGCACGCGCAGCCCAATACAGGCGCCGTGGCGGTCAGCTTCAAGTCCATAACCGGCTATCGCTGGAGCCTGCCGTTGAGCGAAGCGTATGCTGCCCTGTTGGCCACGCATGTGGGCAACACACCATTGACGCACGGCTATGGCGCGCCCATCCGTCTCGTTGCGCCTGGGCGGCGCGGTTTTCAATGGGTAAAATGGGTGACAGAAATCGAGGTGTTGACCCAGCCCGACCGCGGCCAGTGGCAGACTATCTTTCTGAGCGGGCTTGGGAAATAAATACCCGTCTATGAAGGGCCGCGAGGGTCGATATGCGACTCGGCGATGGTGATAGTGACAGAATTCCTGGCTCGAGAATAAGCCTGTGCCGTCCGGCGCCGGTCTACTCGGCCATACGGACCGGGCGATAGGCAAGCTCGTCATCTGGTTCGACGGGCGTTGCCGCGGGGCGCTCACCACGGAAGAAGGGGTTTGACGGGGCGCGGCGGGCGGCTGTTAGTGGCGGCGCATCCACCGCCAGTTGCTCGGCGCCACAGAAGACGCAGATCTCCCACTCGTTGCGCACAAGTTTGCTGCAAGAGGGGCACGAATGTTGGAGTTGGGTGTGGCAGGTGGGGCAATAGACCCAGGCTTCTTTTACCGGCACGCCACAGGCCTGGCAGGCCATGGTCTCTTCCAATTCACGGAGTAGGGCCTCTTCTTCGAGCGCACGGTCATAGACATCGGCCAGCGTGTTTTTGGGGCGAATCATGAGGTAGAGCACCCACCCCACAACCGGGAAGACCAGCACCAATACGCACGCCAGCAGAATGACCAGCCAGTCTCGGCTGCGTGTGCGAATGTCGTTAAAAGCCCAAATACCCATTGCCACCCAAAACGCAAAAAGAAAGGCGCCCACCATGGCCACGATGACGCCTACGAGGGTTGCAATGTTATTGATCAACTCCGGTGACATACGACAATCTCTCCCAAACCGGCCAAGGCTCACCCGCAAGCGACGCCCAGCCGGACGATGGATTTCGTGCAAACAAATCGGACAGCGTCAACAACCAGGTCGACAACCGGAGTTGACAATGGCGCGCCGCGCCACAGAAGTATTGCGGATTATAGCGCACATGGGGGAAAGCCCCAAACCCCGCCGCCGCATTCAACCATTCTTACCCCAACACACCGAACTCTGTCCCAATGCGACGAACAGCCGCCACCGACTGGCGCATCCCCTCGACGCAATCGTCGCCAGGGCAATAGTGCGGCTCCAGCGTCAGCGCGCCGTCATAGCCAGCCTCGCGCAGCCAGCGCAGTTGGGTGGCGTAACCCGTCTGCCCTTTGCCAATCACCGTCGCCGTTGATCTCTGGGTGGTCCCGTCATAGATCCGATCCTTCAGATGCACCAGGGCGATCCCGTCGACAAAGCGGACAAAGTCTTCGGCGCGCGGGGGCATCCCACAACTCGTCGAGTTGCCTGGATCCCAGACAAACTTGAGACCGCTACCGCGAAAACGCAGCGCGGCCTCGGCAAGTTCCTCTGAGGTTCCGATAAAACAGGCGCCTTCGTTTTCCAGACAGGGGACGACCCCACTGTCGGCGGTGGCGTCAAGCGTCGCCTGCACCGCTTCGGTCAGCGCCGGCCAGAACGCCGCCCCTTCCTGCCGCCAGAAGGAGAAGATACGCAGATAGGGCGCGCCCAACGTCTGCGCCAGCGCAACCACCCGAGGCAACAATGCCAGATGATCGGCGTACGTCAGCGACCGGGCGCTGTGCATATCACCGGCGTCAGTGCCAGCCTGCCCCGGCAGAAGACACTTGAACAGTGGTGTGGCAAGCGCGGCCACCGTCATGCCATAGTGAGCCAGCCGCGCCTTGATGTGGGCTACTTGGGCGTCGGTCAGGTCGAGC
>JAHDWG010000707.1 GCA_023384495.1 Caldilineaceae bacterium
GAGTGGATTTTGCAAGCTGAGTGAACCACTACCGATTAGGTCGCTGTCTGCCTTATTCAATTCCCATTGACCAGCGCCGTTGCCTCGTGTCTGGTGGATCAGCACGACATCGCCAGGATTGATTCGACGGACAAAATAATGGTCGATTACATCAATGGTTGTCGAGCCGACAGTTCCATTCACTGTGCCAGCGCCAAAGCCTTGATCGTAATCCAGATTGCCATCGCTGTGCATCACGCCATCCCGGCCATCACCGAACATGTCAAACGAAGCCGTGCCCGTTCCGAACTGCGCTGCATATTTGCCCACGCCGTGCAGCGTCCCATAATCGTGACTGTAGACCTTCACCGGGTGGAGCGATGCCGGGTCCGGCCCCAGGTCGTAGGTGAAGTCGTACCACGTGCCCTGGCTATGGTTGCCGGTGACCGTCACGGGGAGGTCCAGCGGGCGCGTGACTACGCCGCCGGGCGTGTCGCCAGCCGGCGCGGTGATGGCGCCGGCCACGGTGATGGTGCGCGGGGGCGCGCCGTCGCTGGTGAAGATGGAGAGCGTCTGGGCGTAGGGACCCAGCGGCAACTCGCCCGTGTTGAGCGCGAGCTCGTAATCCGAAAGGTCGGCGGCGCCCACGGTGCGGCTGCCCGCCGAGCGCAGCGCCATGCCCGGCAGTGGGCGGATGTAGGTGTAGAGCCGGCCAAAACCGGTGTTGGCGATCTGCACCGGGTATTTGAGCAGCGTCCCCTGGGACACGGAGCCAAAGTTCCACGACTGGCTGGCCATGGCCACTGCCGGCAACGGGTCTGCCTGGAAGCTGGAGAGCGGGCGGCCCGCGGTGTCGAGGATGTTGCCCTGGTAGTCGGTGAGGAAGGCCAGAACGATATAATCCTCGCCAGCGTTATAGGGCGGGCTAAAGGCGCTGCTGTTGAAGCTCACCGGCACTCTCTTGGGGCAGGGCGGGATTGTCACCTGGGTGGGGACTTCCAGCACGACCGTGCCGGAGATGTTGATGAACTCCAGGAAGAGATGGGCGTTGTGCAATGTCTTGTCCGCCGGGTTGTTGACCAGCAGATCGACGCGGTTTTCGCCCGGCGCAAAGGGGGCGTGAGTCACGAGCTCCACGCCCACGTCGTGGAGCATCTCGCCGGCAAACTGGCGCAGGTCGTCGACCGGTGCAGCCAGGCTCATGGCCTGCGGCGGAATGATGAAGCGGTGGTTGCCCTGCGGGTCGTTGTACGAGACGATGACCAGCGGCTCTATATAGGGTTCGCGGTTGACCGTGTACTGGAAGGTGTCGCGCGGGGTGCTGGCGGCCACGGTGAAACTCTCGCCGTCCTTGACGGCGCCGCTGTAGAGGGCCAGCGTCAAGCCCTTGTCGCCCACTGTGTGGAACGCAGGCGACTGATAGCCAGCACCAAAGTTCAGGCTGCCGCTACCCCCTTTCCCGTCGTTCCAGTTGAGGGTCCAACCCCCCGCGCCGACGGTGCAACTGCCCGCGCCACAGCCCGCCACGGTGAAGGTGTAGGTGCGGTCTTCGCCCCCGGTGTAGTAGCCGCCGGCCGCGGGCGTGGCGTGATCGGCCTGGGTCCAGGCCCCGGGCAGGGGCGATTGCAGGGCAATGCGGCTGCCCACGACCACCTGTTTCTGCGCCCGCACCCGGCCCGACCCACCCACGGTGTTGTTGGTGATGGAGACCGAATCATCGGGCGCCACCATGATGGCCTCGACGCCGTAAGCGTCGTAGAGACCGGTGTTGAGCAGCGAGAGCGTGGCGACCACCCCGTTGCCGTTGCGGATGCTGTGCAGCCCGGCCAGCACTTCGGGCCGCGGGAAGGAGGCGGCGTCGAAGGGGTCGGTGCCCAGCCGCCGCTCCGAGCGGTCGGAGAAGCCGTCCAGATCGCTGTCTTTGTTGAAGCGGAAGAGCGCCACGCTGCCGGGCGCGGCGGGCGTATCCTGGAAGCCTTCCGCGCCATCGCCCAGCCCGTCGGTGTAGACATTCCACCACTCCGCGGTGGAGAGCGCGCGCTGGCACCAGAGCGCCTTGCTGGGGTGATCACTGGGGCGG
>JAHDWG010000134.1 GCA_023384495.1 Caldilineaceae bacterium
GGGGCCGGTGCTTTGGGGGCGGATCGGCGTGAGCTTTGCCGTGGCCGCCGTGGTTGGCTTGGTCTTCCACATGGCCCGCCCACACGAAATGTTGCTCCCCGCGGTCAATGAAGCCCATGCCGAGGCGTGCGACCACCCTCACCACGGCCACGCGCCGGGCGCCTCCACCCCGCTGGGGGATCGCGTGCGGCTGGCGCTCAACACTGCGGGCGACGATTTTATCGACATGGGGCGCTATCTGATCATCGGCGCCATGTTGGCCGCGGGCATGCAGACGCTCGTGCCGCAGGCGGCGCTGTTGGCGGTGGGGCAAGGCCCCGTCACGTCGGTGTTGGCCATGCAGGCACTGGCCTTTGTGCTCTCGGTCTGTTCTACGGTGGATGCGTTCCTGGCCTTGGCCTTTAGCAGCGCCTTCACCACCGGTTCCATTTTGGCCTTCCTCACCTTTGGCCCGATGGTGGATATCAAGAGTTCGCTCATGTTCTTGGGCGTGTTCCAGCGACGAATTGTGGTCTATTTGATCATTCTGCCGCTGCTGTTGACCCTGCTGGTGGGCGTGTTCTGGAATTTGAATGTGGGGATGTAGACAGATGCGACAACCAATTGCGACACCGCTCAAGGCGCTGATTCTGATTGGCATGGGGCTGTTTCTCTACAGCCGCCTGGCCAATGGTTCGCTTTACTTTTATATCAACCAACGCTTTATGGGCTTTACGCTCTTCACCGTGATCGGGCTGATTGTGGTTGGGCTGAGCTATCGTATGGCGCGCCGCCCCGCACCCGGCGGGGAAGTCCCCGATGAGCATCCTGCTCATTCGCATAGCCACGGGTTGGGCTGGGGCGCGGTGGCGTTGATCCTGATCCCCATTGTGCTTGGGCTGGCCGTGCCGCCGCAACCGCTCGGCGCATCGGCGCTGGCCAATCGGGAGATCAACGCCGGGCTCAATGAAAGCACCATGCCCGGAATTGTCGGCGCAGCCGCCCAAAAAGCCGCCACCGACAAGAATATCCTCGACTGGTGGAAGAGTTTTCGCGCCGGGGCCGACCTCAATGCCGACCCCGCCATTGTCGGCCAGCCCGCCCGCGTTGTGGGCTTTGTCTATCAGGATGGGCGTTATGGCGACGACCATTTTATGGTGGTGCGCTATGTGGTGAGCTGCTGCGTGGCCGACGCCTCCGCGCTGGGGTTGGTGGTGGCCGCGCCCCATGCCGCTTCGTTTGAAAATGACCAGTGGGTCGAGATCGAAGGCGTTTTCACCCCCAGCGCATTGGATGGCTGGAAGATGCCCGTGTTGACGGCGCAGGCCATCACCCCCGTGGATGCGCCCAGCCAGCCCTATCTCTATCCGTAACCCCACATGTTTTTTTTGCAGAGCCGCTTCGATCGGTTGGTGATGGTTGTCATCGCGGGCGCACTCCTCTTGCTTGCGCTGCTGCTCTGGCGCGGCGACCAAGTGAGCGTGCAGGCATTGGCTGTCTCGCCACCGCCCGAGGCCCGCGGCGTCTCAACGCACACCCAGATTGAGATCAGGCTGGATCAACCCGTGGCGCTTGTCAATGACAACGCTGCGATTACGATCACCCCACCAGTGGAAGGCGCACTCCAGGCCACCGGCAACACCGTGCGGTTTACACCCACCATGGGGCTGCGGCCCAACACTACCTACACCGTCGTACTCGAACCGGGCCTGCGCAGCCAGCGCGGCTACCGTCTGCGCTCGCCGGTTCAGTGGCAGTTTCACACGGGCCAGATCGAGGCGCTCTATTCAGCCACGGACGCCAATGGCGTAGAACAGCTCTATCTCGTTGCGCTGGCGCTTGATGACAACGCTGCGTCAGCCGGCGTGGCGACGCCATCCCAACTCACCAATCTCCCCACCGGTATTTGGGATTTTGCCGTGGCGCCCGATGGCAGCCGCATCGCATTTTCTGCGCTCACTGAAGAGGGCGCAAGCCACCTCTGGTCGATTGCGCCCGGGGCCGGTGAACCCGAATTGCTGGCCGAATGTTCCGACGGCGTCTGTAGTGGCGCAGCCTGGTCGCCCGATGGTCGCTTTGTGGCCTATAGCCGCCGCAACGCGACCGAGTTCTCCGCCGGTGTCATCAGCCCCCCACGGCTCTGGTTGCTCAACCCAATCACCGATGAGCGCTCGCCCGTCTTTGCCGACGATCAAAAGCTGGCCTTTGAACCGCGCTGGTCGAGCGACAGCCAATACTTGAGTTATCTTTCGCCCGAACCGGGCGGCGTGGGCGTCATCAACCTCTATGATGGCAGCGAAGAATTCTATGAGACCACCACCGGCGAACCAGGCCTTTGGCGTCCGCTGCGCAGCCAGTTGTTGATCAACGTTCTGCGCCAGCTCGATGAGCACTATGTTGTCCATCTGTTGCTCATCGATGTCAACACCAACGAGCAGCGCAACCTCAGCGGCGAAGAGGCGTTGGTGGAGGATGGCTCACCGGCCTGGTCGCCCGACGGCAGTTGGATCGCCTTTCGCCGCAAGGAGCTTGAGGGACCGACCGCCACCCTGGGCAAGCAGCTTTGGCTCATGCGCGGGGATGGCAGCGAGGCCCGCGCCCTCACCGCCGACCCGTCCTTTGACCACGGCCAGCCCCAGTGGTCGCCCGATGGCCGCCATCTGTTGTTCCACAAACTGCCCCTGCGCGGCCCCGACATCGTCCTCTCGGTCTGGCTGCTGACGGTCGAGAGCGGCGAACAGTGGGAAATTGCCCGTCCCGGCCAGCGCCCGCTGTGGTTGCCGTAATGCCACCTCTTGACGAGTGATGGTCATTTGAACAATGAGTCTCACCGGTCTTTAGCGCCTATCCCAATCACTTTGCGACCAACTCCGCTCGCAGGTGTAGTTGTCGGACTCGCAACAGTGATTCGGATGGGCTTCTATTGGGCGCGCCCGTAGCGGGTTCCTTTTTGACACTTCCTCCCATCTCTGCTATAATCCGCCCGTCTTAATCGAGAATGAGTCTCAATTGCGTGCGCCGGCTCCCTGCGCATCGTGTGTGTGGAAAGGAGAAAAGCATGGTGTTTCCCTATGTCTTTTGCCGCATGAAGGGTCTCTTGACACTGGCAATTGCACTAGTGTTTCCGCTTATGGCCTGCGCAGCCCCGATCCCTGTCGCGCTTCCAGCAGCTGATTTGGCGCAGGCCCCGCAGCCGGCAAGCGCCGCTCATGCCGACCACGGCCACGAAGGGGCTGAACTTCGGCAACTGGCGCCGACTGCGCTGGCTGAGGACGAGAAGTTACGTGTCGTCGCCACCACCAACATCCTGGCCGATGTCGTGCGCAGCGTCGGCGGGGATCAGATCGAACTGACGAGCTTGCTGCCCGTGGGCGCTGATCCGCACAGCTACAACGCGACCCCCGCCGATCTGCGCTTGTTGAGCGACGCCCACGTGGTCTTTATCGTCGGTGAGGGGATTGAAGAGTCGCTGTTGGCGGTGCTCGAAAACCGGGAAGGCGGGAGCGCGCTCATAACCGTCAACACCGGAATCGATTTGATGGAGATGCACGACGAAGCCGAAGCCCACCCAGATGACCATGAAGATGAACACGCAGAGGAGCATGAAGAGACGCACGCCGAGGCCGAAGCGCATCACCACCACGACCTGGACCCCCATACCTGGACAGCCGTGCCCAATGTGATACACTGGGTCGAGATCATCGAGCACGCCCTGGGCGAACTGGACCCGGCCAACGCTGAGGTGTATGAGAGCGCAGCCACCGCCTACCTGGCCGAACTCGAGGCGCTGGATAACGAAATCGCCGCCGCCGTCGCCGCCATCCCGGTTGAAAACCGCAAGCTCGTCACCGACCACGAAACCTTTGGCTACTTTGCCGCTCGTTATGGCTTCGAGGTGATCGGTTCCGTAATCCCCTCTTTTAGCACACTGGCCGCGCCCTCGGCCCAGGAGTTGGCCGCCTTGCAGCGACAGATCGAGGCCGAAGGTGTCAAGGCCATCTTTGTCGGCTCGACGGTCAACCCTAGCCTGGCCGGGCAGATCGCCGACGATGTGGGCGTCCAGGTTGTCCCCCTCTATGCCGATTCGCTCAGCGATCCCACCGGCCCCGCTCCCACCTACATCGACATGATGCGCTACAACGTGACGGCCATTGTTGCCGCGCTCCAATAGCTGCGGATGATAGACGATGGACG
The DNA here is from genome assembly GCA_023384495.1 of Caldilineaceae bacterium. GTDB lineage: Bacteria > Chloroflexota > Anaerolineae > Caldilineales > Caldilineaceae > CFX5. The sequence continues at coordinate 4,174 of JAHDWG010000134.1, forward strand.
ATGGACGATGGACGATAGACGATGGTCCCTCGTCCACCCTCCACCCTCCACCCTATGATGCCTCATCTCCTTCTCATCGGCTGTTGGGAACAGGCAGTTGACCGGCTCGCCGCGCTGGTGGAGGCCGGGCAGACCGTTACCTGGCAACCTGCCAGCGCCGATCCACTGCTCGGCTGTGATCTGGTCATTGCTCGGCTGGAGGAGCAGGGACTTATCCCCAGGCTGCCGGCCGCAACGCCCTGGATCGCCTGGAACGTTCATGACGACCCGGCCCTGGCACTGGCGGCCTATGCCGGCAAAGCTGCTCTGGTCTTGCCCGGCGCGACGTCGGCGCCCCTGCTGGTACAGAGCATCGAGCAGGGGCTGGTCGCCAGCCGGCAGACTGTGCCGCGCTCGTCTGGCGAGGGGGCCGTCCAGCGGCTCTATGAGCGTGGCGAAGTGATTCGTTTTTCCCCCGATGCGATCCTCGAAATCGAGGAAGGCTTGGTAGCGCAGACGGTCATCCACCCCGATGGCGCCGAAGTGTTGCTCGGTCTCTTTGGCCCCGGCCAGCTTTTGGCTCCGCACCCAGAGGACGATTGCCTGATCCAGTTGCGAGCGCACACTGAAGCCACCATCCACAGCGAGCCGTGGGAAACGGCCAGCCGGCGCCCCGACTTTGCCGTGCGGCTGCGTACTCGGCTCTGGCAGATGGAGGCCTGGGCGTCGATGCAGGCGCGCCCTTATCTGGCGGACCGTCTGCTCGGCATCCTCACCATCCTGGCCGAACAATTTGGCCGCCCGCAGCCAGATGGCGTGCTGATCGATATTCGCATCACCCATGCGCAACTGGCCGCCGCCGTCGGCGCCAACCGTACGACGATCACTCGCCTGGTCAGCGAACTGCGCCGGCGCAACGTGTTGACCACCACCGGCCACGGTCAGGATGAGCGATTCTGCCTGCTGCAATGGCAACAGAGCCACCACGATTTTCGCAGGCCTGTCGCAATTGCGACACTACGTTAGTGCGCAAGCAGACGCAGCGCCTGTCGCATCCACGCCGACATCCCCCCACAGATTGCGCGACAATCCCCAACGCTGGGACACAGCAAACCTGATGGCAAGAGTAGCACTCCCCATAGCCCACTATGGGGAGTGCTGCTTGTTCAGGAAGTGCGGAACCTTGGGCGGCTGGACAAGCTTATCGTTGTGGGAAGAGGTGATCGATGAACCAGACTGCAAGCTCAGCGGGTTGGGCAAATCGCTGGATCGGCGGCTTTTGCGCACCCGGTATCTTTGGTGGCCCGATCCGGGACGCTGCCTATGCATCGCCGGCAACGCTGGACGAGTCGCTCTTTCTGCCGGCGCATCTGGCGCACGACAGCAGTGACTATGTTGCCGCGGCCCCCCATCGCAGCGCCGATCTGGCCGCTTTATGGTCAGAGTTAGCCGGAGACGCCGCGGTCGTGTTGGTAAAGAGTGTCGAGCAGGCGAGAACGCTGCTGCTACAGGCGCTAGCCCCCTCACCCGGTGAGACGATCATCTTGCCGGCCAATGCCAGCCATGCGCTGGTCGAAACGGTGAAACGGCAAACGGGGGCCTTGCGGGGCTCTCTCGCCTTTGCCGAACTCGACGCAAACTTGCAACTGATTCCAACACCGGCGCCTGGCATTGTCTGGCTCGAACCGGTCGCAGGCCAACCGGTCGGTGGGGGATACACAAGATACGTCGTTGACTATGCTGCCAGTGTGCCCGCCGGCACAGCGCCGCCCGCCGGTGCAGCCGCTGTGCTCTATGGTCTCCACCTGCACCCGGCAGCGGATCAGGCCGGTGCTCTATTGGTCTTTGGCGACCGCGCGCTGGCTGGACGAGTGCGGGCGGCAATGGTTGAAAGCGACCGCCTCTCGGCGGATCAAGAGCGGCGCGCCTTTGTACAGCAACAGCGGTTGGCCACAGTGATCGACCAGCAGAAAGCAGCCGTGCGCCGGCTCTGGCAAGGCATCGATGAGGCTGCCGGTGTTGTCCTGCAACCCTATGAGCGGCTGACGGCCCTACCCCATGGGGTGCTCGTCGAGATCCCAGCCGAGACCGAGCCGGCCATGTTTTACTGGTTTGCACGCGGCGAAAATACGCCCGTACGCTGGCTGCCCGAACTGCGATCGCTTCACTATGCGGCTGCCCCCACCTGCCCGGCCACCGCGGCCCACCTGGCCCGCTGGCTCTTGATCCCCTGTGGGCCAGAGGAGAGCGAAGAGAGTATCCGTCATGCTGTGTTGGGCGTGGTCAAAACGGCTGAATACCTCGGGGTGCGCTGGCGGACAGATCCGGATCGCGCGGCGGCCTATGCTCGTGTGCTAGACGAGATATACGGCGCCGGCCATGACGCCTACCGCCCTGTGTTCGACACCGCCGCGGCGCAGCCGGAGCGGGTCGAGCAATTATTGGCCCACTTCCAGATCACCAGTTGTCGTGTTCCCGTTGCGCAAAAGGAGCAAGCCCAATGACCCAGGATGTCACCACACGCGACCGTCGCGTCCCCGTCACCGTGCTGACCGGTTTTCTCGGCGCCGGCAAGACGACGCTGCTCAATCGCATCCTTACCGAAAATCATGGCAAGCGCATCGCAGTCATTGAGAACGAATTTGGCGAGATCGGCATCGACCACGAGTTGGTTGTCAATGCCGAAGAAGAGATCTTCGAGATGAACAACGGCTGCATCTGTTGCACCGTGCGCGGCGACCTTATCCGCATCCTGGGCAACTTGATGAAGCGCCGCAACAGCTTCGACCATATCCTCATCGAAACCACCGGTCTCGCCGACCCCGGCCCCGTGGCGCAGACCTTCTTTGTCGATGCCGAAATGGAAGAGAAGCTGGCGCTCGATGGCATTGTCACGCTGGTCGATGCCAAACATATCTGGCAGCACCTGGAGACGAGCGAAGAGGCACAGGAGCAGATCGCCTTTGCCGATGTGATCCTGCTCAACAAGATCGACCTGGTTCCGCCTGGCGAGGTTGAGAAGCTGGAGGCGCGCATCCGCAACATGAACGCCGCCGCCAGGATCTATCGCACGCAGGATGCACACGTCGATCTTGATTGTATTCTCAATATTGGCGGCTTTGATCTGAATCGTGCGCTGGAGACTGACCCCAAGTTCATGGAACCAGAATACCCCTTCGAGTGGGCGGGCGTCTACCAACTGCAGCCGGGCGCCTACGAGTTGGTGCTCCAACCGGGCCCGGATGACGAAACGATGGATGTGGCCCTGATCGTGCTCAACGCGCCCACTGGCGATGCACTCTCCACAGGATTGCCCGAAGCGGAATTTGCCTTTGCCGCCCGCAACCAGGCCAGGCCCTACCAGGGCGAGCCGATCACACCAGGCTACTGGCTCCACCGCTTGCCCATTTGCGACGAGGAAATGGTCTTCCGCATCCAGATCGACAAAGCAGGTGTCTACGGCCTCTTTACCGAACACCACCCCAATGAGTTTGACCTGGTGCTAGAAGGGCCGGATAGTTGCCTGGAGCCGGTGCTCGAACGCGAATTCAAGCCGCCCCACGAACACGATGACGAAGTCACCTCGGTGGGCATCAGCGTGGCTGGTGACCTTGACCTCAAAAAGCTCAACCGTTGGATCAGCAACCTGCTGCGCACGCAAGGTCCCGACATCTACCGGACGAAAGGGGTGCTCAGCATCGAAGGGATGAAGGAGCGCTATGTCTTCCAGGGTGTCCACATGCTCTTCGATGGCCGGGCCGACCGGCCCTGGGGCAATGAGCCACGCAAGAACGAGCTGATCTTTATCGGTCGCAACCTGGACCGCGAGGCGCTCAACCTTGGTTTTCGCGCCTGTCTGGCGTAGATTCATTTGTTACTGGTCACCTGTCCGTGGACACTCTGCTGTTGATGAGCGACAAATGACGAATGACAACTGACAACTGACGAGTAAGGAATGACCCAAAGCACCATGCTCCGCCGCAAAACAACCGCCTCTCTGCGCTCCCAATGGGAAGCCCAGATCGACGACCATGTGATCGCGCTGGCCTGGTCTCCACGGGATGGGGAGCAGATCGCAGTTGCTTCGGTCAGTGGGCCGGTCACGATCTTCGACCGCAAGCGTGGTGTGGTCCGCTACGAACTCTCCGGCCACAGTTTTGGCGCCACTGCACTCGCCTGGCGGCCGGATGGCGCCGTGCTCGCCAGCGCCGGGCAGGATGGCAAGGTGCGGCTGTGGGACGTGAACAACGGAACGCAACTGGATGTACTGGATGGGGGCGCGGCCTGGGTTGAGCACGTCACCTGGTGCCCAGTCAAGGGCGGGAAACGGCCACCCTGGCTTGCCGCGGCCGCGGGCAAGGTCTTGCGCATCTGGGCAAGCGACGGCCATCTGCTGCAAGAGCACAGCGACCACACCAGCACGATTGCCGATCTCCAGTGGCATGTGGGGCGCAATGAACTGGCTTACGCTCCCTACGGCGGTGTGATCTTGCTCAACCCTGACCAGCCAGAGAGCAAACGCTGCTTTCGCTGGCAAGGCGCCTCGCTCAAGCTGGCCTGGAGTCCCGACGGCAACTATGTGGCCACAGGCGACCAGGACAGCACCGTCCACTTCTGGTACAGCAAAAGCGGCGAAGACCTGCAGATGTGGGGCTATCCGACCAAGGTGCGCGAACTGGCTTGGGATCGCACCAGCCGCTATCTGGCCACCGGGGGCGGACCCACCGTGGTGGTGTGGGATTGTTCGGGCAAGGGACCAGAGGGGACAAAGCCGTTGATGCTTGAGGCACACCGCGACTTTTTGAGCGACCTGGCCTACCAGCGTAACGGTCCGTTGCTCGCCTCGGCGGGCAATGACGCACAGGTCGTCCTCTGGGCGCCGGGCCGGGAAAAGAGGCCGCTAACGGATGCTTCCTGTAACGCTGCTGTCACCCGAGTTGCCTGGTCTCCCGACGACCGCTTCCTCGCCGCCGGCACAGCCGAGGGCGAGGTCAAGGTCTATAGCGTCACTGTATGACGCGCGACCGCATAAGGTTTCTTGTGGGTGTGTCGTCCTATCCAAAATCCGAAATCGCAAATCGAAAATAGACTCATGCCACTCTATGTCTACACTTGCCGCACCTGTGATCTCGAATTGGAAGAGCTACACCCGTTGGGCCAGGCGCCGGAACGGAGTATCCGCTGCCCGCTGTGCGGCGGCTACTTCGAGCGCGACGTGGCGCCGGTCAATCTGGGCAAAAGGAGCACCGCCGGCGCCAGCCTCGCCGCCGCACTCGACTCGGCTGTCGACCACGGCGTGAATTGCCCGTGCTGCCCGCCCCGGCGCAACCGCAAGACGGCCACGGCTGCTCACAGGCGCACGATTGACCGGATGTGAGGAATGAGGAGAAACGCTATGAACAAAGACCGTTTGGACGAGCGTATCCCGATTACGATCCTGACTGGCTTCCTGGGCGCTGGCAAGACGACGCTGCTCAACCGCATCTTGCACGCCGATCATGGCTTAAAGATTGCGGTGCTGGTCAACGACTTTGGCGCCGTCAACATCGACACGCAACTGGTGGTCGGCGTCGAAGGCGAGACGATCAGCCTGGCCAACGGCTGTATCTGCTGCACCATACGCGAGGACCTGCTGGTGACCACGGCCCAACTGTTGGATCGCCCGGATCCGCCCGAATATATCATCGTCGAGACCAGCGGCGTCTCCGACCCGGCGGCGGTGGTGACGAGCTTCTTGCTCCTGCGCGACTATCTCTATGTCGATTCGGTGGTGACCATCGTCGACGCCGAACAGATCAGGACGCTCAACAACCAGTCGATGATCGTCGCCATGGACCAGATCGGCGTGGCCGACATCGTAGTCATCAACAAGGTGGACCTCGTCGCGCCGGACGAGCTGGCCGAACTTAAAAGTTGGATTCGCCGCATCCTGCCGGCGGCGCGCATGGTCGAGACGACACACTGCGACGCGCCGTTGGAGCTCCTGATCGGCGTGGGCAACTTCGACCTGGCGCGTATTGCGGACAAAGCGCCGCTCGACATCCATGTCCACCCAGAGGGCGAGATGCACGACCATGCACATGACCACAGCAAGCTTCATGGTCACGAAGACGACCAGAAGGCGCATGACGAACACGTTCACACCGATCATAGTCTGCTCTTCAGCACCTGGCATTACCACTCAGAACAGCCCCTTTCTTTCAAGGCAGTACGCCGCGCCATCGATAAGCTCCCCACCTCGATCTACCGCGCCAAGGGGTTTCTCTTTTTGGATGCACCGACGGGCGCCCTCGGGGCGCGGCGCGGCGTACTGCATATTGTCGGCAAGCGCGCCCGGCTCACCCTCGGCGAGCCCTGGAGCGCCGAAGAGACGCCCCAGACCCAGCTTGTCTTTATCGGCGAACCGGGCAGCATCGACCCTGCCGGGCTATACGAACGCTTCGACCGCTGCCGCCCCGGCAAAAATAACCTGGTGCGCGACCTAATAGAGGATGTGGCCGACTGGGTGCGGGTCTTCTAACAAAGCTGCCCGGCAGCTTGTGGGAGCAGATGAATCCGAACACAGATTTTCAATATGTATACAGAGCAGATTCCAACCACCGATTTCGATCAGCAAGGGACAGAAAAGATCATGTTGAGACGTTTGCAATTTCTACGGCTGTCAGTTTTTCTCGTTTTGCTGCTGGCTGCCTGTGTTCCAGCGGCCCCAGGCGGCACACCGGCTGCGGCAACCGGCAATGATGCCCATCCGCCTTCCGGTGACCAAACTTTGATCCTGGCTTCCGGGCGCAATCTGGGGCCGGGTAACCCGCACGCCTATGATTCGAGCATGGTATTGCTCGACCTTGTCTACGAACCGTTGGTGCGTTACGCGCCGGATGGCGCGATTGTCCCCGCTTTGGCCGAGTCGTGGCAGATTTCGGCGGATGGGTTGACCTGGACCTTCCAGTTGCGCCCTGGGGTCACTTTTCACGATGGCGCGGCCTTTGATGCTGAAGCGGCCCGCTGGAATCTGGAGCGGTGGGTGGGTAATCAGGCCCACAACTGGCTGCCGACCACGACGCGGATCACGGCGATCGATACGCCGGATGCTGCCACCCTGGTGCTGACCCTGGCTGAGCCGTACTATCCAGCTATGCAAGATTTAACCTTGATTCGCCCGGTGCGTTTTCTCAGCCCTGCAGCCGTGGATACCGATGGCGCCTTTGCCAGGCCGGTGGGCACCGGCCCCTGGCAGGTGACGGAATTGGACGATGAGGGCGCAATCCTGACCCGCTATGATGGCCACTGGGGCGAATTGCCAGCTCTTGATCGGATTGCCATCGAGGTGGTGCTCGATGCACAGACCCGCATTGCCGCGCTCTTGAGCGGGGATATCCATGCCATCGGCGGCGAGTATCTGGGCAGCATCCCGCCGGAGAGCCTGCCCTCGCTCGAACAGAGCGACCGGGTTACCCTGTTGACGGGCGAGGCGGTCACCAGCTTCTACATCGCCGCCAACCAGGGTCAGCCACCTTTTGACGATCTGCGTGTGCGGCAGGCCATCAATCGCGCCATTGACCGGCAAGGGCTGGTCGACGCCATCTTTGGTGGGCGAGCGGAGGTGGCGACCGGCCTGTTGCCAGGCGCTATCCCCTACGTCACCCGCACGGAGACGGCCACATACACCTATGATCCTGAGCAGGCGCGCATCCTGTTGGCTGAAGCAGGTTGGACGCCAAACGACGATGGGATGCTGGAGAAGGATGGGCAACTGTTCCAACTGGATCTGGTGATCGACCAATCGCGCCTGCCCCAAACCGCCTCCATGGCGACTGCCATTCAGGCGCAACTCAAAGCAGTTGGCATCGAACTGCAATTGCGTCTTTACGATTACAGCGGCTGGCTCGACGCCTTCTACGCCAGGGATTATAACCTGATCATGCGCTTTAGCTGGGGGCCGCCCTATGACCCGCACACCCTGCTGGCCGGCGCTTTTTATACCGATGACCGCCCAGAGTCAACCATCTCTTATTCCTCTCCCGATTTGGACGTATTGATCGACGCGGCTTTGGCGTCCACAGACACGGACAAACGCCAGGCGCTGTATGACCAGATCTGGCAACACCTGGACGAACAGGCCGCCGTGATTCCACTAGTCTATCCGCAACGCATCTACGCGGTGCGTAGCGAGGTGCAGGGCCTCCGACTCGGCGGCACCGAGTATGATCTCAGCTATGCCGTCCAACAAGTGACGCTGGCTGAATAAGACAGCTATGGAAATAGACCGCGGATTCGGCGGATTGGGCGGATCGGTGCGGATTCAAATCTACGAAATCTGCTCAATCTGTGGATTGACTTTCATCTGTATGGGTGACCGCAGGTCATGTTACCTGATCAGAAAATAGAACACAGATTGCACAGATTACACCGATAGTAGGGCAAAAACCCGTGACAATCCTGAAAATCTGTGTTCTACTTTCATTACAACCGGTAAACGCATGATATGGCGCGCTATCTGTTTCAACGTCTGCTGAACTCGATCTTGCTGTTGATAGGCTTGAGCTTTCTGGTCTACCTACTGATCGACCTGGCGCCGGCCGACCCGGCTCAGATCATTGCTGCACAGCGCGTGGGGGGGACGCCCAATGCAGACCAGATCGCCTGGGTGCGGGCTGAGTATGGGCTGGATCGACCCATTTGGGTGCAATATGGTTACTGGCTCCAACGGGCAGCGGCGGGCGATCTGGGCGATTCGGTCCGCACGGGCAAGGCGATTGCGCAAGAGATAGGCCGGCATCTGCGCCTTTCAGTGGCGCTGGGCGGTGTGACTATGCTCTTTGTGTTGCTGTTGGCCCTGCCTGCCGGCGTGTTAGCGGCGCACCAGGCCAACCGGGGGTGGGATCAGCTCCTGCGCTTCAACGCGCTGGTCCTGGTCTCGTTGCCTGACTTCTGGTTGGGCTTTTTGCTGATCCTGCTATTTGCCGTCCATCTCGGCTGGCTGCCGTCCTTCGGCGCCAAGAGCTGGCAACACTTTCTGCTGCCGGTGATCACGTTGGGACTGGGCCATGCCGCACGGCTGAGCCGTTTGCTGCGTGCGCTCCTGCTCGATCAAGTGCGAAGCGACTATCTGCGCACAGCGCGCGCCAAAGGGATGGGGCGGCTTGCCCTGCTGGGGAGGCATCTGCTGCCAAACATCGCGGTTCCCTTTGCCACCGTCGCTGTGCAGCAGTTGGGGATGCTGATCAGCGGCGCGGTCATCATCGAGACGCTCTTCAGCCTGCCGGGGCTGGGCCATTATTATGCCCAGGCAGTTGCCTATCGCGATATCCCCGTGATCCAGGCGACGGTGCTGCTCTTTGCCGGCCTCATCGTGTTGCTCAACCTGTTGGTCGATCTGAGTTATGCCGTCTTGGACCCGCGGATTCGTTACCAATGATCGACAGCACGATGCAAGAGACGGAGTCGCCGCTCCCGTCGCCGCACCGCTCCGCAGGCCGCCGATTGTCCCGTCCAAGTCGCCCGGTGTGGCGGCTATCCAGTGGCGGCTGGCGTCCCAGCCAAATCGGCATCTGGGTCATGGCGCTGGTTGTGCTGCTCAGCCTGGCGGCGCCGCTCGTCGCCACCCACGACCCGACCGCCGTGGACTTGCGCACCGGTCTGCAACCGCCTTCGCCTGACCACTGGTTCGGGACCGACCAACTGGGGCGCGATGTGTGGAGCCGCGTGGTCTGGGCAGGCCGCGCATCGCTTACTGTAGCTGGGATTGTGCTGCTGCTCTCTCTTGCGGTGGGGCTGGCTGTGGGGCTGGTCAGCGGCTATGGAGGTGGTTGGATCGACAATATCCTCATGCGGGTAACCGACTTCTTTTACGCTTTGCCACAGCTCATCCTGGCGCTGGCACTAATTGGCGCAGTGGGGCCGAGCCGGTTGGCGCTGGTGGCGGCGCTGGCAATCGGTGGTTGGGTCACCTATGCGCGGCTGGCGCGCAGTCTGGTGCTTTCGCTGCGCCAACAGGATTTTGTCATGGCCGCACAGGCCACGGGCGCAACCCACTGGCGGGTGCTCACACGGCACCTGCTGCCAGGGACAATTGGCCCCGTGGCCGTCCAGTTGAGTCTGGATGCCGGCACAACCATCCTGGCGATTGCAGCCTTAAGTTTTCTGGGCCTCGGCATCCAACCGCCGACGCCAGAGTGGGGTGCGATGTTGGTCGAAGCGCGGCCTTTCCTGGATCGGGCGCCCCATCTGGTGCTCCCGCCGGGGTTGGCGATCTTTCTGATGGTTTTTGGCTGCAATGCCCTGGGCGAGGCGCTGGCCGAATGGCGACGACCGGGGTAAAAGGGTTCAAACGCGGATTGAGCAGATTAGACCGATTTTTCTTAACCAATGGAAATGGATGAAATGGAAACAAACGGAAATATGATCAGCGAGATTGGCTGGGCCCATTGGTTGGCGCGCTGGGATGCGCAACAGACCGGCTATTTGCCCGACCGTGAGGCGCGCTTCGACGCTATGTTGACCGTCTTGGAAGTGCTCGCGCCGCCGGATTTTGTGGCGCTGGACCTCTGCTGTGGGCCGGGCGCCATCAGCCAACGCCTGTTGGCGCGTTTTCCCCGCGCCCGCAGCGTGGCGGTTGACCTCGATCCCATCTTGCTGGCGCTGGGCCAGGGGGCGCTGGGGACGATGGAGGGGCGGCTGCGCTGGGTGGAGGCAGACTTGTGCGATCCCAGTTGGGTTGAGCAGCTGGGAGAGAGCCGGTTTGATGCCGTGTTGACCACCACGGCCCTGCACTGGTTACCGACGCCCGAACTGGTGCGCGTCTATCACGAACTGGGCAAGCTCGTGCGTCCTGGCGGTCTCTTCCTCAACGGTGACAATATGAAGTTTGGCCCTCATCTGCCGTCGCTGGAGAGGGTGGCTCGGTCTGTGCGCGAACGCCAGTGGCAAGACGAAGCCTTTGCACAACTCGGTGTAGAGAACTGGGCCCAGTGGTGGGCCGCATTGGGGCAGGAACCCGCCCTGGCCGATCTGCTGGCCGAACGAGAACGGCGCTTTGCCTGGCGTTCTCCCGACAACCCGGTCAATGCCGGGCGTGATCTCCAGCAGAGCGCGCTGATCGAGGCGGGCTTTCGGGAGGTGGGCATCGTTTGGCAACGCTTTGACAATTGCATCCTCATGGCGGTGCGGTAAAATATCGTACGGAGTAACCGACAAGATATACTGCGGTTGCTTTGAAAACCGGGATTTGCGGGGCTGCTACGAGGAGACTCATGGAGTTAACCACCTATCGGGACATCTGGCGCGAGGATGATCCGCACGCCAATTTCAAGGCCGAGGTAGCCGCTTTCAGCGTGGCCGACCCATTGCCGACGTTGGAAAATCTGAGCCAGGCAACAGGCATTCCCGTGCCGACCCTGGTGCGCTATATTCTGGTCAAATATGTGGCTTCAGGAGCTGATGCCATGCTTACAATGACACCGCTGGTGATCCGTCAGATGGAGGAGCATATCGCCAAAGCCGAGGCTGTCAACACCGCTGCAGCGCGGCTGCGAGCCTACGAAGCATTGCGCCAGATGATCGCCTGGCTGTCATTGGGCGCCGAATCGCCAACGGCGTGATTTGCCAATCACAACGAGCATCATATACAATCGAGCCAACTGAATCGCTATCGTGAAGGTGCGCCAGCCGCTCGGAAGCGCGGCGCACAATGGGGGAAGCCCGGTGAAGTTCTTGTTGATTTTGCGGTTGTGGCAAAGCCACAGAGTGAAATCAACCAAACACTAGAACCAGTCCGGCACTGTCCCGCAACGGTAAGTAATGGTGAACTGAGAATTGTGAATGGTTGATGAAGGCTTCGCCGCCAGCGAGGTTGTTCTCATTAGCGATTGACAATTCACTATCGACAATTCACCATTAGCAAGTCCGACTACCCGCCTTCACAGAAGTTCGTACACCACCTTCGTGGAGAAAGGGGGCCGGACGCAAAGCAAGGTTCTTGTTTTGTGAACAGCCCGCCGTTTGGCGGGTTTTTTCTTGGCTGCATCTCCGTTTTGGGGGATGCAGCCTTTTTTGTTGAATACATACGACTTACGCAGCACCTGACGCGAGCCAGGAGAAGAAGTACGCTCAATCCTCGCACGCTCAGTCAAGGCTTGCGTAAGTCCAATACACCTAAAGGAAAGAATCCATGCACCGATATTGTTTGTCTCGCTTGATTGGTTCGGCTCTGCGTCGCCAGTTGCTCGGTAGCGCCATGGTGGGGGGTGGCTTGTTGGCTGCGCTGCTTTTGTCGCTGGTGGCTGCTGCGCCCGACATTGTGCGCGCCCAGGATGATAAGGAAGCCTAC
>JAHDWG010000135.1:0-2695 GCA_023384495.1 Caldilineaceae bacterium
TCTTCTGGCACAAACGCCGGCGCCACGCCCAGCCTACGCACAGCGTCGGCGGTGGCCGGGCCAATGGCGGCAATCGCCGTCCCTCGCAGCAACTCCTTCGGCTCACCCAGCAGGCGCAGACGCTCCGCCACCACGACGACGGCGTTGGCGCTGGTCAAAACGAGCCAGTCGTACGCGGCCAACTCGGCGAGCGCATCGTCGAGGCAGCGGAGATCGGGCAACGGCGCGATGCGGATCGTCGGCATCACAAGCGGCTCTGCGCCCAGTTGGGCCAACCGGGCGGCCCAATCGGCTGCCTGCTCTTGGGTGCGGGTAATGACCACCCGCTTTCCGCTCAGCGGCGCCGGCATGGCAGCGGTTGGCATGCGCGCCTCGCGCAGCAGATCGGCCGCGCCCTGGTCGAGCGCCTGGGCCGCCAATCGAGCGCCCAACGCACGGCCGCCCGCAGCCAGGTCGCCATCGCCCTCGACACAAATGATCGTCCGGCCATCGGGTGCGGCGATTAGCCCAGTCAAGCGCAAGTGCGCCGAGTTGCCATCAATCGCATAGGCATAGGCGGCCACGGGGGCGGCGCACCCGCCACCCAACTCGTGCAGAAATGAGCGCTCTGCGGTCACCGCGGTGCGCGTGTCCGGGTCGTCGAGGGCCGCCAACAATTGCAGCAGCTCCTCATCATCGCCGCGGCACTGCACCGCCAGCGCACCCTGCCCCGGCGCCGGCAGCATGACCGTCAGCGGCAACCATTCGGTGACCACATCGGCCAGGCCAAGCCGCGTCAACCCGGCGGCGGCCAAGACCGTGGCGTCATAGTCGCCATCACGCACCTTGCGGATGCGCGTCTGCACATTGCCGCGAATCGAGCGGATCGTCAGGTCGGGGCGAGCGGCCAGCAATTGAGCGGCGCGGCGGGTGCTGCTGGTGCCCACCAATGCGCCGGGCGGCAGCGTGGCCAATGTCCAGCCGTTGCGCGCCACCAGCGCATCGCGCACATCGGCGCGGCGGGTGATGGCGCCGATCACCAGACCGGGGGCGTCGTCCACCGGCAGGTCTTTGAGCGAATGTACGGCCAGATCGATCTCACCGCTGCGCAGCGCCTCCTCCAGCTCCTGCGTAAAAAGCCCCTTGCCGCCAATCGCGGGCAAGGGCAGCCCCTGGGCCTGGGTGCGGTCGCCCTGGGTCGTCATCGGGCGGACCACGCAGACCAGGCCGGGCCATGCTTCACGCAGCCGGTCGATCACATATTGGGTTTGCCAAACGGCAAGCGGCGAGGTGCGGGCGCCGGCGGTCAGGTTGGGCATTGCGCGCGTTCTTCAATCGGCCTGTAGTCAACCAAGATTAAATTCTATGTAAATCTCAGTAAATCTTACAAGTGTTCAATGCGACCGTCAAATTTCATACCTTTTCAGAGTAAAGTATAGCCGGCCCGGCACAGGGCTTCATCTGCCAAATGGAAGATGGTTTCCCTGACGAAAGTAAGAGGGATGACCAGTGTTCAGACAAAAAACAAGCCCGGGTGTTGGGTCCGGGCTTGGTCGTAACAGCGCCTGTTCGGTTATCCGTCACCGGGTGGGGTGATCTCCACATCGACGCTCATGCCCCAGCGTAGCGCGGCAGGTTGCGCCTCCAGTTCGATGACGACCGTGTAGACGACATCGCCGCCGACCACCGTTGCCTGCGGGGCAATCCGCGCCACTCGCCCAGGCAGCTCCTCGTTGAGGGACTTGACAAAGACCGATACCGGCTGCCCGACCTCCACTCGAACCACGTCGCGCTCGCTCAGATCGGTGGTCTCCACCTGTAGCCGGCTGAGATCTGCCAGAGTCAACACAGGCTGGCCGGGCTGGGCGATCTCGCCTGGCTCAACGTGGAGCGCCGTTACTGCGCCGGCAAAGGGAGCGCGCAGCTGCATGGTCGCCAACTCGGCTTCACTGCGGCGCAGGGCGGCTTCTGCCTCGGCCACGGCGGCCTGTGCAGCATTGATTGCCTCATCGCGGGCGCCGGCCCGCAGCAGATCCAGTTCGGCCTGCGCCTGTTGCGCCTGCGCCTCGGCCTGGGCAATCTGGGCTGGCGTCGCCGGCTGGCGGAGCCGCTCCAGCGCGGCCTGCGCCTGCTGCACGTCTGCTCGGGCCGCGGCGACGATGGCCGCATCAGGCTCGGCGTAGAGGCGGTCGAAGCGGGCCTGGGCCGCAGCCAGATTGGCCTCCGCCGCAGCGACCTCTTCGGGCCGCGGCGGCTCGGTCAACTGGGCCAGATGCGCCTGTGCGGCCTCCAGGCGGGCCTGGGCCGCGGCGACCTCTTGGGGGCGAGGTCCAGCTCGTAGGCCGGCGAGATTGGCCTGCGTTCGTTGCAGGCTGGCCTGGGCTTGCGCCACCGCCGCGCTGGCGGCTGTATCATCGAGCGTCACCAACAGCGCGCCCGCTGGCGTCTGCTCCCCCACGGCCACGGCCACGGTTTGCACCCGGCCTGGCGCGGCAAAGCTGAGCTCAGCGTTGCTGGCGGGGGCGATCTTGCCTGACGCGCGCACTACATTGGCGGCGCCTGCTGCAATGGGCGGGATGGGCGTAGCGATCGGTGTGGGTGTCGGCGCCGGTTGTTGGCCACAACCGGTCATCAGCACAGTCAGAACGAGGAGCACAGCCCTCCAACCGCTGCCAGGCATGAGAATTCTCCTTTTGTTTGCCGGTCTGGCGCCGCT
>JAHDWG010000135.1:2705-13906 GCA_023384495.1 Caldilineaceae bacterium
ATGCGTAACATTCTCGATGACGCCGTTATCGACGATCTGCCCGTCGCGCATTTTGACGATGCGGCGGGCAAAGGCCATGACGCGCGGGTCGTGGGTGGCAAAGATAAAGGCCGTCCCCGTCTCTTGGTTGAGCCGCTGCATGATCGACATCGCCTGTTCGCCGTTGGCCGTGTCGAGGTTGGCGGTCGGCTCGTCGGCCAGCACCATGAGCGGTCGCGGGGCCAGGGCGCGCGCGATGGCCACCCGCTGTTGTTCGCCGCCGCTCATCTGGTTGGGGCGGTGATTGGCGCGGTCGGCCAGACCGACCGCGTCGAGCATTTCCAGCACCCGCTTGCGCCGCTCGTCTGTGCTCATGCCGGTCAAGAGCAGCGGCAACTCCACATTTTCATACGCGCTAAGCACGGGCACCAGCGCAAAGAACTGGAAGATAAAGCCAATCACCTTGCCGCGTAACTCGGCGCGCTGGCTGGCGTTGAGATTGGTCACATCTTGTTGGTTGACACGCACGGCGCCGCTGTCGGGGCGGTCGAGGCAGCCCATGAGCTGGAGCAACGTGGTCTTGCCCGACCCCGACGGACCCACCAGCGCGGTAAATTCTCCCTCTTCGATGGTGAGGTTGACGCCGTTCAGCGCCCGCGTCTCCACTTCGCCAATCCGATAAATCTTGATCGCATTTTCGACCGTGATGATGTCCATGAGATTACTCCTAACCCGGCCCAGTTTTTCTACACCGCGCGCAACGCCTCTGCCGGTTCGCGGCGGATGGCAAACCAGGCTGGATATAACGAGGCCAGCAAGATGATGACCAGCGTCCAGAAAGAGAGCCAGGCAAAGGTGGCCGGGACAAACTGAGCGTGAATCGTCGAACCGAGCGCAATGCTGCCTGCAGAGGAAGCCACGTCGCCAATGTAGATGCCCACAGTCGCCAGATAGGCAACCCCGGCCAGGCCAAGCGCAAGGCCAATCACAATGCCAACCAGCCCCAAAGTAGCGGCTTCGAGCAGGAACATGAGCATGATCTGCCGCCCCTTCATGCCTAGCGCTGCCAGGATTCCCATTTCTCGGATACGCTCAAAGACGGCCATCAGCAAGGTGTTGGCGACCACCACCGCCACAACCACCATCACGATGATGTCCAAGATCATGTAAAAGGAGAAGCTGAATTCGGCCAATTGCAGCAACACCTGGTTGATGTCTCGCCAGGTAAGTGTCTTGATCCCTGGCCCGGCCAGGGTCGCCGCCACGCGATCCGAATCAGACTGGCGGTTGAGCATGATCACAATCGCGCTGGCGCGCCCAGTCGTAACGGTAAAGGCCTGCGCTCTGGCGAGTGGCATAAAGATAGCGCTCTCGTCGTAGCTGGGGATACCGGTGGAAAAGAGCCCGCGCACGGCGAAATTTGCCTCATCCGGTTGCCCATTGGCATTGATGATGGTCAAGTTCACCTGTTGCCCCAGCGCAATCCCCATCAGGTCGGCAAGCCGTTTGCCGATCACGATGCCGCCGCGATCATCCGCCTGTACGAACTCACCGGCCACCATCGCCGCTCGAATAGGGTCATAGAGGGAGGAGGCGACATCAACCCCATAGATGCTCAACCCAGCCGAGTCGTCAATCGTGTTGAGGATGCCGCTTGCCCATAGCACGGGTGCGGCCGCCTTCACTTCGGGCAAGGCGCCGGCGCGCGCAGCCAAAGCCTCTGGTTGGTCGAGCAAGTCTTTCCATTGCAAGCTGACCTTCTCTTCTTCGTAGGAGGCTGCTCGAATTTGCACATGCCCAATGCGCAAGCGAATGTCGTTCTGCATCGCTTCGTCCATCACACCGGCGATGTAGCCATTCATCAGAACCAAAAGTCCCAATCCCAGCGCTACGGCAACCATGGATAAAATCGTGCGCCGCCGGTTGCGCCCCAGATCTCGATAGGCAATGACCCATAACTTTGTGAACGCCATACGCTCCTCCTACACATGATGCAATGCCTGCGCCGGTTCTTGGCGAGCTGCTTGCCACGCCGGATAGAGTGCTGCCAGCGCGGCAATGATGGCCACCGTTATACCGCGGCTGATGATCCCCGGCAGGCTAAAGCTGGTGTAGAGGCGATCTCCCATCAAAGCGGTGATTTCACCCATGTTGGCATTGGACATGTACGAAAAGTCGATACCGACCCGACCGAAAACCAAGAGGATGGCAGCCCCGATAGCCCCACCGATCACAGCGCCGACGACGCCGATGAGCGCGCCTTCCAGCAGGAAGAGCCCCATGATCTGCCGGCCTTTCATCCCCAGCGCCGATAGAACACCCATCTCACGCGTCCGTTCAAAGACGGCCATCAGCATCAGGTTGAGAACGCCAATCGCGGCGATCAGGACGACAATCAAACCGAAGAAGCCTGAGACCGCTGCCTTTGTATCCATCGTTTGGCGCAATTCCGGTCGCAGTGTTGCCCAAGAGTCGATCTCATAGCCCGGAAATGCCGTTTGCAGGGTCTGTAGAACCGCGTCCTCCTGTCCAACTTGCTGAAGGACAATGGTAATTTCGGTCGCCTGGTCACGCAGATTGTAGAGGGTTTGCGCTTCCGGCAGCGTGATCAAGACCGACATCTTTTCTGCTTCGGGAATCCCCAAGCCATAAATCCCTACAATGGTCATGGTCCGTTGGCGCATCATTTCATTTACGCTGCGGCCCAAAAGGATCACACGATCACCGACAGCCACATTGAGCAAATCGGCCAAAGCCCGGCCGATCACGACGGCGTCACCGTCTTCTGGCAGCAGGAAACGCCCTGCAACGATATTTTCCGCTTGGAGGCTTGTAGCTGCTTCCACGGCTGGCTCCACGGCGGTGATGGCTACGGCGAAGGCTCCTTCGCGGCTGCTGATCATGCCGCCCGTGTTGATCCGCTTGGAAGCGAGCTTCACCTGCGGCTGGGCGCGTATCGTCTCAAGCAAGGCATCGGGATTCTCCAAAGCAAGCAGCGGCAGCCGCCTGGACTTTTCGCCGAAGCCCGGGGCATGAACCTGGATGTTGCCGCCATAGAGGCGCACCGCATTGCCAAAGATCGCCTGATCCGAGCCTTGGATCAAACCATCGGCAAAGAGGAGCAAGATCAACCCGAGCACGATGGCCACCAGCGCGATGGCGGTGCGTCGCCAGTTGCGCCACATGTTGCGCCAGGCCATCTTGAGCGTCGTCGCCTGGTACGAAATGGTCCCCAAACGGGGCGCGCTTGCCGTGGGGTAGAGCCTTTCCCGCGGCATTGCCTTGATCGACTCACTCATGCGCTCACCTCCTGTCTCTTTCCCATACCGTGTTCGAGAATGTGGATTGCCTGCTCGAAGACATGGATGACTTCGGGCCATTCGAAAAAGGCGCGGCCGCCTGGTGCGCCGTCCGCGCTCATGCCTGCGCGCAAGAAGAGATACTGCCCCAGGCCCTGGAAGATCGAGTCGAACAGATAGGCTGCCAGGTCCTCGTCGATCTCGCATGGGATGTCGCCCTGTTCTTTGCCGAGCCGAACCAACTGCCGGTAAAACTCGTGTGCCTTCTGCCGGGCGCGGCTCTGGAATTCCTGTGGATAGAGGTTGCGGCTAAATGCGCGATAGCCCACACGCATCAGGTCTGGGTAGGCCAGCTCAAATTGCACCCCGGCTTCGGCCATCCAACGCAGATAGCGGAAGACGCCAATATGCTGGGGATCGGGGTGGTCGAGCGAGAACAGCTCCCATTTTTTCTGGACGATCAGGTCGAGCAGATAGCTGTATAGATCCTCTTTGTCTTCAAAGTATTGGTAAAAGCTCCCCTTGGCAATACCGGCGCGGGCGACAATGCGCGAGATAGAAACCTCGGCGTAATCACTGGCGCCAAATTCCTCGATGGCAATCGTGGTGATGTGTTCCCGCTTTTCAACGGGCAGGTTGAAGAAGGTCTCTTTGGGCATAAGGGCCTGCTCCCCAACTATATGACCAAGTGGTCACATGACTGTCTGGTCACATTGTAATACTAGAACGCGCCGTTGTCAATACTACTGTGAATTCGCCTTGAAACCGAGACTTTGCTTCATAGCCGGACTTGTCACGCCAGGAGGCGTGACCTACGAACTTCGTGTTCTCAAACTGAACTCGCTCTAGATTCTTGCACTAGCCAACTGGTCAGGTTCGGTTATGGTCAAGCTGCCGGTGTGTTCATCAGCATTTCGTTATATGATCATAATGAGCGCTGGCGTTACCGTTCATGGGGCGAGTGCTCATGGGCACCGAATTTGACCGCTTTCGGTGGGTCAACCCTACGCCGATATCGAACGAAATACCCAATTTTCAACAAAGCCTAGCTGTCGTAATCGGCATCAACGACTATGGCCACGGCATTCCCCCGCTGCGCACGGCGGTCAATGACGCCTCTGCTCTGGCCGAGCTCTTGCAACGTCGCCACAATTACACGGTCTGCCGGCTTGTTGAAACCGTTACCCGCGCTCGCCTCCAGCAATTGCTCGCCGAAGAATTGCCCAGGGTGGTGGGGCCGCAAGATCGCCTTCTTTTCTATTTTGCCGGCCACGGCATCGCGCTCAATGGTGAGGACGGACCGCGTGGTTTCCTGATCCCGCAGGATGCCTGCGCCGAAGACCGGGCAACCTTTTTGCCCATGCAGGATTTGCATGCGGCGCTCTGTGCGCTCCCTTGCCGGCACCTCTTGGCGATCTTGGATTGCTGTTTTGCCGGTGCGTTTCGTTGGGAGAGCCTGCGCAACGTGCGGCCCTTGCCCGCGGGCGCCTTGTGCAAAGAGCGCTATACGCACTTTCTGACGTCACCGGCCTGGCAGGCGATCACTTCGGCCGCTCACGACCAGTGGGCGCTTGACATTGTCACGGGCAGCGTGCTCAGCGACCACGGCCTCACAGAGCGCGACGGCGCGGCCCACTCTCCTTTCGCCGCCGCCCTGCTCGACGCCCTGGATGGCGCTGCCGATCTGACGCCGCCCCAGCACCCCGACGGGGTCATCACAGCAGGAGAGCTTCAGCTCTATTTGCGTATGTGCGTCGAGCCATCCACCGAATACGAGCAGACGCCCCAACTCTGGCCATTGCGAAAGCACGACCGCGGCGAGTTTATCTTCCTGACGCCTGCTGTGACGCCCGCGCTGTCAGATGCTGAACCCCTAACGCACGAACGGAATCCATGGCAAGGTCTGCACCCCTATCAGGAGCAAGATGCTGAGATTTTCTTTGGGCGCCGTCAAATCACCGAGACTCTGCATGAACTGGTGCGCGTAGAACCGCTGGTGGTGGTCGAAGGCGGATCGGGGACTGGCAAGTCGAGCCTGGTGCAGGCTGGGTTGTTGCCGCGGCTTCGCAAAGAACAGAGCGCCTCTGGGGCATGCGAATGGCGCATTCTGCCCCCCATGCGCCCTGGAAGCTCGCCCTTGCGTAAGTTGGCTCACTTGATGCAACAGGAATTCTCAATCGAGGCTGGGCCAGGTGCGGATGGCGAGCCTGTCTGCGCCTGGTGCGCCGGGGCCGTGGATCAATGGTTGCGCGAACACCCCAGCACAAAACTATTGCTGGTGCTCGACCAGTTTGAAGAACTCATCACCTATGGCCATGACAACGAAGAACGCGCACAATTCTTGCGCCTGCTTGAGACCATCTGCGCCACCGCGCAAAATCGCTTTCACATTGTCGTGACCCTGCGGTCGGATTTCACGCCCCATTTTCGTGATACGCCATTGGCGCAACGCTGGGCGCGCGGCCGCCTCATTGTGCCGCCGCTTAGCCAGGATGAGTTGCGCACCGTGATCGAGGAGCCGGCGTCGCGGCGCGAGCTCTATTTCGAATCATCCGCGCTGGTCGATACGCTGGTGAACGAGGTCGTCCAGACACCGGGCGCACTGCCCCTTCTCTCCTTTTCGTTGAGCGAACTCTATCACGCCTATCTGGCGCGCCAAGAGATTGCTCAGCAAACCGGGGAGGTGTTGGATCGGGCGCTGACCCTGGCTGATTATCAAAAGCTTGGCGGGGTTGCCGGCTCGTTGAGTAAACGGGCAACCGCAGTCTACGAGGGTTTCGACCCATTGCACCAGGCCACCTTGCGCCGCGTGATGTTGCGCATGGTGGCGACCGAGGGTGGCGAGCTGGCGCGGCGCCGCGCCCCCTGCTGGGAACTCGAATATGACGACCCAGCCGAAGTGCTCCGGGTTCAAGCGGTGCTCAAGGCGCTGACCGATGCGCGCTTGATCGTACAGGATGTTGCCCGTGAACAGGATCAGCCTTTTGTCGAGCCGGCGCATGACGCCCTTGTCCTGGCTTGGGATCGCCTGATCCAGTGGAAAAACGAGGCGGGTGATGGATTGTCGCTCCAACGGCGGCTCAGCCAGGCGGCGTACGAATGGACGCAGGCAGACAAACGAGCCAAGCCCGGTTTTCTTTGGCATAGCGACCCACGCTTGCCTCAAGTGCACCAATTGCTGGCGCCTGATGACTTTGGGCGGCGCGGCCCGGCATTTCTCGGAGCCCAGGTCCGGCGTAATTTCTTCCCGCGGATCAGGCCGCTGGCGTGCGCCAACTGGTTCAACCGTCACGAAATCGCGTTTGCTCGGGCCAGCATTCGTCGCCGTGCGGCCACTCTGCGCCAGATCGTGGGCATGACGATAGCTGTCATGCTCATGTTGGCGAGCGCCGCCTTTATCGCGTGGACGCAATGGCAGTCTGCCGCCGAACGGCTTGCACAGGCGCAGACTGCCGAGTCCAGACGGCTTGCTGGCGACGCCATCCAACAGCTTTCTTCAGACCCAGGGGCAAGCCTTGTCATGGCGCTCGCCGCGCTGCCCTGGCGCGAAGCGCGCCCCTATGTGCCCGAGGCCGAATCTGCCCTGGGCCAGGCGCTGCGTGTCTATCAGGAGCGCGGATACCTTTCGGCCATGCTGACAGAGCCAGCACAGGTTGCCATGGGGAGCTCCGCCATTGCAATTGGCGGCGATTCGCTGCGGCTGACCGACTTCCAACTCAGCAATACGGTTACCTTGCACGATGGCGCAATCGATGGGGTGGCATGGGGGGCCGGCAAGCGCCTGCTGGCCTTTGGCGGCGGCGCGCTCTATGTGTGGCAGGGAGAGAAGCCGGTTGCCGCGCCTGCACTACCCTGGGGCAACGAGGGGCAGATACGTTGTGCGGAATGGCGACCGCACCACAATCAAATTGGCGTATGCGTTGGCAGCCAAGACAACCATGCCGTCTGGCTCTGGGATCTCGAGCAGACGGGCGACAAGGCATGGCGACTGCTGATACCGGACATCGATCTGGGCGCCGAAATCGCCACCCACGGCCTGGCGTGGTCGCCCGATGGCTACTGGCTGGCGGCATGGGGCGCGATGCCCTACCTCTGGGGCAGCCAGATGGCGGGCGCGATTGCGTTGCCCGGAGAGATGAATCAGCACGTCCAATGGCTCGCCTGGTCCCCCAACAACGACTATCTACTGGGGGCGTGGCACGATGCGGCGTGGGCCTATATCTGGCCGGTGGATTCGCCTCAGGCAGCGGTCAAGCTGACGACGAACACAATGGCCGAATCCGGGCGTTTTTGGTGGCATGAAGGTGATGGCCAGTTGACGGCATTGGTGGGTGGCCGCGACGGCTCTGTCCGCCGGTTTGCGCCCGATGGTGTTTTGCTCGAAACGATTGACAGCCCGGTGGGTGGTGGAGCCGTACGGGGCCTCACGTTGAATGAGAAGGCCAGCCGCCTGCTGGTCTCTCTGGACAGCGGCGCGGCGTTCCTCTGGTCGCCAGGGGATAGGTACGCCCAGCCGCTTGCCGTCCAGCATGACGGCGCCATCTATGACGCTGCATGGCGGGGACGCTACGTTGCCACAGTTGGCGCTGATCGGGTGGCCCATGTGTGGGATGGCGACGAAGGCGCACTCGTCACAACGCTTGCCGGCCACACACACCGGCTCATCGGCGTGGCGTGGCTCGCCAGTGGGGACATGCTGACCTTCGACCAGGCGGACCTTGCGTTGCCGAGCGCGGGTTCGGTGCGCCGCTGGGAGGTGTTGAGCGAAGAGGGGCGTCCGGTTTGCCGGCAAGCCGCAACCGCTCCCTATCCCGAATGTCTCTTCTTTAGCGAGCCTCTTCCTATCCAAGACGAAGCGCTGGCTGAGGGTGAGTTTCACTGGTTCGACGACCGATCGCTCTGGCTCTTGACCCCTGATGGCGCTGGCCGGCGTTGGCGCCTGAACGAGACGGGCGAACTGGAGCCGACGCCAACGCTCACACTGCCGTGGGTGGTGGACCCGGCGCTCTCCCCAACGGTGGCGTGGAGCCCCGCCGGCGAGTACGCGCTGGTCTACGGTGACTTTGGCGCTCAGCTTTGGCAAACCGCCGAGCTCGACTGGCGGCTTGTGGCGACATTCACGGAAAGTGTGTATGGCGCCCAGTGGCTCGATGGGGGGGTGGTGATTGCGAGCCAGACCGGCGTTTGGTGGTGGCGCCCTGATGACGGCAACCGCCGCTTGCTCGAGGGGGCAGAGGGCCTCATTTTTGCGCAAGGCGCCGCGGAGATACGGATTGCTGTCGTTGACAATGATGACGACATCTTTGTTTGGAGCATTTCCGCCACAGCGACCACAAGGCTCTTGTACAAAGAGCGAATGACGTTGGCGGCATCCCTGGGCATCCCAGAGCTCGACCGCGCAATCACGAGCCTGGACATGAGTGTGGATGGCCGCTACTTGCTTGTCGTCTTGGACAATCAGGCTGTGGTCGTTTGGGCGATTGATGGCGAACAACAGCAGTGGCTATGGCCCTATCCCACAGTGGAGGCATTGGCGAGCGCCCCGGCGCATTTTCACCCGGCGCAACCGCTGGTGGCCACACTGCAGGGGAAGCGTTTGTACGTGCTGGCCTTGCAACCCGGCGGCGACATGACGGTGGTTTGGCAGAGCCCTGCGTCATCTGCGGATCTGGCGGGCCTGACTTGGGATCGCAGCGGAAAACACCTGCTGACCTGGGGGAACGACGGGTATGCTCATCTGTGGCGCTGGGACGACGAGAGCCAGATCGCGAATGAGATCATGCGTCTGCCCCACAACGACAGCCAAGGCCGTCCGCCGCTCTTTGACGACCGGGTTGCGCATCTTTTGACCATCGACGAGGCGGGCTGGGGCATACGCCTGTGGACAATCTGGCCCGGCTGGGAAGCATTGGCGAGGGCTGCTCTTGAACGCTGCACCCATTGCGATTGAACCCAATCCCAGGTGGGACAGAGGGTTTGGGGTATGGAGGTGTAAAATGAAACCTCAATGTTGGGCAAGACTGAAATGGCTGATTGGCGCAGCCATTGTGTTAATGTTAGCGATAGTCGCAGTCCCGTCCGTTCTGCGCGCCGATTCGCCGCCTATCGCCTGCGCCGATGTGCTCGCCGAGTATAAGAGCGCGGTGAAACAGGATCGCTGCCGTACGGTGCCAACTGGGAAGGCCTGTTATGGCAACTATCTGGTTACCTGCGAGCCGGCCACGCAATCGTTTCGTGCGCCTGGCGGCAAAACAGACATTGGCAAGATCACGTGGCTACAGACGAACGCAACCGGTAACAACCGCGGGGCCGCGATTCTCGTTGCCAATACCAGTAAGGGGCAGGTGAAAATCTACGCCTTGGGAAACACAATGCTTTCCCCCAGTGGCGGTGCGGGCGTCTTTACCCTCAAGCGAACGAATGCCGGTGATGTTTGCCAGCGTACACCGTCTGGCCTGATGCTTCAGACGGAAAGAGGGCAAAAGGGGGTGACTTCGATCAACGGTGTGCAGATCGACCTGAGCAGCACCGCCTATGTATCTGTCGAGGGCGACCTGCTATTCGACCAGGACCCGCGCATCGACCGCCGCGAGGGCAGGCCGAACCCCAATGCGCCCCTTTGCAGCGGGTTTGACTCGGGCACTGATTCCCGGTGTCATTTTGCCGACTGCCCCGTCAACGACCGTCTTGTCTGGGGGCCTTATTGCCGCGAAGACAGGCATCCCGCCATTCGACCTGGGCTCTATCGCGTGACGCTCTTTGGCCGGGGCGAGGTCACCGCGGGGGCAACCGACTATGGCGCCACACGGCAGATGTTTTCCATGGGGGCAAACGAGCTCTCGTTGCCGGCCAGCTATACCTTCTGCTGGCGCGGCCTGCAAGCGGGCGGCGCCGGTTTTGAGACAATCGTGCTTGGCCGCAGCCGTGATGCCCGCATCGATCACCTGCGCCTTGAGTATCTCGGTAGTGACTGTGCCGTTGCCGGACGCCTCGCGTCATCCAGCGTCGAGATGATGGCGGTGACGAACCTGGAAGGGCAGGTGACTGTGACTGCGGTTGGGCGTTCCTATAGCCCGCGGCCCGGCGAGATGGTGCGCGTCCACTTTGCAAACGGGCGCCCCGTGCGTATCGATAGCCCTGTGCCGGCGACGATCCTGGTCAAATCTGAGCTTATCCAGACGCTGCGCACAGAAGTTCTGCCGGTGGTCAACGCCGGTGGTTCAGGCGGCTACCCAGGCGAAAGCAGCGGCGGCGTGGAGCCGCCTCCATCTCTACCTGGGGTTGAGATCAGCTGCGCGCCAGCACAGGCAACCATCGACCCTGGCCAGTGCGTAGACCTGCGCTGGGACGTGGAAGGCGTGCGCGCCGTCTACCTGGACGGCAAGGGGGTCACCGGCCATGAAGGGCTTCGCGTCTGCCCCACCTCACCCCACGTGTATGAGCTGCGCGTAGTGACCGACCAAGGGGATCGGTTGTGTCGGATGGCGGTCGAGGTGACGTCTCGCCCGCAACCACCGCCGGCGGAGGTGGTCTCCTCCTGTTCGGCATTCCCTAGCCTGATTCGCCCAGGCGCATGCACGACCCTGGAGTGGAACGTCTCTGGCGTACGCGAGGTCTATCTGGACGGCGAAGGCGTAGCCGGCGTAGCGACGCGCCAGGTCTGCCCAACTGCCAGCAGAACCTATACCTTGCGCATCGTCCGCACCGATGGCAGCGAAGTCTTTTGTCGTATGCCCGTCGAGGTGGAGGTGGACCGGACGCCACCGACAATTGAAAGCATGTACTTGGTGGCTTTGGGGAAGACATGCGGAGAGGGTATCGCATGTTGTGACACCGATGTACAGATCTATGTGGCGGTGAGCGACGAACGCACGCCCGCATCAGTTACGCTGATAATATGCGAGGGGGAGCTAGATCCAGACA
>JAHDWG010000135.1:13916-16434 GCA_023384495.1 Caldilineaceae bacterium
GTGTGATGACTATCCGCGCACGATGGCGCCGGAAGGGGATAATGTCTATAGCTATGTGGTTGAGAACGCCCGTTACGGAACTGGCTTTACGGTGACTGTACAGGATCAGGCGGGCAACACGACGACAGAGAAATGGCCATGGCCAGAGGTCTTTTGTCGCTATCCCACCAGATAGATCATTGACGCCGCAAGCGCACTTACCCGCCATCCGCCAGCCAGGCGGCGATGCGGTCGCGCAAGGTGCGCGCCAGGCCCGGGCTACGCCCACCCGTGCCGACGGCGATGGTGTAGCCCTCGGCGCGGTGAACGGCGGGCGCGTGAAAGTCGCCCTCGCAGGGGGCGTCCGCCACGTTGCAGAGGATGCGGGCAGCTCGGGCGTCGTGGGCAACCTGGGCATTGACTGCGCGCTGGTTGGTGGCGGCAAACGCCAGTAGCGCGCCCGCCAGGTCTCCCGGCTGGTAGGCGCGGGGCAACCACTCAAGTTGTCCCGCCGCCGCGAGTCGCTGTAGCGCCGATGTAGCGGTTGGCGATATGACCCGCACGTGGGCGCCGGTGGCAAGCAATCCTGTCACCTTGCGCTCACCAACAATGCCGCCCCCCACTACGACAGCGAGCGCACCTTGTATGTGGTTGAGGAAGATCGGATATACGGCCTGTGGCTCAGCCATGCGCCCTCATCGCGCCAACACGGGCTCCCGCGCCATCGGCAGCAGCGCCGCCTCCAGGGGCCAATAGATGCTGCTCTGGTCGGGCCGGAACCAGGCCAACTGTTCGTGCAGCGCGGCCACCTCACCAATGACGATGACGGCAGGCGCCTCCAGCCCGGCCAGGGCAATGGCGGAGGCAATATCACTCAAGGTGGCCCGCACCACCTGCTGTTCGGCGGTGCTGCCCCAGCGGATGGCTGCAGCGGGCGTCTCTGCGGCGCGGCCGGCAGCCTGCAGCCGTTCGGCGATCTCGCCGATCTGCGCCACACCCATGAGGATGAGCAGGGTTGGAATACGGGCCAGCGCATCCCAGTCGGTGGCGCTGTCGGGCGCCTCGCCCCGCTCGTGGCCGGTGACCACGGCAAAGCTGGTGGCGACCCCGCGCTGCGTAACAGGGATGCCTGCGTACGCGGGCGCGGCCAGCGCCGACGAGGCGCCGGGCACGATCTCATAGTCAAGCCCCGCGGCGCGCAGGGCCAGCGCTTCTTCGCCACCGCGGCCAAAGACAAAGGGGTCGCCCCCCTTGAGCCGCACCACCAGTTTGCCGAGCCGGACATGTTCGACCAGTAGGCGGTTGATCTCTTCCTGGCTGGCGCTGTGGCAGCCGGGCCCCTTACCCACGTAGATCAACCGGGCGTCGGGTCGCGCCTCATCGAGCAATTCCTGGGCGATGAGCCGGTCGTAGATCACCACATCGGCGGCCTGCAAGAGGCGCAGCCCGCGCACGGTGATGAGGTCGGCGCGGCCCGGCCCGGCGCCGACCAGGTAGGCTTTCCCCCGTGAGGGGGTCGCCGGCGCAGAATCGAACATCATTTAATCTCCTCGAATGGAAATGGGTTCAGCAAACGTTGTGGCGCCGTCGCCGGGGAGTTTGGCGGTGACCCGGCCCGCCACGGCGGCTGCCAACAAGGAATCATACCCCAGATGGTCGGCAATGTGAATTGCGAGATGCGGGTATGCGTCACGCGCATGGGCGAAGTGTGTGGGGAGGTCTTTGCGCACATGCCGCCCGAGATGAAGAAAATAGGGCAGCACGTCGATGCGGCGTACGTCTTCGGCAGCGGCCAACTGAGCGAACGCCTCAGCGATCGTCGGTTGGTTGCATTCAAGGTATCCGACGGCTGCCGGGCCGTAGCCAGCTTCTGTCTGGACCTGGCCCAACACCTGGGTGATTGGCTCGTTGGCGGCGGGGATGGGCGTGCCGTGGGCGACAAAGAGCAGCGCCATGTCGCGGCCTGGCGCGGCATTGATCATGGCCAACCGCCGCCGCGCCAACGAGATCAAAGCCGGGTGAGCGCCAAGGACATCGGCAATCTGGAACGGTGTGGGGGCATAGCGCGCCGCCACTGTCTGCACAAGCACTGGCAGTTCTTGTGCAACATAGTGCCCCTGAATCAGGAAATAGGGCTGCACGATAATGCGGCTGGCGCCGGCGTCTACAGCGCGTTGGACAGCGTCGGCAAAGGTTGGCTGGCTAAAGTTGAGAAAGCCGGCTTCAACAATCGGGGTCACTGCCTGCTGGCGTAAGAGGTCGGCGATTTGCATCATGGCGGCGCCGCTATCGCGTAGCAGGCTGCCATGCCCCACCACCACCGTGGCGATAGGCTTGCTGGTTGCAGAATTGCTGATCAAACTCATATTTCACTCATGCTATGCGGGCGCCGCGATCCGGTCGAGCAGTTCCCAGTGCAGGCCGCACTCCTTTTTTTCCGTCCCTTGCCAGCGACCCGCACGCAGGTCATCGCCCTCGCTGACCGCCTTGGTGCAGGGCCAGCAGCCGACGCTGGGGTAATTTTGATCGTGGAGCGTAT
>JAHDWG010000136.1 GCA_023384495.1 Caldilineaceae bacterium
CTGTGTCTCCTCTGTGTTCTCTGTGTTCCTGCTGTACGCTATCGTTTTCATCGTGATCGGTGACCGCAGGCCATGACGCCCGCTGGGCGATTGATGGGTTCGGCGCATAATTGGGTAATGCACCAAGCAGTATCGATGCGAAGCAGACAGTTGCAAAATGCGAACACAAGCGCCGCGCAAATGGGCTTGCAGTATGCGCCACATCGTTGCCGCTCAAATCACAAACAAGGGCGCAGACTCTTTCTGTCTGCGCCCTTGTTGAACTCTAAATTGTACACCAGATCAGCCGCTGCCCGCCAACTCACTGCGCGCCGGCATAGATCAGCGGCAAGAGCAATGGGCGATTCGGGGTTTCGACCCCCATGAGAGGAGTGGTAGTGGGGTCGTTTGGCGTGTCGGTGTCGGGGTCATCCGAGCGAACCGTGTTGACCCGCGCGCCCAGTTCATTGGGGTTGACATATTCAACGGTTGCCTGATTGACGGCCATCACCGCGGCGCCGGGCAGCACCGTAACCCGAAAACCGATATTGACAACCCCATTGGGTGGAATCTCTCCCAACTCGATTTCGATTTGTTGGTCATCCCTGCTGTTGCCTGTAACGACCTCCCCAGCCGCGGGAATGACGAGGATACTGTTTGGCTCCAGCGCCGTCTGGGGGTCGGGAGCATCAATGAAGCGGACATCGGCGGCGGCGGCATTGCCCTGGTTGACAATCCGCACATTATATAGCAGTGTATCGCCGGGGCCGGCTTCGTCATCACCATCGGCATCGACAAACAAGAAATCGCGTTTGGTCACCAGCAGCACCGGTGTGGCCGTTACGGTGGTTCGCGTGGCGTCGCCCACGGCATCGGTGGTGGGGTCGTCAGACAGCGTGTCATCGATATTGGCGCCCGAGACGGTGGCCTGATTGCTCACCTGAAAGACACCCTGTGGCAGTGGGTCACCGATCATCACTTGGAACGTGACCGTTGCGGCCGCGCCGGGCGCCATCGCACCCAGCGCGATCTCGACCCTTTCATCGCCTGGCCCGTTCCCCATGATCACCGCGCCCTGGCTCCGTTGCACCGAACCGGTAACCAGGCTCGTATTTGGGTCGGGGGTGTCGGTCAGCACAAGGTCAATCGCTTCCTGGTTGCCGCGGTTGAGGATGCTAAGGTGATAGACCAGCGAATCGCCCGGTGAGGGGACGCCGTCATCGTCGGCGTCCACCAAGAGCGAGGCGCGTTTGAAAAGCGCCACTTTGGGCAGCGCGGTTACGGGCGTCACCGTGGCGTCGCCCGGGGCAGGGGTCGCCGGGTCATCCGACGGCGTCGGCGCCACATTGCTGCCGGTCACCAACGCCTGGTTGCGCAGTTCGGTGACATCCAGCGGCAGGGGCGCATTCACGCGAACCCGAAAGGTGACCGCCACCGCATCACCAACGGCGAGCGGGCTGTTCAGCGCAACCCGCACCTTGGTGTCGCCCGTGTTGTTGCCCGTGACCACTTGGGCATTCGGCCCGGCAACCACCGAGCCGACCACCAGTGTCGAGTTGCCATCAGGCGTATCGTCGATCATAAGGTTCGCCGCGGCCTGGTTGCCCGTATTGCGCACCGTGATCGCATATTCCAGATCATCGCCGGGGCTGACCAGCCCGTCCTGGTCTCGGTCGACGGCCAGCGCATCCGACTTGGTGACGGCCAACAGCGGGCTTGCCACCACCAGCGTCACCGTGGCGTCGCCCATCGCGCTCGTGGTTGGGTCGTCGGTGACCACGGTGGGCGCATTGGGCGCGCTGACCACCCCTTGGTTGGCGACTTGCGTCACACCGGCGGGCAAGGGGTTGTTCACGCGCGCGTGAAACCGAATTGTGCCCACCTCGCCTGCGCCCAGGTTGATTTGATTCACTGTAAAGCCGGCGGCTGATGAGGTCATCACGCCGGGGTTGGCCGCAATGCTGCTGGGGATGAGGGTCGTGTTTATATCCACGGCATCGGTGAAGGTAAAGCTGCCGCCATTGTTGCCCACATTGGTGATCACGACCGTATAGCCGATGATATCGCCGGGATTGGCCACGCCATCCTGATTGAAATCGGCCACCAGGGCGGCCCGTTTGGTGGCCGTGGGCAGCGCGCCGATGATAGGAACCGTGGCGCTGGCCGACGCCGATGCCTGGTCACCGTCGTCGTCAATCATGGCGACCGTGACTGTATTGGTGTGCTGGCTTCCCACCGCGCCGGTAACAAAGGCGGTGAAGTGGCAGGCAAACGTTGCGCCCACCGGTATTGTAGCCCCGGTGGCGCAGGTTGTGGCGGTCAGCGCGGGGTTATCCGCTGCGGTCACATCGCCATAGGCCGAATCAACGATGCTCTCGACGGTCACCTCATCCGCCGGGCTTGTATTCATCACACTCACGGTGAAAGTGACTGGGCCTCCCTCTTCGGGAACGGAGACGGGGTCCGGCGTCTTGGTGACGGCGATGGACGAGGGGACATTGGCAAAGTCGACCTGGGCGGCTGCTTGCGCCCGATAGACGCCGCCGTCGGCGTCCACACCGGCAACCGCAAGGGTGTTCGTGTGGAGGTCGCCCGCGTTTCCAGCGATGGTGGCCTCGAACTGACATTGAAATTCGCCCAACGGTGGGACGGCCACAACCGAGCACCCCGTGGTGATGAGGTCATCGTGTTCGGCGTCGGTGACATTGCCAAAATGGCTATCGCTCAATTCAGTCAGCATCACCGTGGCCGCTGGGTGGTTGTTGGTGACCACGACATCAAAGATGATCGGCCCCCCAGGCTCGTCGACCGTGTCCATATGGGGCAACTTGGCCGCCGTCAACACCGGGCCGGCCAACAAATAGACGGTGGTCGTGGCGCTCGCGCTGACCGAATCTCCATCATCATCCACCCCGCTGATCGTCGCTTTGCTGGTGATGGCCGCGCCGGGCGCGCCGGCAACCGTGCGCACATAGGTGCAGACTGCCGCTGCGCCGGGCGTCAATGCCGTTGCGTTGCAGCGATTGCCGGCGTTGAAGGATATATTGTTGACGCCATCGTTGTTATCGTCCACGGCAATGGTGTTCAACGTAACGCTGTCAATCGGCGACGTGTTGGTGATGCGCAGCGTAAAGGTCACAGGCCCGCCGGGCGCCGGCAGGGCGCTGGGCCGGGCTGATTTTGTCGCTACCAGCGAAGAGGGGAGGTCGATGACAGTGAAGCTGGCGCTGGCCGAGTCGCTGGCCTCGTGGTCCTCGTCGCTGGGGTGATTCTGTTCGATCTCGCGCACGGTGACTTTGGCCGTGTTGGCGTAATCACCCGGCTGCGAACGAGTGACCGTGTAGCGACACTGGGCCACATCTCCGGCGGCCATCTCCGAGTTGATCAGCGCCAGACACGCCGCGCTGAGGGGGTAGTCGTCGGTCAACTGCGTGAGGCGGACCGGCTCGGTGGATGTGTTGGTGATCGTCAGCGTGAAGGTAAAGACGCCGCCCGGTTCGGGCCGCGAGGCGGGGGTTACCGTCTTGGCCAGGCTGACCGTGGGCAACACATCGACAAAGGCCGTGTCGGTGGCGATGACCGGCCCGTTAACGGGAGAGAGCGCTGTCACCGTGACAGTGTTCAGTGTGTCGACGGTGAGCGAGGTTACACAGGTGTAGACTCTCTCTTCAAGAGCGTCCAGAGTCTGAGCAGCAGCCTCGTTGCCGTTGGAATCTTTGACAGGGGCGCAGCCATCGTCAACCACTGTTACATCGCTCAATGCATTAAGCTCATGATTTTGGACCGAATAACTATACGTCACCGCTCCACTCGGATTCACCTTGCTCGGTGTCGCCGCCTTTTGCACGTCGATGCCGTCCGCCTGAGTGACGCCGATTGGAGGCACAGTCGCGGTAAAACCGTCGTCTTCATCCGCATAGACCCAACTGGCGGGCTCACCGGCTGCCAGAAGCAGCCAGACGCCACACAAAGCCAACATAAGGCTCAGAGGCCACATTCTGTTTTTAGGAACAAGTTGATTCATCATGGCTGATTGTTGAGGAACCATCGAAATTTTACAAGCTCGGCGGCGCTGACCCTACCGGCCCAATCCGCGCTGCTCGACGGTGCTCTGCGCTACTCCATCGCAGCAGGGATGTCAAAAAAATCACACGCTTCCGCCAATCGTTGAGTGGAGTGAGGCTGAGCAAACACAATAGAGGGCAGTGTGGACCACGCGAACAAACAGGGTGGTTATGCAAACACCACCCTGTTTATAGACGAATGAACCGTTGAAAAAGATACGGCTATTTGTAGAGAAAGTCAAGAGGGAGATAGAGCAAGCGTGGCCGCCTCACACCTTTGCGCCGTGTGCGAGCGTCACCAGACCGGCCATCAGCGCCTGCGCCACAACGTCACCGGCCACCCGTTCGGCGGTCAGATCAAACGTGGTTAAGGTGATAGCGCCCCGGCCATAGGGGATTTTTGCCAGCAGCGAGGTGGGTTTGTGGATCCAGCCTAGGGCCAGCCCAGCCCAACTCAAGTCTCGATAGCGCCAGGCAGGGATGCCGGTGATCACCGCGTCGGGCATGACGGCGGCATACTCCATTTCGAGCAGGGGATCGCCGGGAAGCGCCGCAAAGGGCCCCGTTTTCTTGAGCCAGCTAAACGAGGTGGCCCAGTCGCCCTGCCAGGCTGTGTGGGCGCGCGCCGTCACTGCGCCCAGTGGCAGGCGTACGGCGGCGGCATCTTTGCCAAAATCGAGGCCGGCCAACAGCAACAGATGCGCCCCGCGTTGAACGGCTGTCTGGAGCGACGCCGTATACTGGCGTGCGATGATGAGTGTGTCCCGGTCGGGGTGGTCGAACTCGACTCGGGGCGCGAGGCGCCCGCCCAGTTGGCCCAGCGCACTGGCCAGCGCTTCATCGCCTACCACATGCATCTTTGCCGCAATCTGTGGGTGCGCAACGCAGGCGACTTCCACCGAGCTATGCGCCACCAACGCGCCGCCGACATCACACCACTCGACCTGAACCGTCACCATACCGGGCGTTGTCAGTGGAATCGAGACCGCCCCACCCGGTGCGGCCAATTCCCCATGCGCGTTGTCGGCCCGCCAGCGCACCACGCCGGTGGCCGGCGCTTCGGCTACATCGCAGCAGTGGAGAGCTATCGGCAAGGATTCGCCCGGACGCCCAGCCCAGCGCTGAGGCCGCGCCACCACCACTCGATCCTGGTTGATAGGGGTGAAATACTCGGCCAAGCCCGTTTTGACATGACGCTGCATGTCGAGCAAGCCGTTGCACTCCCAGTGGACATCGGTAAACTCGGTGATCACATAGCCACCGATCGCCGGATGCAAACGCATGGTTGCAATCTCGTAGGCCAGGCTCTTTGCCATGTGCGTCTGGCTGGCCTGGATGAACCGCTCAAAGTCGCCAAAGACGGCGTTCAGGCCCCAATAGTCAAAACGTTCTCGCATTTGATGGGGATAGACGATCCCTTCACCCCAATCGTGACCCGTTTCAAACCACCACGGGTCGCGGCCATGCTCTTGGATGCGCCCTGGGTGAGGTAACCCCCAGTTGCCAAACTCGCTCACAATTAGCGGCAAATCGTCACGACGCTCGTGGCGATAATCTTCGGCCCAGGCCCAATTGGGGCGGCTGGCGAAGTCGGCCACCCATTCATCCCAGTCGTCGGCATGGTCGGGGATAGCGCGATAGGCATGATAATCTTCGATGTCACCGGCCACATGAAAATTGGGGTGGCAAGCTGAGTTGTCCACAATGAGACGATGCGGGTCAAGCTTTTTCGCTTCGTGATAGAATTCGGCAAGCCAGCGCCTGTGTTCGGGATTGCGCGTCAAGTCGGTGCCCCAATCCTCATTGACCAATGTCCACGCGATGATCGATGGGTGATTCCAGTCGCGCTCGACCATGCGGCCAAAGGTCTCTTTGGCGCGGTACGAAGCCTGGGTCGTCAGCAACACCCAGTTGGGAATTTCAGTCCAGATCAGAATGCCGAGTCGGTCGGCCACCTCATAATAGCGCGGGTCTTCGATCTTGATATGACAGCGGAGACAATTGAGGCCCAACGCTTTGGCCTTTTGCACCTGGTCTTCCAAAAAGGCCAGGCTGGGTGGTGTATATATGGTCTCAGGATAGTAGGCCTGGTCGAGCGCGCCGCGCAGATAGAGCGGCTCGTCGTTGAGGTAGAGGCGCCCATTGCGGGCCTCAATCGTGCGGAAGCCACACTTCGCCGACATGATATCGACCACCTCACCCTGGCTATTGCGCAGCGTAGCCCGAACCCGATAGAGAGCTGGCTGGTCGGGGCTCCACAACATCAGGGTCGTGCGGTCCACCTGAAGACGACCAGACCGGTGTTCATCCAGCCGAGCCTCATTGATCTGTTGCCCATCGGGCGCAAAAAGTTGAACATCCACCTGAAAGTGATTGGTAAGTGTAAAGCTCAGGTGCGCCTCGACCTCCAAAATCCCCTCACGCGGCTGCGGCGTCAGCCGAATGTCCAAAAAATGGACAGCCGGTCGCCATTCCAGCCAGACGCTCTGCCAGATGCCGCTGATGGGGCCATACCAGCTCTGTTTGCCGTGGGAAATCTCGCTGAAAGGGAAGTCGGGCCAGAGCGAGCCATCATCGGTTGGGTCGGCCACACGCACGACCAATTCGTTATCGCCCACCCGCAAAAGATGCGTCACATCCAGCTCAAAGGGGAGATAGCCGCCTTCGTGCTCGCCAGCTTTGTCACCATTGACCCAGACAGTGGCATGATAGTCAACCGCGTCAAAGTGGAGAATTGCGCTCTCCGTATGCCGCGTCTCAACCACAAACGAGCGTCGATACCAGCCCGTGCCGCTGGTCTGACGCAAGTGGTC
Organism: Caldilineaceae bacterium; assembly: GCA_023384495.1. Lineage (GTDB taxonomy): Bacteria > Chloroflexota > Anaerolineae > Caldilineales > Caldilineaceae > CFX5. The sequence goes on from JAHDWG010000136.1 coordinate 6,857, forward strand.
AAACTGGGCCTGCCAGGGCATGGGCACATGCGCCTGTCGCCACTCTGTGCAGGCCGGCAGATCGACTGGCGCCACACGATTGGCAGGATCGAACTGAAATTGCCAAACCCCATCCAGGGGCAGGCGATGCCGATAACTCATTGCAAAACTCCTACGCGGATATGTGCGACTCTCGCAGGTGGGTGGGTGATGTGGCGCTGCGGCATCGTTGTCTGAGATCCAACCGTCCTATTCAGGGGACTCCCAGCCTTGTTTTGCCTGGCAACCCCTGAAGCGCCGAGAAGGATTCAGTATCAAGTCTAGCATATCACGCTTTGTTGCAGCCGGCTAGAGACTTTCAAATGATCTTTTCCTAGTTCTTTCGTACTATAGCAATCATCATTATGATGATCTGGACGATTGTCAACCATTTCACCGGCGTGTTACAGATTTGTTACCGAACGGTATTCAGATCGAAACAAAACAGCCGGCAACCCATCTGCACAGGCCACCGGCGCTTTCTCCGTCTCACTCGATCCTCATCCCGTGGGCGATGAGCCTTGCAGCGCCGTGAATGAGAGCGGCGGAAGTTGCAGGGTAACCTGGGCATCGCGCACGGATGGTGGGGTCACTGCGTAGGCCACAAGCGCATTGGGGGATTCCCACGAATTGGCCGCCTTGGGGTCATTGCCCGCCAGTTGCCATACAGCGTCGATGGTTGTGGGCGCGCCGCTTTGCCAGTTGATCTCGGTCGTAACGCGCTCGGTCTGGCTGCGGTTGACCACAAAGAGAGCGCTCTGCCCCGTTGCTTCATCGTAGGTGGCCGAGACATCGAGCAGCGGCTGGTCGCCATACGTTGCCGTGGCGTGATGCGGCCCACGCGCCAACACATCCAGCGCATGGCCCCGCGCCAGAGTGCTGACCAGCTTGAAGGGATAGAACGAGCTCTGCTTGAGCAGGCCGGTGGGGGTTGTCTGGAGCCACGAGATGACGTTGACGATCTGCGCCACACAGGCGATCTTGAGCACATCGCACCGGCGCAGGAAGACATTGAGCCATTGCGCCACGACCAGCGCGTCCTCCAGGTTGTAGATTTCCTCAGAGAGATGGGGCGCTTCCGTCCACCCGCCGCGTCCACTGCGGTCTTTATACCAGACTTGCCATTCATCCCACGAGAGGTAGACATCGTGCTTGCTGCGCCGTTTGGCCTTGACGTAGCGGAGGGCGCCGGCCAACGTGTCGACAAAAGCCTCAAACGCAGCTGCGCTGGCCAGGTAGCTGTCGGTATCATCATCGCGGTTGCCGGCGTAATAGTGCATGGAGAGGTAGTCCACCTGCTCCCAGCAAGTTTCCAGCGCCACGCGATCCCATTCGGGATAGGTGGGCATCTGGTCATTCGACGAGCCGCAGAGGATCAACTCGATGGAGGGATCATGCCAGCGCATCATCTTGGCGGCCTCGCGCGCCTTGTTGGCGTATTCGTGCATATCCAGATGGCCGATCTGCCACGGGCCATCCATTTCGTTGCCCACACACCAGTATTTTACCTTGTGGGGTTCCCGATAACCATGTTGGGCGCGCAGGTCGGCAAAGTAGCTGCCGGTGGGCGCATTGCAATACTCCACCAGGTTGGCCGCCTCCTGGATCGTCCCCGTCCCCATGTTGACGCCCAGCATGGGTGCGGCGTTGATCGACTGGCAAAACTCGATGAACTCGTTTGCGCCAAACTGATTGGTCTCGATCGATTGCCACGCTAATTCGCGACGGCGGGGGCGCTGCGCTTTGGGGCCGACGCCATCCAGCCAGTTATAGCCGCTGAGGAAATTGCCGCCAGGGTAACGGATGACGGTGTACTGCTGTTCGCGCAGCGCATCCAGCACGTCGGTGCGGAAGCCCCGTTCATCGGCCAGGGGCGAGCCAGGGTCATAGATGCCGCCGTAGATGCAACGGCCCATATGTTCGGCGAAGCCGCCAAAGAGCAGCGGCGAGATGGCGCCGATGGTGCGATGGATGTCGATAAAGATCTGCGCGGCGTAATTGTGCATAGTGTCTGCGTCCTGAAGCGTCAATAAATTAGGGATAGTGTATTAAGCCAAATCGTCAGCGCTCAGCCAGGGCGGCCCAATCTTCCATGGCTTGCTCCAGCGCGGCCTGGATGGTGGCATAGGCTTCGCCCAACCGCTGGACGCGGGCGAGATCCTGCGCCTGGCTCGCATCTGCAAGCTCACCCTCCAGTTGCGCTAGTTTCTGTTCAAGCCGGTGAACCTTGGCCTCGGCGTCGGCCAGGGCTTTGGCTCGTTTGCGCGCCTCGTTCTTGCTCTGGCGGTCGCCATTCTGCTCGCGGCGGCTATCAGCCCGTTGCTGGGCCGCCAATTGCCGGGCGGATTCGGCGCTCTGGGTGCGCTTTTCGATCATCTCAGCATAGGGGCCGGGGAAGACGGTCAGACCTCCACCATCCAGCGCCCAGATCTGCGTCGCCAGCCGGTCGATCAGATAGCGGTCATGCGAGACCATGAGAATAGTGCCCTGAAACGCTTCCAGCACCTGCTGCAACGCCTCCTGCGCCGGGATGTCCAGATGGTTGGTGGGCTCGTCAAGCAGCAAGAAATTGGCCTCTTCGAGCGCCAGCAGCGCCAGCGCCAGCCGGCCGCGCTCGCCGCCGCTGAGCATATGTACCGGCTTGTAGACATCCTCCCCACGGAAGAGATACTGGGCCAGGTAGTTGCGCGCCGGGCCAATCAGCATGTGCTTGTGGTCGATGAGGGTATCGAGCACCGTCTTGTTGGGGTCGAGCTTCTCATGCGCCTGGGCAAAGTAGCCCACCTTGAGGCTGGCGCCCAGCCGGATCTGACCGGCCAACGGCTCCAGCTCTCCCATGAGCGTGCGCAGAAAGGTGGTCTTGCCCGCGCCGTTGGGGCCAATTAACGCAGCGCATTCTCCCCGGTGCAGTTCAATCGGCTCGGCGGTAAAGAGCGGGTGGCCAGGGTAGCCGATTGTCAGTTCGCTGCTGCGCAAGACCAGATTGCCACTGCGCATGGTCGCCTTCAGATGCATGTTGAGCTGCGGTGGCCGTTGGATGGGGCTGCGCAGGTTCTTGATCGCCTGCTCGGTGTCCATCCACCCCCACTTGTGGCCGGAGATGTCCACCTGCTCCATCACCTTGCCCCAACGTTGGTTGAGGAGCAGCGAGAGGCCGCCCTGTTCCACCACGCGCACCTCACGGATCAGCCGGGTGAGGCGGCCCTGCGCCTGATCTTTCGTGGCGTCACGCGCAATATTGCGCTTGACAAAGTCGATCTCTTTGAGAAATTTCTCGCGAACCGCCTCGAATTCCTGCTCGCGGCGCTCCCAGCGCTCCTGACGCTGGTGCAGATAGGCGCTGTAGTTGCCGCGGTATTCCTCCATGCCGCTCTGGCTCATCTCCCAGATGCGATTGACCACACGGTCGAGAAAGTAGCGGTCGTGGCTGACAATCAGCAGCGCGCCATCCCACGCCTGCAACATGCCTTCCAACCATTCCACGGCGGCAAAGTCGAGATGGTTGGTCGGCTCGTCGAGGATCAGCAGATTCGGGTGTTCGAGCAGCAAGCGGGCCAACAGCGCGCGCGTCTTTTGGCCACCGCTCAACTGGCTCAGCGGCAGTTCCCACTCCGCTCTGCCAAAGCCCAGCCCCTGCAACACCTGGCTGATGCGCGTCTCGTATTCGTAACCGCCGGCTGCCTCAAACTCGTGATGCACCGCATCGTACTCGGCCAGGAGCGCGTCGGTTGCGTCGCCGGCGGCCATGCGGCCCTGTAGCTCGTGCAGATGCGCCTCTTGGGCGCGCAGATCGGCAAAGACTGAGAGCATCTCAGTGTGGACCGTGTTGGCGCGCTGGGCGAAGGCATCCATCGCCTCCTGGCGCAGATAGCCGATGCGCGTCCCCTGCGCCAGGTGAATGTTCCCTGCCGACGGCGTGTCCAGCCCGGCCAGAATGCGCAGCAGGGTCGTCTTGCCAATCCCATTGGGGCCGACCAGCCCCACCTTGCCGTCGTGTGGGATCGAAGCGGTCAGCCCCAGAAAGACATCATAGTCGCCGTAGGACTGGCCGAGATTAGAAAAGGAGAGAATTGACATAATACACAGTCAGCTTCAGGTTAGCTTACGGTCTAGCCATCGATGATTGCAGACGCCAACCCAGGCGGTGGATTGGCGCAGAGCTTGCGCATAGCGCCTTAAAGCGCCTTGTCATGGTCTCCGTTAGGGGTAAGGGCAAGTGCGGTCACAGCGTCACAAGTGAAAAAATCGACGTGCACCGACGCGGCGCGCAGCATGTCGGCGGCCTGCTGTGCGGCATCACTCCCGGCGCCGACAATAACCACACGCTCGGCCTTGAGCGCCTCCTCGAGCGTATTGCTCACCGTGGGCCGGGTTTCGGCCACATAGCGGAGCAACGCCAACAAGGTGTCGGCATCCTCGGGCGGCTTCGCCACAAAGAGTTGGGGCGGGGCCGCGGGCGTCGGCTCTGCCGGGGGGGGCGCCCAGGCGTGATAGGGGCGCACCTGGTTGGGCGCGGCGGCTGTTGCGCGCTGGCGGAAGTTGACCCACACCACCTCAAGCCCCGTCAAGGTGACATCCGTCCACACCCCCAGCCCTTCTGCTTCCAGCATGTAATGGCCGGGCCCCAGCGGGCTGAATTCCAGCGCATGGGGGCCGTGTTCGGGCTTGCTCCCGGTGCGCCGCATCATCCCCTCCCACTCTTCCTTCCAGATATGGACGGGCAGATCGGCCTTGCCCTCCACTTCGACGCGGACAATGCTATAGCCAGGCATGGAGCCAGCATGGGTCACTTCGGCCTCCCACGCCGGCGTCAGTTCAGAAAAGATCACCTCTACGCTATTGACGCCATCGGCCTTGATCTCAGGCTGATGATAGCCAGGGGTGATCCGCAGCGTATAGACGCCTTCGGGCAGCCCCTCAAACGTAACCCGGTCGTCGTGGCCCACCACTTGTGTCCACTCGTTGCCCAGCAGATCGCTGAGCCGGGCAAGCTGGCCGCCGGCGAGCGGCGCCAAGGCCACAATCGCGCTCTCATGCGAAGCTGCTTTCGTGGGCGAGCCAGCCGCCGTGAGGGGCGCCATCAGTTCCAGTTCCACATGGTTATGGCCGTCCAGTGTGATCTCTGAGGGGGTCACGATGTCGGGGTGGTCCGGCGCCTGCAACGTATAGAGGCCGGCGGCAAGCTCGGAGAATTCAAATGCGCCCTCTTGGCTTAGCGCCTGCTCTTCTATCTGGCCCTGACTGTCGATCAGACGGATAATCGGTGGCGCGCCCAGCGGCAGCCCACCAATAATGCGCCCAGAAATCCGCGATCGCGCAGGGTGCTCGTCATCCGTCACCCGGCTGTAAACAAACTCGACCAGCGGCGCGCGCTTCTTGTCCACATGGATGCGCGCCTCAAGCTGGAGGGGCCGCCCCTCCTCATCGACCAGGCCATCCACCGTGAGGATGTAGTGGCCGGCCTCGAGCGGGCCGATCTCACAGGCATAGGGGCTGATTTCGGGGAGCGAGCCTGTGTGCGCCGGTTCGCTGCTCCATTCGCCCGAATGGACGCGCACGGTGACATTGCGCTGGCCCTCCACGCTGCAATAGATGGAGCCGACGTTGAGGCTCTCCAGTGGGCGGATGGTATAGCCCCAACCGGCCACGCTCAGGTTGACGGTGACCTGATTGGCGCCATCCAGCGTAATCTGGTCGACGCGGCTGCCCTCGGGGTTGACGCGCAGATTATAGACGCCCGCAGGCAGATCGATAAAACGGTAGCCGCCATCACTGCGCGCCATGGTGACCCATTCTTGACCATCGCTGGCGCCCACCAGGCTCACCACCGCGCCAGAGCCGCCGCGCACCAACCCGCTGATCTGGCTGCGACTGAGGGCGCCCGCCGTGGCTGCGGCCACGTCCAGATTGAGCACAACCTCGGCGCGGCCCGGCGTCAACTCAACCGGCTGGGCGATCTCTGTCCCGGCCAGCCGCACCACGTATTGGCCTGGCAGCAGGCCGGCCATGCGATAGCGGCTCTGCGGGTCAAGCTCGACCCGCATTCGTTCGACGCCGTTGCGTTCCAACACCACCACGCGCTGGTTGCCGGCATGGGCGACGGCGCCGATCAGCGTCACCAATTCACCTTCCTCGGCGGCCTGGCGACGGCGCGCCACTTTGGGTTCCGCCTTGAGCGCCCAGACAATAGGCAGCGCGCCACCCGGCCAGCGCTCGCTATACCAGGCGTGATTTTCCCACCAGGGGCTGCTGTTGCCCAGTTGCGCATTGGCCAGCAGCCAGAACGCGGTGCAGAAAAAATAGTCGGGCGCGGCCTGAAAACGCTGGCTGACACCCATCATCACGCGGCAGGCTTCCAGCGTCTGCGCCATGTGCAGATCGGGTGTGGTGGCCGGGTAGCGGGGGTCCAGGTCTTCGCCGATGAGGTAGCCGCATTCGGTGGAGAGAATGGGGATGCTTCGCCCCAGGTGGCTGCGGTTGCGCGCATCGAAATGTTCGTAGGCCAGCCAACACGCCGGGTCGTCGGCCACGGTGGCGCCCGGCGCGCAACGGTCGCGGCGCAGGCGGTTGATGTCTTCGAGCGAGCGGCCGCGCCAGGGGTTTTCGGCCCACTCCTCATCGAGCAGCACCTGATAGAAACGGTGGGTGTAGGCGGCCCCTTCCTGGTTGCCGATGTCATAGGGGTAGTCGAGGGGGCGGTTGCGCGCATAGTTGTGCACGGCCTGCCAGACAGGGCCGGCAAAGAGGTCTTTGCGGCCATGCGCAATGATCTTCCCCACCAGGTCCCACCGGCTGCCATTGGCCACCGCGGGGATGGCCGGCATCCCACCCCGTTCGAGGATAATCTCGAGATTGGCGATGGTGTTTTCGGTGACGAGGTCGATGGCGTTGGCCGGCGCTCGCCCGCCGCGCCACTCGCTGTCTTGGTCGGGCTCGCTGTTGAACTCAAAATAGCGGACGCCACTGCGCAGAAATGCATCGATCTGCACCACCTCTTTGACGCCCAGACGGCTGGGGTTGGGCGTCGGGCGGTAGATGCGCACCACCGGCATGATCGCTTCGCTGAGCAGCAATTCGGCAAAATCGAGCGCGCCGTCGTGATTGAAAATCTTTACCCACTTGACGCCCATGGCCTTGAGTTCAGGAACCCAGAACTCGCGAATTCGGTTGACCCCCACGGCGGTCGCATAGCCGGGGCACCAATGGACGCCAATGCCGGTGTCATGGGGTGGGCGGGGATATTCGTGCAATTCCATTGCATTTCGCCTCGTCATTCGCCAAACGCCAACGTAGCACGATATTATATCATGTTTGCGTAACTTGTCGAACCAGCGGGGTATAGTCATCGCAACGGGCTTAATGATTGTTAACATCCCCGTTGTTTGGCGATTGGCGCCTATGTCACCTGTCGGCTTGAAAAATCACTTTGGTAAAGATGCATTGAGTGCCTATCCGAATAACTCTGCGACGGAGCGATCGGGCAGGAGAAGCCGTCGGACGCCGCAACCGTTATTCGGATGGGTTCTAAGAACAACGCCCCAACCGCAGACGCACGCGCAGTGCTCACACAGGATGAAACAGTTTGCCCAGATGCGACAAGTACGGTATTGTACAGAGAACTATCCGAAAGGGGAACCATGACGACATTAGCATCCGTTCATCTGTGCCGGGATGCGCTGATCGCCGAGTTACAGCAGCGACTGCGCGGAGGGCTACCCGGCCATCTGGGGCTGGAATTGGTCGATGTGACGCCCGGCCTGTTGGCCTTGCAGCTTGCGATCCAGCCGCACCACATTGCAGCCAACGGGTATCTTCATGCGGGGACCGTGGTGACGCTGGCCGATACGGCATGTGGCTTTGGCTGTCTGGCCAACCTGCCTGAAGGGGCGCAGAGCTTTACAACCGTCGAGCTCAAGAGCAACTTTCTGCGCACCGCCACCAACGGTGTCATCCGCGCCACGGCGCAGCTTGTCCACGGGGGCCGGCGCACCCAGATCTGGGACGCCATGGTGGTCGACGAGACGCAACGCACGATGGCGCTTTTTCGCTGCACACAGATGTTGCTCTATCCGTAAGCGGCATGGGCCATTGCGCCGTGTTGCCCCAATCTGGCTGATGGCAGGTTACGTTGTTTGTACGAGGGCGTACAAATTTTTGTCACAAGATCAACTATCGTGTAGAGATGTGCAAGGTGACAGTCACTTTCAGAAGTGACTGTCACCTCATTCACCTCATAACGAATGTAATTTGGTCGTGTTGGCCAGTTAGATTTGTAGTCTGATACGCAGCATGGTTGAGGCCGTGTGGGCTGATGGAAGGAATCTTCTGAGGAGTAACGCATGAGAATTGTGCAGACGGTAGCAGACCAGGTGTTGAACAACATACAGCGCGTCATTGTCGGCAAACAGAACGAGGCCCGACTGACGCTGCTGGCGTTGCTCTGCGAAGGTCATCTACTGATTGAAGATGTGCCCGGCGTGGGGAAGACGATGTTGGCGCGCACCATCGCCCGTAGCGTCGGCTGTAGCTTCCGTCGCATTCAGTTCACGCCCGACATGTTGCCCAGCGATGTGACCGGCGTCAGCATCTACAACCAAAAGACACAGGAATTTGAGTTTCGGTCGGGCCCGATTATGGCGCAGATCGTCCTCACCGATGAGATCAACCGCGCCACGCCCAAGACACAATCCGCGCTGCTCGAGGCGATGGAAGAGCGACAGGTGACGGTGGATGGCGTCACCCACCCGATGCCGCGGCCCTTTCTGGTTTTGGCCACCCAAAACCCCATCGAATATGAAGGCACCTTTCCGTTGCCCGAAGCGCAGGTAGACCGGTTTATGATGCGCATCCAGTTGGGCTACCCCACCAAAGCACACGAAGTGGATGTGCTCAGCCGCCAGAGCGACCACCACCCGATCCAAGACCTGCAACAGGTAGTCGGGGTGGAGGAACTGGTTGAGGCGCAACAAGCCGTGCGCACCGTCTATGTGGATGAACTGGTAAAGGGCTATATTGTCGACCTGGTGACCACCACACGCGACCACCCGGACATCTACCTCGGCGCCAGCCCGCGCGGCAGCCTGGCGCTCTTCTCCGCCGCGCGCGCATGGGCCGCCATGGAGGGCCGCGATTACGTCATCCCCGACGATGTCAAGCTGCTGGCCGAGTCCACTCTGGCGCATCGTCTGATCATCAGCCCGTCGGCGCGTATCAAGAATGTCAACGCCCGCCAAATCATTGAAGACACGCTCCGTCACACGCCTGTGCCCGGCGCGCGGGCGCGCGTTCGCTAGAGTCCGCCGCACAATCGGTCATGAGGTGGGAACTCATTCAAGTTGGTTCGGTATGGCGCACAGATATAGGGATGAGTTCTAGCCTATGACTCGTCAGGCAAAGCGACCGTTGACCACCACGGCTCACTCATCACTCGTCATGCAGTA
>JAHDWG010000708.1 GCA_023384495.1 Caldilineaceae bacterium
CTTGCGGAAGAAGGGGTCCTGGGTGAAGATGCGCTCGTAGTTGCTCAGCCCCACCCACTGCGGACTGCCCACGATGTTCCAGCGCGTGAAGCTGAGCACGAATGAGGCCACAATCGGCCCGAAGAAGAACACCACAAACCCGACGATCCAGGGCGAAATGAACAGGTATCCGGCCAGCGCCTCGCGTCGCTCGCTGGCGGAAAGCTGCGTCCAGGATCGTGATAGGCGGGTCAGGGCGGTCATCGGCTGTCCCCTGTGACGGTCTCCGCCGACAGCGCCAGATCAACCAGCGCCTCGGCCAGGTCGAGCACGTCCTCGTTGCGGGCGAAGCGCAGGCTGACGCCGCTGGCCACGCGCACCTGCTGCGCCCACCGCTCAGGGATAACTGCCAGACCATGCAGCGCCCCGGACAGCGCGCCGCAGATGGCGGCGATGCTATCGGCGTCCCTGCCGAAGTTGGCCGCCCAGAACATCCCCTGCCTGAAGTCGCCTTCCGTCAGGCGGAAGATGGCAAACACCTGGGGGATTGCTTCCGCGCTCATGGAGTGAACCGGAGTCCACAGCGCGGTATGCAGAGCCTCCCACGCACCCTGTATGCCCCCCGCCCGGTCGCAGATGTCCATCGCCCGGTCGAAGGCACGACCGAGCCAGCTATCGTCGGGAATGTAACGGCGCGCGGTGTCCGTCACGGTCTGCGGCGGGGCATCCACCATCGCTACGGCGATGGCCGCGGCGACGGCCTGCGCCGCCCACACGCCGTCGGCGTGGTGGCTGATCTCGGCGTCAACTCGCGCCATCGCCGCGGCGCGCTCCGGATCGCCCGCGCAGTAGATGCCGATGGGACTGATGCGCATGGCCGCGCCGTCGTCGTTGTTCTGAACGTTGTCAATGCCGCTGAGAGGCGGGCGCATCCCCCGCTTGATATTCTCGACAGCCCCGTATAACGGCTTGCCAGCGCGGTCGAAGACGCCGCCCTGGTCAATGATATGCTTCTGCCAGGCCGCCAGCACCGCCTCAGGGGTCAGGTGCCCCCCACAGTCCAGCAGCGTCCGCGCGCTGAGCAGCCCAAACTCGGTATCGTCGGTGCTTTTGGCCCCTGGATAGAGATCGGTGATGATCCCATAGCGGCTGCGGTACTCGGCGCTGCGCCCCAAATCGCCCATGGCATCGCCCACGGCCAGGCCAGCCAGGCACCCCGATGCTTTGCTGACGAACAAATCTCTGGCGCGGAGGAGGTCCGCCCGCGTGCGCATGGTCATGTCCTTTCGGTCACACCTGATTCTCTGATGGGGAACGTTCCCCATCAGAGACAAGAAAACACCCCCTAAGGCGGCGGGCACGTCGTCTCACGCACCTGCAACTGGCCCTGCAGCAGCAAGTGGCAAGGCGCGTCGAGCCTCTCGCCGCGAATGCGCTTGAGCAGCAGGTTCGCCGCCTGCACGCCGATTTCGTACTTGGGTTTGGCCACGGTTGTCAGCGGCGGCGACACGGTGCTGGCCGCCTGGATATCGTCTATGCCAATGATGGACAAATCGTCGGGGACGATCAGCCCGGCCTCTCGCGCGGCGATGAGCGCACCAATGGCCAGAATGTCGTTGCCAGCCAGCACCGCCGTCGGCGGCTGGGCCAGGCCCAAGAGCTGGCGCATCGCGGCAGCGCCCTCCGCCTGTGAGTAGGAACAACGGGCAACCAGCGTCTGGTCGAAGGGCAGGCCATGGCGCAGCAGCATGTCCACATAGCCCTGATAGCGCGTGTCGGGACGGTTGCGCTGCGAAATCCCGGCGATCAACCCAATGCGCGTGTGCCCCAGCGCGATCAGGTGTTCGAGCGCAAGTGTGACGGCCCCCGCCGAGTCGCTGCCCACCGAATCGAAGTCGGGGAAGGTCTCGCCAGAACCAAGCAGCACGGTGGGTGTCTTCAGGGCGCGCAGCTCCGCATTGGCGATGTGGATGGGGTTGATCAGCAGGCCGTCGAAGCGGTTGCGGCGCACCGTCTGCAGGTGGGCGATCTCGCGCCTGGCGTCCCAATC
>JAHDWG010000709.1 GCA_023384495.1 Caldilineaceae bacterium
ACGCAACACAAAGCGCGTCTGCGGCATCGGCCCCTCGACGGCATCCACCACCAACAAGACGCCATCCACCATGTTGACGACGCGCTCGACCTCGCCGCCAAAATCGGCGTGGCCGGGGGTGTCGACCAGGTTGATCGTCACGCCGTTATAGACAATGCCCGTGTTCTTGGCCAAAATCGTGATGCCGCGCTCGCGCTCGAGGTCGTTTGAGTCGAGCACGCGCTCTTGCACCTGTTGGTTGGTGCGGAAGACATTGGTCTGCTTCAACATGCCATCCACCAGCGTGGTCTTGCCGTGGTCGACATGGGCGATAATGGCAATGTTGCGGATATCTGCGCGCGGCGTCAGCACGCTTTGCACTGCGTTTGGTTCCATTACTGCAATCATAGTGTTACCTGCCTGACTCACAGAGAGCCGTAGACAAACCAAAAAAACGCCCGGCTGCCCCCAGGGAGCCGAGCGGAGTACACATCACTCTCTTTGCGGCTATTCTACGTCAACACGCCAGAATCCGCAACTTGCCACAGGGCCAGTGACTCATGACGTACGCAGCGCCGGATGGTTGTCAGGAGAGACCAATTGGCCAATGAACAAATGTTCGATCAGGGCTTGCGCAAATCTATGATTCTCCTTTGCTGAATCCATCACGCACAAATGCGCAGAGCCACGCTGCCAGCGCCTCAATATCCCCCAGATGGCCCGTCTCAAACGGGGTATGGGTGTAGCGGCCCGGAAAGGCCACCAGCGCGCTGGGGATGTCGGCCTTCATGGTGGCGGCGCCGTCACTGCCAAAGGAGCCAAAGACGGCGTGTTGGATGGGGATGCCAGCTGTGCGGGCGGTCTCTTCCAGCCTGGCGGTGAGGGCATGGTCATAGTGAACGAGCGAATCCTTGTGCGCCAAAATCGGGCCGCCGCCCAATCGCGTGGGGACCCAGCGCTGGGCCACGCCGGGGATGTCGCCGGCCAGCCCAATCTCCACCGCGATCGCAGCGTCAAACGGCTCGTGGGCGCTCATGGCGAATGCGCCGACCAACCCAATCTCCTCTTGCACGGTGCAGGCCAACGTCAGTTCGCACCCCAACTCGGCCGCGGGGACCCGGCGCGCCACTTCGGTGAGAACGGCCAGCGGGACGCGGTCGTCCAACGCCTTGCCCACCACATGGTCGCCCCAGCGCTCGGTGGTCGCGTCCCAGATGACGCGCGTGCCGGGTGTCACGCCTCGGTCAACCAATTCATCGTGGCTGAGTCCCGTATCCACCCAGAAATCATCCCAGGTCAACTCATCCAGTTCCGGCTGCGAAATGGTGGCCAGGTGGCCGGTGGTCGTGGCGATCACGCCGGGGATGGGGCCCGTGCGGGCCAAAATCTTGACCCGCGACCCCATGTAGAAAGCGTTGCGGTTGCCGGCAGTGCGATTCCAGCCTTGACCATTGGCAAGATAGAGATAGCCGCTGGGGTCAATCGAACGGACGAGGTAACAGAGTTCGTCGGCGTGCGCCATGAGCACCAGGCGCGGGCCGCGCCCCCCACAGCGGGCAAGGATGTTGCCGATCTTGGTGCGCGTGACCTGAGCGCCCAGCCCCTGCCAGAGCGCCTCGATGCGGTCGAGCACGGGGCCTTCTTGCCCCACCGGCCCCGGCAGTTCGGTCAATTCTTTGATCAGGTCGAACATGAGGTTGCTCTTGGTTCGCTTTCTTTTTCTTCTCGAAGTTACGGGTGAGGAGTGAATCACCCATCACTCCTCACTTCTCAAAACACAATCACCGACCGCAGGGTTTCGCCCCGCTCCATGGCGGCAAAGGCCTCATCGGCCTCATCGAGCGTCACCAGCCGGCTCACCACCTTGTCGAGGTTGAGTTGGCCCAGGCGATACCAGTCGGCCAGCAGTGGGAAGTCGCGCGTCGGCAGGCAGTCGCCATACCACGAGACGCAAAGGTGGCCGCCCAGGTCGAAGAGCTTCTGCAGCGGGATGGTCAACTCGGGGCCGGGGCCAGGCACGCCGATGAGCACACAGGTGCCGGCCAGGTC
>JAHDWG010000710.1 GCA_023384495.1 Caldilineaceae bacterium
GGCCGGTAGGCTCGTTGAGCCAACGCAGTGGTTCGACTCCGGCCTGGCTCAGCGTGCTATTGAGCACCGACGTGGGCCGCGCCGAGAAGAGGATCCGAAAGACCGCGGCTGTGCCGACAAAGGGGGCAATGTAGGGGATAAAGAAAATCATGCGGAACAAGGCCCGCCCGCGGATGTCTTGGAAGAGCATCACGGCCAACATGAGCGCCAGCGCCAGTTGCGCCGGCACTGTCCCCGCCGAATACCAGATGGTGGCCTGTAGCCCCGTCCACCATTTGCGGTCGCCTTGGGCGATGACCCGCGGCAATTCGCCAATCAGCACCCAGCCGCCGACGAGCAAGAGCGCCGCAGCCCCCAATTGCGCCGCCGTGCGCAGGTTGGACGCCCGCTCTGAAGCCCCATCCCACAGCCACCAGGCGATGAGCAAAAGCAAAAAGCCCGCGCTGATGGTGACAATTTGCGCCCAGAGGTCTAGGCCCTCGCCCGCCTCCAGCGCCGAGGCGTAGGCGTTGCGCACTTCTGTCCATGTGAGCCACCCCACGCCCACCCCAAAGATCAACAAAAAGGTGGCGATGCTGAATTCGTCCATTAGGACGGTATAGCCAGGGCGGCGTTGTTGTTCTTGACGGTTGGCCCAATAGCCAATCGCCAATCCGACCGTGAGCAGCGCCAGAAAGCCCCAAAATGCCTGCTGCACGGGCGCGCTCCACCATGCCTCGCCCACCAGCTCACGAAAGCGTTCGGGGGTGTTGTCTCGGCCACGCAGTTGGCTGGGGATGACGAGCAGGGCGGGGAAAAAGCGGAAGATAAAGACGAGCAATAGCGCCAGGCCAGCGCCGTTGAGAAAGCCTGGCAAGACCCACGGCCACGGCGATTGACCCTTTTCACGCGCCGTCCGCAGCGCAGTCGCCACCGTGCGAGCGACAAAAAAAAGGGCCAAGGCGGCCAGCCAAAAACCGAGCACATAGGTCAGGTTGCCTATCGCCCGCACATAGTTGTTTAGGCCGTCGTAGTCACCGACAATCCGGTTGAGGCCGCGTAAAGTGCTTTGATAAGCGGCAAAGACCAGCGGGAACAGCCCAAATAGACCAATGATGAGAATCGACGGCAGCAAGAAGGCGTAGGCTATGATCGCCTCGCGCACGCGCCGGCCCTGACGCCCCACAAACCAGCGCGACCACACGCCCGAGCGCGGGCTTGCGTTGCTGGCAATCGGTTTGTTGGTGACGAGTGTGCTCATGGCCGTCTTCCCAAACGCTGCTTTCAACGGTTGTATGGGCGTTTCACCCGGATCGGCGCGAACCTGACTGTCGACTGATTGACCTTCCTTAAGTATACCGTACAGGCAAAGCCTGCGTCAATCGAGCTTCGTGCCAATGTTACACGATGGGGGATTGGGAGCGGCGCTCCCTTGTTCAAAACCACAATCTTGATCGTAGCAGCGCCAGGTTAAAGCTACGTTTGCAACAGATTAACAGTTCGGATGCGGCGCCAGTCACTTTCAAACATAGCGGTTACCTGCCCTGGAAATACGACGAAATAGCGCAACACAGAGATGCACAGAGTTCGGCGCTGTGCATCCATCATAACCAGATGCACAGAGTTCGGCGCTGTGCATCCATCACATCAGAACACCGAGAACAACGCGATGGCTCATTCTGTGGACAAATACACCCATCATGAAGGCGCTTGATCAAAAATGGCCGGACGATACGCCATATCGCCCGGCCACATCATCACCCAACCAGCTTGCTATTCGTTTACGCTTCAGCCCGTTCGATGCACGCGCCCAACGCCCGCAGCTTCTCATCAATGCGCTCATAGCCGCGGTCGATCTGCCGGACATTGCCGATGGTAGTCACCCCCTGAGCCGCCAACGCAGCCAGCACGAGGGCCATGCCGGCGCGGATGTCGGGGCTGCTCACCTGTTGCCCGACCAGCTTGCTGGGGCCGACAATCACAGCCCGGTGGGGGTCGCACAGGATGATCTGCGCGCCCATTGCGATCAGCTTGTCGACAAAG
>JAHDWG010000137.1 GCA_023384495.1 Caldilineaceae bacterium
TGCCCGGTTGCCGCAGCCGTGTGGTCACGTTGACCTGTCCCGCAATCGCCTCATTGGTAAAGTCGGCGCTGCCCACCATCACCAGGATTTCGGCGCTGTTGGGCTTGAGCGCCACCAACGCGGCGTTGCTCAGGTCGAACGTGGCGCGCAACTCGTCCACCTTCTGGCGAACAATACCCTGGGCCAGTTGCTGCATGGGCAGATCGAGCGTGGTGGTGATCCGCCAGCCGCCACGGCGCACCGCCCCAGCCCCCAGTTGTTGCTCCAATCCCTGGACGACGTGCTGGACAAAGTGTGGCGCTTGGTTGGGCGGCATGGGCGGTGTGTCCAGCAGCGCGAGGGGCTGTGCAAAGACAAAATCGGCCTCACGCTGGGCAAGAAAGCCATGACGCACCATCAGGTCGAGCACAATTCGCTGCCGCGCCCGCACGCCCTCAAAATTGCGCAAGGGGTCGAGCAGCGCCGGGGCCTGGGGGATGCCGGCCAGCATGGTGGCCTCGGCCAGCGTCAGATCGGCGGCAGGCTTGCCAAAATAACGCTGCGCCGCCGCTTCGGGGCCATAGGCAAGATTCCCATAGTTGAGCAGATTGAGATACATTTCCAATAGCTCATCTTTGGCGTATAGCTCGGTCAGTTCCTGCGCCAGCCCGGCCTCCAGCACCTTGCGGTCGAATGTTTGATCGTAGCGCTGGTCGGGGCCGAGAAAGAGATTACGCGCCAGTTGCATGGTGATCGTGCTGGCGCCGGAGACCACCTCCCCCTCGCGCGCGTTGCGGATAAACGCGGCGGCAATGCGGAGCGGGTCGATGCCGCGGTTGCGATAGAAGGTGGCGTCTTCGGTGGCGACGGTGGCGTCTACCAGGTGGGGCGATATCTGATCCAGCGACACCCAGGTGCGCCGGCCCTCTTCAAATAGCTCAGCCAGCAGGGCGCCGTTGCGGTCAAACAGGCGCGTCGTTTGAAAGACACGGGGTTGCGGCCCAGGCTGATACTGGCGCAGATACCCTTCGGTAGCCGAGAGCGGATCGGTAGCGGCGCGCGTACCCAGCAGTGAAGTCGAGGGCACAACCGGCGGAACCGCAGCGCAGCCGATTATCAACGCCAGCAGCCCGCTCAGCAGCGCGGCCTGGCTAACCCTTTTGAATGGTTGATGGACTAAAATGGGCCACATCACAATGCTCTTTGCTCCACCGCTGACACCACCGGGCGGTTAATCGGTCGACAAAAAATGCTCGACATCGAGCCAACGCTACGGAGCGCCGACGGACAATCTACGGAATCCCTACGGGCGGTCAGGCCCGGTATCACTCTAACGTTTGGCTTTACCAAAATGTTTCACCCACCGGCTCTGTATTTTCCTGTGGATCGGGTACAATACCGGTACAGTAGAGAGAATATGCGCAAGTAACCAATCTTCGATTCGGCAAAGGGCAAGATGGAGAAGGTATGCACTCACAGAACGGACATCGAACGGTTCACACCAATGGGCATCACCCGGCGCGCCCGGGGATGGCGCCTGCGCGCAATGTGCTGGGCGGCGCCCTGGAAGAGTGCAGCCGGGCGCCATTGACGGGTTTCTATCGCACGGGCTGTTGCGACACAGGCGCCGAGGACAGAGGGCTGCATGTCGTCTGCGCCCAGATGACGGCCGAGTTTCTGGCCTTTAGCCGGTTGCGCGGCAATGATCTGTCTACCCCAATGCCGGAATATGGGTTCCCTGGGCTGCAACCGGGCGACCGCTGGTGCCTCTGTGCGGCGCGCTGGCAAGAGGCGTTGGACGCCGGGGTGGCCCCGCCCGTCTATCTGCGCGGCACCCATGCCGCGGCATTGAGCGTTGTGCGCCTGATCGATCTCAAGCGCCATGCGGTTGACGTAGCCGACTAGCACGCAAAGTCAGGCGCCGGTCACGGTTTGCATGTGGTGTGTGGGTAACAAGAAGTGAAGGAAAAGAGGAAGGTAAAGAGGCGACGGCCGGATTCGAACCGGCGATCGGGGTTTTGCAGACCCCTGCCTTACCACTTGGCCACGTCGCCAAAGCGTATTTGCATACATACTATCAGCGGACGCTGTCCTTGTCAAACTGACATGGTGGCAAATCAGGAGAGCGCACCCATGAGTGGGCGGAAACAGCACGATGAAACGCTTTTTTGTGAGCGTTGCGGCATCTCATTTCTTTGGTCGATGGAAGAACAAAAGGCGGGCGCCGGCCAGCCCCCCCCCAATCTATGCCCCGGCTGCCGGCAACTCTTGCCCTCCCCTCATCGCGAGCGGGGCGTGGTGAAATTTTACAACACGCGCAAGCGGTTTGGGTTCCTCGTCCGCCGCAACGCACCCGAATTGTTTGTCCATGGTTCGGCGCTGGCGGGGGTGGGGCGCCTGGCTGAGGGTGATCTGGTTGAGTTTGGCGTGGTCGAGACCGAGCGCGGCCCTGCCGCCGATGCGGTGCGCCTGTTGGAGCGAGCCGCACCATGACGACCCCCATGCGCCAGCAGTACCTTTCGCTCAAAGCCCAATACCCCGGCTGCATTCTCTTCTTCCGGCTTGGCGACTTCTACGAAACATTTGACGACGACGCCAAAATCGTCGCCCAGGTGTGCGATGTGGTGCTCACCAGCAAGCCGATTGGCGACAACTTGCGCGTGCCGCTGGCCGGCGTCCCCTACCACGCGGTGGACAACTACCTCGCCCGCCTGGTCGAGGCTGGCTACAAGGTGGCTGTGGCCGACCAGATGACCGAACCCGGCCGCGGCCTCATCGAGCGCGAGGTGACGCGGGTGGTCACCAAGGGCACGATTGTGGAGCTGGGCATGCTCGACGCCAAGCGAAATAATTACCTCATGGCGGTGACGTTTGACCATCGCGGCGAGGCCGGGCTGGCCTATTGCGACATCACTACGGGCGAGTTTGCGGCCACCCAGGTTACCGCCGGCGGATTGGAAGAAGTCGAGCGCCGCATTGGCGAAGAGTTGAGCCGCCTCCAGCCCAGCGAGCTGATCCACGTGGATTGGCCGCCCGCAGAATCAACGTTGCACTCGCTGATCGCTACCCTCGACCCCATCCTCTCGACGGTGGAACCGTGGCAGACCGAGCCGACGACGGCGGCGGAGACGCTCAAACGGCATTTTCGCGTGGCCAGCCTGGATGGCTTTGGGCTGCTGGGGAAGGCGCAGGCGATTCGCGCCGCGGCAGCGCTGCTTGCGTACCTCAAAGAGATGCAACCGGCGGCGCTGGCCCAGTTGACCCGGCTGCACAGCTACGAAACGCACGCCTTTATGACGCTGGACGAATCGACCCGGCGCAACCTTGAGCTGACGGCCACGTTGCGCGGCGGCGACGCTAAAGGCAGCCTGCTCGATGTGCTCGACCGCACGCTCACCCCGATGGGCGGTCGCCTTTTGCGCCGCCGGCTCAACCAGCCCATCCTGGATGTGGCTGCCATCAACCGCCGGTTGGACACGGTGCAACAATTCTACGACGACACCCAGGCGCGCCTTACGTTGCGCGAACGGCTGCGCAGCCTGGGCGATCTGGAACGCTGGGTCAACCGCGTCGTACAGGGGATCGCCCTCCCGCGCGACTTGGTGGGGATCCGCGACGCGTTGCGCCGCGCGCCGGAGATCACCGCCGAGTTGGACGCCGGAAACCCGGCGACACATGCGGTTGGCGACGGCGCAATCTCCAGCGTCCAGTCTCCAATCTCCAATCTATTTCCCCCTTTGCCCCACTGCGGCGAGATTCTCACCCGGCTCGAATCCGCGCTGGCCGAAGAGCCGCCGGCTACGCTGGCGACCCCCGGCATGATCCGCCCCGGTTACAGCAAGGAGTTGGATGGCCTGCTCGACAAGAGCCGTCATGCTAAAGATTGGATCGCCGACCTGGAGCGCAGCGAGCGCGAGCGGCTGGACATCAAAAGCCTCAAGGTGGGCTATAACAAGGTCTTTGGCTACTACATTGAGATCACCAATCCCCATGCCCACAAGGCGCCGGATGATTACATTCGCAAACAGACCTTGACCAACGCCGAGCGCTACATCACGCCTGAGTTGAAAGAGTACGAAACGCTGGTGCTCAACGCCGACGAGCGCCGGCTGGAGATCGAGCAAGAGATCTTTCGGGCGCTTTGCAACGAAATTGCCACCGAAGCCGATGCGCTGTTGCAATTGGCGCATGGGTTGGCCGAATTGGATCTCTTCAGCGCCCTGGCCGAGGTGGCGCTGGGCAACCGCTATGTGCGCCCGGTGGTCAACGATGGCCCCTGTATCGAGGTCCAGGGCGGGCGCCACCCGGTTGTGGAGTTGACGCTCGCCGATGAACCCTTTGTGCCCAATGACACCCAGTTGACGCCCGACGCCGCCATCCATATCTTGACCGGCCCCAACATGGCCGGCAAGAGCACCTTTTTGCGCCAGGTGGCGTTGATCACCCTCATGGCGCAGATCGGCAGCTTTGTGCCGGCGGACGCAGCGCAGATCGGCGTGGTGGACCGCATCTTCACCCGCATTGGCGCCAGCGACGAGATCCACCGCGGCCAGTCCACCTTTATGGTCGAAATGGTGGAGACGGCCAATATCCTCCACCACGCCACCAGCCGCAGCCTGCTCGTCCTCGACGAGATTGGCCGCGGCACCAGCACATACGATGGGCTGGCCATCGCCTGGGCTGTGGTGGAGTACATCCACAACCACCCGGGCCTGCGCGCCAAGACGCTCTTCGCCACCCACTACCATGAACTGACCGACCTGGCCGAACGGCTGCCCCATGTGGTCAACTACAATGTGGCCGTCGACGACAGCGCCCATGACGCCGATGGGGGCAGCGCCGATGTCGTCTTTCTGCGCCGGATCATGCCGGGCAAGGCCGACCGCTCGTATGGGGTGCATGTGGCGCGCATGGCCGGCCTGCCCCTGGCCGCCGTCCACCGCGCAGAAGAGATTCTGCACGATCTGGAGCGCAGCGGGGCCGCTGGTCCCCGCCGCCTGCTCGATCTGGAGACGCGCCGCGGCAAACCGGCGGCCATGCAGGTCTCGCTCTTTGCCGAAACACACCCGGCGGTCGAGGCGCTGCGCAAACTCGATGTCAACAATCTGACGCCGCTGGACGCGCTCAACCGCCTCTACGAGTTGCAAAAACTCGCCCAATAGTAGGAGGGGGCCATGCGCAGACCTGCCTTTCGCCTCGGCAGCACCTCCTATGTCTACCCCGGTGATCTGGCGCACAATGTGGATCGCCTGGCCGGCATCGTGCAGGACATTGAGCTGATCCTGTTCGAGACGCCGGCTGGCGAAAGCAACTTCCCGTCCCCACCCACCGTGGCGCGGCTGGCGGAACTGGCCCACGCCCACACGCTGACCTACACCGTGCATCTCCCCGCCGATCTGCGCCACACACCCGGCAGCCAACACCCTTCACTGGCCCAGGCGCAGCGGGTTATCGAGCTGACCGCCCCGCTCGACCCACACGCCTATGTCTTCCACCTAGAGGGGACGGGCGCCGGTGAGCCGGGCTGGCTCGATCAGGCGCACGAAGCCGTCGCCGCGCTCGTTGGCATGGCCGGCGCTCCGGGCCGGCTGGCGCTGGAGAATTTGGAAAGTTATGCCCCTGAGGCGCTGGCGCCAATCTTCGACGCCTTCCCCATCCGCCGGGCGCTGGACATTGGCCACCTCTGGAAGGCGGGCCGCAACCCGTTGCCCGTGATGGCGGCGTGGCTGCCCCAGGCCAGCGTCGTCCACCTGCATGGCATGGCCGCCACCGACCACCAGTCCCTCGCCGTGACAGCGCCCGCCCAACTTGACCCCATCCTTGCCGGTCTGCTAGACTGGCCCGGCGTGCTGACGCTGGAGGTCTTCGAAGATGATTTTTTCACCAGCCGCGACGCGTTGTCCGCCGCCATAGCCCGTATTTGTGGAGCCAATGATGGAACCCAAGCTCGAACTATCGATCCCGCCCCTTGACGCGGCAGCCGCCGAGGAGGCGAAGCAGCGACAGGCGCGGCTCACCAAACCCGCGGGCGCGCTGGGCAAGCTGGAGTCGCTCTCGATCCGGCTGGCCGGCATGGTGGGCCGGCTCGACTGGCTGCCCCTGCGCCGCAGTGTGGTCGTCTGTGCGGGCGATCACGGCGTGGCCGCACAGGGCGTCAGCGCCTACCCGCAGGCCGTGACCTATCAGATGGTGCTCAATTTCTTAGGCGGCGGGGCGGCGGTCAATGTGTTGGCCCACCAGATGAACGCCCGCGTCACGGTGGTCGATGCCGGCGTCGCCGGTGACTTTGACGCCCACCCCGCATTGGTGCAGGGTAAGATTGCGCCCGGCACGGCAGATTTGACACAAGGCCCGGCCATGACGCCAGCGCAGGCAACTCGGGCGCTCCAACTGGGCGTCAAATGCGCCCAAATCGAAATCGAACGAGGGCTGGCCCTGCTGGCCGTGGGTGAGATGGGGATCGGCAACAGCACCAGCGCCAGCGCGATTGTGGCCGCCATCACCGGCCGCGCCGCCGCCGAAGTGACCGGGCGGGGGACAGGGGTAGACGACGCGCAGCTCCAGCGCAAGATTGCCGTCGTCGAGCGGGCGTTGGCGCTGCACGACCCGGCCAACGAGGCAACGTTGGCCAAAGTGGGGGGGTTCGAGATCGGCGCGATGGCGGGGCTGATGCTGGGCGCGGCGGCGCACCGTGTGCCCGTGGTGCTCGATGGGCTGATCAGCACGGCGGCGGCGTTGATCGCCGCGCAGGTCGCGCCCGATGTCAAACACTATCTTATTGCGGGCCATTGCAGCGCAGAGCCGGGCCACGCCATTGCATTGGAATGGCTGGGGTTGGAGCCACTGTTGCAGTTGGAGATGCGGCTGGGCGAAGGCAGCGGCGCGCTGCTGGCCTTCCCGCTGATCGAGG
Organism: Caldilineaceae bacterium; assembly: GCA_023384495.1. Classification (GTDB taxonomy): domain Bacteria; phylum Chloroflexota; class Anaerolineae; order Caldilineales; family Caldilineaceae; genus CFX5. The sequence continues at coordinate 6,890 of JAHDWG010000137.1, forward strand.
CGGCCATGCGCACGTTGAACGAAATGGCGACCTTTGACGAAGCCGGCGTCAGTGAGCGCGATGCTGGCTGACCTGCGGGCGGCGTTCGCCTTCTTGACGACCCTGCCGGTGGGCTATGCCGAGCCTCGCAGGCCCGGCCATCTCTTTGCCTGGTTCCCCCTGGTGGGCGGGGTGATCGGCCTCGTGCTTTGGGGTGTGGCGCTGATCCCCTGGCCGGTGACACAAGTGTCTGCGCTGGCGGTGTTGGTGGCTTGGGTGCTGCTGACCGGTGGATTACACCTGGATGGCTTTGGCGATAGCTGTGATGGCCTACTGGCGATGGTCACACCGGAACGCCGGCTGGAGATCATGAAAGACCCACGCACGGGGACGTGGGCGGTGGTGGGGCTGGTGTTGGTGCTGCTGGGTAAGTTTGTGTTGATCGGCGTTGTTGCGCCGGTCTGGCTGCTGGCGGCGCCGGTGATGGGGCGCACGGCGATGGTGCTGGCGGCATACGGCTTTCCCCATGCGCGAACCGCAGGGCTGGGCGTCTATTATCGCGACGGGCTGGGATGGAATCAGCTCGCGGCGGCGCTGCTGTTCACTGTCGCCATGCTTGCCGCAGCCGGGTGGCTGTTGGACCTGCGTGTGTTGCTGGCGCCCGGCGTCCTGCTCTTCACCGTGTGGGCCTTTGGGCGCTGGGCCGCCGCACGCCTGGGCGGCGGGTTGACCGGCGACAGCTACGGCGCCATCTGCGAGCTGAGCGAGGTGGGGTGCCTGCTGCTGGCGCTTTTTTTTGCCCCGATGTGAAACGAGCCGCCGGGCGCCTGCGAGGGTCGCCCCAACGATGGGATGCTATGTCCAGACGACTTCTCTTTTTGTTGGGTGGGGCGCGCAGCGGCAAAAGCCACTTTGCCGAGCAGTGGGCGCGTGAACATGGGCGGAATGTGCTCTTTGTAGCAACCGCGCAACCGTTCGATGATGAAATGCTTGAACGGATCGCCCGTCACCGGCAGGAGCGCCCGCCACAATGGGTCACCGTGGAAGCGCCCGTGCAGGCCGGCGCGATGGTGCAGCAGGCGCTGGCGCACGGTGAACATGATACGGTGCTGGTCGATTGCCTGACGCTGCTGGCCGCCAACGTGTTGCTGGCTATGCCCGAGACGGCCACGCAAGACGAGGTGACCGCAGCCGTGCTGGCCGAAACCGAGGCGTTGTTGGCCACCTATGCCCGCTCATCGGCCACCTGGCTTGTGGTGAGCAACGAAGTGGGGATGGGCGTGGTGCCGCCCACCCGTCTGGGCCGGCTCTATCGCGATGCGTTGGGGCGGGCCAACCAGCGCATCGCGCAGCAGGCGGACGAGGTGCTGCTGCTCGTGGCCGGCCTCCCCTGGCGGCTGAAGGGGTGACAAGCGACTGGGTCGCCCTCACTCCTCACTTTTCACTCTTCGCCCACCTCGATACCGCGCAGCAACCCCAACACCGTCCCATGCAGCAGGCCATTGCTGCTGACACAGGAGGTGCGTGCGCTCAGCGGCAGCGGCGCGCCGGCCGCGGTCGTCACCGAGCCGCCCGCCTCTCGGATCATGAGCTGGCCGGCGGCAATATCCCAGGCGCCGAGTTCGTAGGTGATATGCACGTCGATGCGACCAGCCGCCACCCAGGCCAGCGTCAGCGCCGACGAGCCGATGGCGCGCAACGTTTTGACCCGGTGGACAATGCGGGGCAGCGTTGTGGCGGAGGCGGCGCGCACGGGCCGGCGGCGGCCCCAGTCGAGTGCGACAATCGCATCGCCCAGGTCGTTGACGGCGCTCACCGTCACCGGTTGGCCGTTGAGCGTGCAGCCCTGGCCACGCAGCGCGCTAAAAAGTTCATCGGTCATGGGGTCGTAGATCACACCGGCGACCACCTGCTCTTCCACCGAGGTTGCGATGGAGACGCAATAGTTGGGGATGCCGCGGGCGTAGTTGCTGGTGCCATCGATGGGGTCGATGAGCCAGCGCACGGGGCCTTCGGTGGGCAGGTCGGGGTTTTCCTCTTCGGCCCAGCAGCCGTGGTGAGGAAATCGCTGTCGGATGCCATCGGTGATGAGCTGTTGGGCGGCGAAGTCGGCGTCGGTGACTACATCGCGAAAGCCTTTGTGCTGAACCTGGCGCGGCGCCGCCAACATGCGACGGGTCAACGTCCCGGCCGCGCGCGCCAGCTCCTCGGCGGCGGCGCGCCATTGGCGCCACGCTGGGTTGACTTCACCGGTTTCGCTCATTACGCCTCATTTCTTTGGACATTTTCGAAATAGAACCGATACGAAATCGATTCTCTCTGCTGGTGACGCTTGACGAATTCCCCCGGTGCGACGCACTTCACAAGCGCATCGCACCGGGGGGCGTCCTGAAGCGCCAACAGGATCGAGAATCGACCTTTACATCAAGAACTGGCTCAGGTGCTTCTTGGTCAGCACGAGCATCTTCTCGCGCAGCGGCGGCCTGCCCCAGAGCGGGCCGTGCGGCTCGAAGCAAAGGTAGCCCTCGTACTTGTGCTCATAGAGGAAGGCCATGACCTTGCCCCAATGAATGTCGCCCATGCCCGCTGCGGGCTGCGAGACGAGTTTGCCATCCATGTAGAGATGCTCTTTGATGTGGACATGGAAGATGCGGTCGCCGTGGTCGCGCAGCCAGGGCAGATAGTCATCGCCGTGATGGCGGATGTTGGCCGGGTCGAACTTGATGCCCACATCGGGGATCTGCGCCCAGAGCCGCTCGTAGGCCTCGATGCTGTCGAGAAAGCTATTGCCGTGGACGGCGTAGAGCGCCATCTTGAGGCCAGCGTTCTGCGCCCTTTGCAGATAGGGCGGGATGACCTCGGCAAAGGCCGACACATTGTCGTCCAGCGAGCCGCCGGGGACCTGCCCGCCGCCGGTGATGAGGATGCTGGCCCCGAGCGTCTCGGCAAATTGGATGGCCCGGTCGAGGTGGCCCAGGCTGACCCGCCGTTCGTCGGCGTCGGGCGCGGTGTGATTCCACCCCCACAGCCCCAGCGAGGCGGCCTTGACGCCATGACGGTCAAGAATTTTCCGCATCTGGGCCACGGTGTCGGCGGTCAGGTCTTCGAAGCCCTTCCAATAGTTGAATTCGAGCCCGGTGAAGCCATGCTCGGCGGCAAACCGGGCATCCGCTTCCAGAGCGGTCAGATCGTTGACAGCGATAAAAGCCAGTTTCATTCCTTCTTCTCCTCCAATCTGGTTTTTGAATATTTGCAAGGTTGGAAACCTGCTACGGACAGCGAAACGTCGCCGCAGCGACTTGATGTTCAACGCCGGCGCCGACAAAACATGTCCGGGAGCAAGCCTTTTCAACGCAAAGGCGCAGCGGATTTCAAAAGAATCTGCGCGCCTTGCGCGCCGTGATGATCTCGGTGTTCATGCCCACCCAGTGCAGGCTGCCGTTGTAGCGGCCATGCTCCATCTTGATGCAGCGGTCGATCACCACGGCCAGGCCCGCCTCTTCGGCCAGCTTTGCCGCCTCCAGGTTGACAATGCGCAGTTGCATCCAGACCGCCTTGGCGCCAATCGCAATCGCCTGCCGCACGATCTCGACGCAGGCCGGCGCCGGGCGAAAGATGTCCACCAGGTCCACCGGTTCGGGGATGCTGGCCAGGTCTGGGTAGCAACGCTCGCCCAAAATTTCGTCGGCGCTGGGGTTGACGGGGATCACCCGGTAGCCCTCATATTTGAGATAAGAGGCCACAAAATAGCTGGGTCGCTGCGGGTCTTTGGAGAGGCCAACGACGGCAATCGTGCGCGTGGCGGCCAGCAGGTTGCGGATCAGCGCCGGGCTCTGGTATCGAGCTTGTAGCTCGGCGGGCAACACCGAGTTCATGCGGATGTCGCAGGCAAGGGCGGCGTCGGCTGCGGCGAAGGACTGGGTCATGGCGTGGCTCCTGAGGTGGCCTCGGTCGTGAATCGTTCAAGGCTGCGCGCCGCCAGATGGTCTATCTCGGCAAAGAGCGCAGGGTCGATCTGCGCAAAGTTGAAACAGGACTTGCCCTGCATCCGCTTTTTGAGCGCGGGCGAGATCCCCTCCAGCAGCGTCGGGTCGACATAGACGGGCGCCAGGTGAAAGCTGACATAGTTCTTGCGCAATTGGAGCGACGCAAAGAAGCCCATCTTGCGCAGTGCGGGCGAATCCGGCGGCGTGAGTATGTACTGTTCGGCTTCATTGGCGCCCTCACCCAAGCGGGGCGCATATTTTTTTAACTGCGAACGCAACTCGTCAAAGACTTGATTCAACTGCGCACGGTCTGCCATAATGTTGCTCCCTTCACTCGATGGCCGCCAGGGCCTGTTCCAGATCCCAGAGCAGATCGCCGGTGGTCTCCAACCCAATCGAGAGGCGGATCATGCCGGGGCCAACGCCCGCCTGGCGCAGCTCCTCGTCGGAAAGCTGTTGGTGTGTGGTGGAGGCCGGGTGAATGACCAGGCTGCGCACATCGCCCACATTGGCCAGGTGCGAAAAAAGATGGAGCGCCTCGATAAATTGTTGGCCGGCCCGGCGGGGATTGTCGGCCTTGAGGCCAAAGGTAAAGACGGCGCCCGGCCCCTTGGGGGTGTACTTTTGCGCCAGGGTGTGATAGGGGCTATCGGGCAGCCCCGCATAGGCCACCCACTCGACGCGGGGGTGGCCGTACAGAAAGGCCGCGATGGCGCGGGCGTTGTCCACGTGCCGGTCCATGCGCACCGAGAGCGTCTCCAGCCCCTGGATGAGCAGAAAGGCGTTGAAGGGCGAGAGCGCGGCGCCGGTATCGCGCAACGTCTCAGCGCGCGCCTTCATCAGAAAGCCATAGTGGCCAAACGTTTCGTAGAATTTCAAGTCGTGATACGACGGCGAGGGCGCGGCGATGGTGTTGAAATGGCTGTAGTCAAACTTGCCCGACTCCACGATGACGCCGGCGATGGAGTTGCCGTGGCCGCCGATAAACTTGGTGGCCGAGTGGATCACAATATCGGCGCCAAAGTCGATGGGGCGGCACAGATAGGGCGTGGCGAAGGTGTTGTCCACCACCAGCGGGATACGATGGGCGTGGGCCAACTCGGCCAATGACTCGATGTCGAGCAGGCTGCCCTGCGGGTTGCCGATGGTTTCGCCGTAGAGCGCGCGCGCCTTGGGGGTGATGGCCTGCTCCCAATGCTCGATCCGGGTAGGGTCGACAAAATGGACTTTCACCGACAGCTTCTTGAATGTGTGCGTAAACTGAGTGACAGTGCCGCCATAGAGGTGTGTAGAGGCAACGATCTCGTCACCAGGCTCGAGCAGCGTCATCAGCGCGGTGAACTGGGCCGCCATGCCGCTGGCCGTGGCCACTGCGCCCGTTCCATTCTCCAGCGAGGCAATGCGCTCCTCAAAGACCGCCGTGGTCGGGTTGTTGATGCGGGTGTAGATGTTGCCGTATTGCTTGAGTTCAAAGAGTTGCGCCGCATAGTCGGTGTTGTCAAAGACATACGACGTGGTCTGATAGATGGGCACGGCGCGCGCGCCCGTCACCGCATCGGGAACATGACCGGCGTGCAACATGCGCGTCTCGAAACCGAACTGTCGCTTACTGCGTTGCATAGGCAGATTTCCCATAGGCTTGTATTTGTACGTCTGACGCCAAGTCGCAAAGATGCAGAGACGCAGAGATTTTTGGTTTCGCTTTGCGCTTTTGCCCCTCTGCGCCTTTGTGTTGAATTCAATCTGCAAAGATTAGAGCAATAAGGTGATAAGCTGGCGTCGCAATCAAATTGCACGCTCCGGATTGTATCATCTTCCGTCGGCAACGCCAACGATCCCCCGATGCGGGGCGCGTTCAGGGAATGGGGCGCGGCCAGGTGAGATCGCCGGGCGACTGATGCCAATCCTGGTCATTGCGTATGTGGAAGTGTGGCTGAAATATATCCGAGGCCTTCCAACTCTATGATTCGCGTGGTTTATGATATACTGCAATGCCACACGCGAGCGGCTCCGGACCGCCCCCTGCGTACGATTGAACCTGCAATCAATGGCAATCCTATCAACACAAGCGGTCGGGGCGTCTCATGCAACGCACAAAAGTTGGCAGTCGTATCCAGGGAAGCCGTCGTGTCAACGCAAGCAGTAGTATCAACGCAAGCAGTAGTATCAACGCAAGCAAAGGAAACTGAACGTTCATGAAGGCTTTTGCGATCATGGGGCGCGTGCTGAAGGCCGCGTACGATGACCTGTTTCTTTGCGTCTTTCTCAGCGCAATCTGGTGGGCGTTCCCGATTATTTTGGTGTTGCTGTTCGGCGCACTGGGAGAATATGCCGGCGGCCTGTTGGAAACGTTGCCCACCCCCGCCGGCCTGACCGGATTGGGCGTCGCGCTCTTGCTGCTGCTGATCGTCCAGCCGCTGGTCACCCTCGGGGTGCAACACGTGGCCAACCGCATTGCCAACTATCGGCGCGCCGACTCCGGTTTTTTTTGGGAGGGGACGCGCCAAAATCGTCGTCATGGCTTTTTGCTCTTTGCCTTCAGTCTGTTGATCCCGGCTGCGATTGGCTTCAACGTTTGGTTCTATTTTAATAGCGAAGGCATGCTCAAGGTGATCGGCGTGGTCTGGCTCTGGCTCTTTCTTTTTGCTTTGATGGCCGGCCAGTATCTCTTCCCCCTCCTCTGGCAGCAAGACCAGCCGAGCGTGCGGATGGCGCTGCGCAACGCAGCGCTGTTGGCATTGCAGAACCCGCTCTATTCATTGTTCATGTTGATCTTTCAACTCGCCCTCATCATCATTTGCTTTGCGCTGACCTTGCCCATGTTGCTATTGGGGCCGGCGTTGATCGCACTGGCCGGCAATTTTGCCCTGGTCGGTCTACTTCAAGATATGGGCCTGGCCCCCCAGCCACCCGAAGCGCCCACGCGCGGATAGCCTATGCTCGCTGCAACGCGCCAGATTCCTGACCAATACAAGCTTGTCTCCGTAGCAGAGATGAAGGCGGTTGAAGCGCGCGCCGACGCCGCCGGCCACAGCTATCACGCCATGATGGAATTGGCCGGGGAGGCGGTGGCCCAGGCCGTGTTGCAACACTATGGCATGCTCGGGCCCAGGGTGCTCGTATTGGTTGGTCCCGGCGCAAACGGGGGAGATGGGCTGGTTTGCGCACGCCACTTGCGCCAGGCCGGGGTGACGGTCACTGCCTATCTGTGGAAGCGCCGGCCTGCATTGGCATCCCCGAACCCTTCGCCTGGTGTCGAGTCTGGCGATGAACATCTGGCGCGGGCCGTCGAGCTGGGCATCCCAGTTGACCATGCCGAAGATGACGCCGATTTCGACACGCTTCGCAGCCGGCTGACCGAAAGCGCGTTGATTGTGGATGCGCTGCTTGGCACGGGCGCCAACCGCCCCATTGAAGGGCGATTGGCCGCGCTGCTCGAATGCGCCCATCATGCAAGGGACGCCCGTCCCCACCTGGATGTGGTGGCGGTGGATTGCCCCAGTGGCCTCGATTGCGATACGGGCGCGGTCGATCCTCATACGCTGACCGCCAATCTCACGGTGACCTTTGCCTACGCCAAGCTTGGCCACTACCAGTTCCCAGGTGTGGATGCCAGCGGGCTGTTGCAAGTAGCGGATATTGGCGTCTATCCCTACGCCGGCGATGACCTACGCACATTTTTACTCAACGCCGATACGGTGCGCCCGTGGTTGCCTGCCCGGCCCAGGGTAAGCCACAAAGGCGCATTTGGTAAGGTGATGGTTGTGGCTGGCTCTGTATGGTACCCGGGCGCGGCCGCGTTGAGCTGCGCCGCCGCCGGGCGCGCCGGCGCAGGATTGGTCACCGGCGCACTGCCGCGCGCGATCTGGCCGGTGGTGGCAAGCCGCCTTGCCGAACCCACCTGGTTGCCATTGCCCGCTGAGGATAACGCTGAGGCGGTTTTGAGCGTCGGGGGTATTGACGCAAGCGCCACAGCCACAGTGGCCCAGGCCGTCGCCGGTTATGACGCCCTTTTGCTTGGCTGCGGGTTGGGGCAGGCCGCGACGACGGGACACTTTGTGCAGCAGTTGCTGCAATCTCCCAATCTGCCGCCCACCTTGATCGACGCCGACGGCCTCAACGGCCTGAGTCCGCTGACCGACTGGCCCCATCGACTGCCGACACAGAGCGTCCTCACCCCCCACCCCGCCGAACTGAGCCGTCTCTGCGCGCTGCCCCTCGACGAGGTGTTGCACCACCGCTGGTCGCTGGCGCGGCAGCAGGCTGCGGCGTGGACGACGGTGATTCTTGCCAAAGGTCCCTACACGGTCATTGCAGAACCGTCGGGAGGGCTGGCGGTATTGCCGATTGCCACCCCGGCGCTTGCCACCGCGGGCACAGGCGATGTGCTGGCCGGCTGCGTGGCCGGCCTCATGGCCCAAGGTGTGGCGCCCTTTGCGGCAGCCTGTCTGGGCGCCTGGCTGCATGGCGTCGCCGGCCAGCAATGCGAGGCCGAGATTGGCCCAGCCGGTGTCGTAGCCGGCGACCTCCTGGCGCGGCTGCCCGACGTGATGAATCGGCTGCGGGGATAGAAGGCGCCGATCTCGTTGGCGCAACTTCGGATTTGGCTTTGTGTTGTAGTAAACTAATTGCTTGGGCGCGCGCGCCAGCATGACACCACCGGCGAGACTCGCCTGGCGAACAGCATCGTCAACGCTCTGTTCACCGGTAACGCCACATGATGACATTGAATTTGGACGGCCAAAATACCCGCATTGTCATCGATTCGAGCAGCAATGTCCCCGAGGCAGTGCAAGCCCGCTATCGTATGCTTGAAGTGCCAACTTTGGTCAATTTTGGCGCTGAATCCTATCGGAACAACGTTGACTTGTCGGCTGACGCCTTCTATGCTCGGATCACCGAAACCGGCCAGTTGCCGACAACCAGCCAGCCGCCGCCCGCCTTTTTTGCCGATGCCTATGCGCGGGCATTTGCCGAAGGGGCGCAGCACGTGTTTGTCTGTACGGTGAGCAGCCTCTTTTCGGGCACATTCAACTCGGCGCAACAGGCGGCGGAAGAAGCGGGCGCCGAACGTTTTACCCTGTGGGACAGCAACAGCGCCAGCATGGGCAGTGGTTGGCAGGCGATTGTGGCTGCCCGTCTGATGGAGCAGGGCGCGCCGCGCCGCGCCCTGCTTGAACAACTGGCCGCCGTGCGTGAGCAGACCATCGGTTACGCCACGGTCGAGTCGCTCAAATATGCCGCGCGCAGCGGCAGGCTTAGCAATTTTCAGGCCGGCGTCGGCGAC
>JAHDWG010000138.1:0-2634 GCA_023384495.1 Caldilineaceae bacterium
CGTGGATCGTCGCGCAAGGGCAGGAGGCAGCCGTCGATTGCGCGATGTTGGAGTCGGGGGGAGGGCATACCCCTCCAATTCCCCGACCACCTCTACACGCCATGCTGCGGTCGGGTAGGTGATCCGATAGTGATAGGCGCCGGTGTAGGCATCCGGCACAGTGAGCTGCGCAGTCTGGTCGACTATCGCTACACTTTGCAGGATTTCCTCAAACACAGCTACCATTGCCGGATAGACTGCATCGGGGCCGGCTTCGTGCAGGGCAATCAGCATATCGCGGTCGAGATCTTTCGAGATCAGAATGGCAAGTTCGCGAGTTGGGTCGTAGTGAACCGCCTCAATCGTCCCTCCCGTGAGACCGCCTGCTTGCGCAATGTACGCAAGTCCGTCGTACCTCCCAGTAAACGGCGAAAAACCACGGATGGTGAGATGCCAGTCGAGATGATTCCGGCTCGTGATCTGTTTGTCCCAAACCGTCTGATACGGCCCCATTTGCCGGGTCTCAATCACTTCGCCAGCGTAATGGTAAAGGGTAGGTTCTTCTATTTTTGGAACCATTCTTGCAGTAACAATGACTTGGACATGAAAACCATCTTTAGGGCGAATCATTAGAAAGAATTCGTCCCAGTCTTCGGGAGTGCCATCGCGAACAACATCCCAACCAGTGGGGTATTCTAGTGACACCGCATTATGATGGCTGAACGTTTGCCAGCCAGAGTCTTGAGGTGCTGGTGTCTGAAGGGGACTCGTCGATGGTGATGGCGGCAGGGTTGGGATGACATCGGGAAGAATGGAGTGGGCCAGGTGCAACATCTGCTGATACTGCGTCATCAGAACAGGGTCTGCTGTCTGATTGTGAAGAGATGTATAAAACGCTTCGACCTCAGCATCAAAACGGGCGATTTTATCCGGGTCTTGACAGCCACTCATCGTCCCATCCGAATCTAGCAGGCTGAGCAGATTGGACTGTACAGCCTCTGGGAGAATTGGGGCCGCAAAAATGAATCCGGTGATCTGCTCATGCTCCGGCAAGTTGACGCCAACAAACGCCAAAGTGCTTACCCCGGTAACAGCGTAATTTTCGAACCAGTGACAGACTGTGGCAGCATTTGGACGCTGTTCCATATACAATACCCCCGGCTGAATCTCTTTACACACTTCTGCGCTGTAGGTCAGACAGGTATCGTTAGCAAAATTGACACCGTAGCCATTAAAATCGGTCAGCATCCTGCCCCGCCCAGTCGCCGAAATATAGCGCCCTCTACCACCGGCCTGGGCATAGAATTGCCCGAAATTCTCGAAATAATAGTTGTAGACATAGCTGTAAAAGCCAGGGGATTCAGCGAATTCCACTGACGGTGCTCCCCAGGCTTTGGGGTGCTCAAAGTAAATTCCCAGCAATCGGTCCTCGCACGCAAAGAACGAATCACCTGGTGTGCAGATGAGTGCGCCAGGGTACAAAGTAGGAACAGTTGTTGGCCATGCCGGCGGCGATACGACGATTGGCGTAGTTGTTTGAATAGGGGACGTTTGAAGGGGTAAAGCCAATGGAGAGGGTGAAATAGTTGGGGTTCTGTCGGGCTGAGTCGCAACGAATGCCGGCGTGTTCGTTGGGTCTGAACCTGACAGAGATTGAGCGGGCGCCTGTGTTGGCGTGGGCGCAGCACCACAGGCGGTGGCCACTACGAAAATAGCGAGCAGGGTGATAAGACGATTACAAACCCATTTGCTGATGCGTTTCATACTTTTCTCTACCTCAAGAGGTGAAGGTACTGTGGTGCTTACTTCCATACGTGCGTCAGGTCACTATTTTCCCGTCAACGAGTGATACGGCCAGGACGAGAGCGTGCAATGTACTGCTGATTTGACCTCCCGGAAGCTCGAAGCTTCCGGGGAGGTCGAAACCATCTCTCAGGCGTTTAGCCAGAGTCGGGATAATTTAGTGGGTCTTGCGCCAACGTACAGCATCTGCAACCACTGCCCTGTTTGTGGGATCAGTGTGATTATTGGAGATATATGCAGCATCGCTGACGAGCACATAACCGTTCGTTCCAGAGGTAAAGTTGTAGCGGCCCAAACTTACCCAGGTATTACTAGAGATGGCGTGCTGGTCGACCACCACTACTTCGCTACCGCTTTGATGATAAATCTCATACCGGGCGGCGTGCGTACGGTTGCCTGGGTTTGAATTTGTGGTCAAATAGACTTCGACTTCGTACTGACCGGTGCTGGGCAAATTGGGGCTGAACCATCTGGCCCAGTAGTCGATCGTGACGCCGTTGGCAAGGGTGTAGCGCAGGTCACTTCCGTAACCATTATTGTTGACATACCACCAGTAGGGGCAATTGGCGGCGCCAAAGCCGGCATTGCAGGCAATTGTGAAGTTGCTGTTATCGTCATTATCCAGCGTATAGTCACCGTAGTAGGTCGGCGGCTGATTTATCCGCGCTGAAGGGGGGTTGATCCACAACCATTCACTGACGACAGTCGAAAAGTTGTGCCAGGGATCGACTGATGGTGCGCCGTACGGGTCCTTTACATACCAGTTGTTGCCAATCTTGAACTCAACCTCAAAATGCAGGTGAGGACCGGTACTATTGCCTGTGGCGCCGCTCGTGCCGATCTGCCAGTTGC
>JAHDWG010000138.1:2644-16123 GCA_023384495.1 Caldilineaceae bacterium
GATATTTCGTCCCACCATGTAACGCACCATACTCAAATGCCCATAACTCGTACGGTGGTTGTTGTTATGATCGAGGGTCATCATCAACCCAAGGCTTGATTCATGGTCTGGAAACTGCCAGCCGGCATAGACAACTTGGCCGGCAGCAGCAGCCACAACAGGCTGGTAGGCCATGTTAAAATCGACACCGCTATGACCAGAATAACAGTTAGATGACGGGCAAACAATAGGCGGAGTCTGCCCATCCCATTTCAAAAAGCGAAAGTTTCCGTTGCTCGTGATACCGTTAATCGTATATGGGTCAGCGGTACAACTACCTGGGATAGGCCCCTGAGGACGGTCAGCGTAATCTGGACACCAGTGATCAAACATAGCGCTCACTGTCAATCCAGAATCCCCTCCCCCATAGTACGGGCGCTTCAAGAATGGAGTGGTCTGCGCCTGCACCGGCGTCTCGGCGACAAGCCACCATACTTGTACTATCAAGATCAACAGCAGGGTGATGTTGATCGATTTGAGCTTACTGAACATGGGTGTTCTCCTTTTACCACGATTATTGTTGAGTCGATGCTGAGATGAACAGGGGGTGGCGCTTGGCGTTCCCGTCAATGGTAAGCTGCCGCAGGTTTCCGTCCGGGCTCACCACCCAGAGTTCGGCGGCGCCACCCCGATTAGAGGCGAAGACAAGCTCTCCTGCGGGGGTCAGCGATAGGTCGATCTGACGCGCCCCATCTGAGGATGCGAGCTCCCTCTCCTCGCGTTCCTCAAGCCGGAAGGCGCGAATGCTGCTCACCAAGGCCTCTGTTTCGTAATCAGCCGTCGTGTCGTCAAGATTGTCGCGCCGTACAAAATAGAGTTCAGCACTGTCGCGGCTCCAGAGAGGTTGCTGCCCATGACCGCCGTCCATTACTGTCAAAAAGGAGGTTTGCTCGCTTTCGGTCTCGATCACCCACAAGCCTGATTTGGCAAAGGGGACAGGCGAATCAAGCAAGTTGTTGAAAGCAATATACTTGCCGTCAGGTGAGTAACTCAGGCTGCCGACCACGGTGACCTTGTCGCTCCAAAGTTTGCGTGGCTCGCCGCCCTCTGTAACAGTCCATAATTCACTGCCTGTGCCCATCCCTCCGTGTGTTGCATAGACCACGGTGGCGCCATCAGGCGAAAAGGGGGCGGCAGTCAATCCTTCTGGCGCCACCAGCCCCGGGGTTTCGATGCGTTGGTGGGTTCCTTCCACAACATCGACGACCCACAAGCCTGGGTCACTGACCATGAGATCGAGAGCAACATAGAGCGCATGGCGGCTGTCTGGATGCCAACCAAGAAAGCGGCCAAACCCTTCTGGAGTCAGACGGCTCAGAACGGGCTTGTTGCGGTCCGCCAGATCTACCAGTAGCACAACCGCCATCGGCCCAGGATAGAGTTGGACAGCCGCAAAGCGGCCATCAGGCGAGGAAAAGAGCGAACCTGGCATCGTCAAACCATCATGACCACCCTTCACCTCTTCTGGCGAGGTGACAGAGCCGTCCTGTTCTGTCTCTGTTCCCGCTGCCGCTGGGGCATGCTCTTCGACTGGATCCCCCCACTGGATCAATTGTTGAATTTGATCAGGGGGAATGAGGGCGCCCCTTTCAATGGACGACGCTGGGGCGGCCAGCAAGGCAGGAGGATCGACAGAGGCAAACAAAAGAAGATCGCCTGCGGGCACTGGGGGCAAATCAGTAGTCGCTCTGGTAATTGTGGTCTCTTCCTGAGCGATGGCAACCGACCCCGTGCGTTGCGCCAGCGCTATGGTCAGCGCGGCAACGACAGAGAACAGAAGAACAAACAGGCCGACTTGCAAACGGTTGGCCTTATCGGGAGTCATCGCCGCCTGGATGGCGCGTGTTACCCCCCCCCGATACTGTGCGTTGAGGACCCGGGTGTACGAAGCTTCATGAAAGGCTCCTGGTTTGATGTGGAATGGAAACTGGACAAAGCAGCGTCCATTCTACGCCGCCTCACTCGCTCTGTCTACTGTGGAAACCCATAGGTTTTGCGACTTCACCTTACGAATCGTTAATGTGCGGCCACCAGCATTCCGGGAAAGGGCTGGCGAGGTTGCTCGACGGGTGAGGGCTGTAGCCCTTTCCCGGAATGCGAGTTGCAGGTTACCGCTATTCACCGTCTGGCTCAACGTCCAGTTAGAACCCATGTTCCTTGAACCAGAGGATCGCCTCCAGGCGCGTTGCAAACTTTAACTTCTGGCGGGTATTGCTCAGATGAAATTCGACCGTGCGTTCAGCGATCCCCAGGTGGCTGGCAATCTTCTTGTTGGCCCAACCCAGTGCGGCCAGGCGCAACACCCTCTGTTCGCGCCCCGTGAGGGCGGGCTGCGCCGGGTCGGGGATGCGCGTCTGGCGCAGCAGCCAGTTGAGCAGCGGTTCGCTTATCCAGGCGCCGCCGCGCGCCACCGTTCGCAGCGCAGTGGGCCAGGCATCGGCGGGCTCGGTGAGGGAAATCAGGCCGTGGACATGGCCCGTCGTCAAGAAGGTCTTGATATCCACCATTGCTTGGCTTCCCTCCTCGACCAGCAATATTGTGCGAGTCTGCGGGCAACACTCGTGCAGGTCAGCCAGCCAGCGGGCAGCCTCCCCCGGCACATACAGCAGAGAGAGCAACAAAAGCTCTGGCGTCAATTGTGCGCAGAGCCGCGGCAGCGTATCTTCTGTACAGGTGTCTGCAAGGATGGCTAGGTCGGTTGTGGTTGACAGTAGGGCGTGTAGACCAGCCCACACCAGCGGTCGCGGGTCGGCCAGCGGAACACGAATCATACCAATTCTCCACAGGTGGCGAGAGTCGAGCGAGTGTTGATTCAACGTTGCCGGCTGGAGAAACGTTCGCAGGTGAGATTGCACCAGAGTAGACCGTGGCGTGCAACGCGCGCCACGGCACGACCGCGGTTCAATGCAGCGCGACCGCAATTGGCAGGACGGATCAGATTGTACAGTAGACAGTCACCGAGGTAGGGCTAATTCCTGTTGCAGAGCAGCGCGGCTCATCAAGGAGTGATGCGTTTCAGCTCGGTGTTCAATTTGGGGCGGTGGCTGATTTCTTGCGTGTGGTGCTGGCTGACTTCTTCTTGGCCGGGGATTTGGCTGCGCCAGTCGCCTTTGCGCCCGTTTTCTTGCCCCCGCTCTTCTTCGCTCTGGTTTTCTTGACCGCGGGTGCGCTGCCGGCTTTGGCCGCGATCCAGGCCAGCGCCTGCTCCAGGGTCACCTCGTCGGGCTTGACCTCTCTGGGCAGCGTGACGTTGATCTCGTTGTAATTAACATAGGGCCCATAGCGCCCATCCAGCACCTGGATGGCGCCGCCGTCGGGGTGTTCGCCTAGCGCCTTGAGCACATTTTTGGCGCTGGCGCGCGCCGCCCGTCCGCCGCCCCGGCCTTTGCGCTCTCCAGCAGACGCCAACACCTGCAACGCCCGATCTAGATCGACCTCCAGCACGTTGTCCGGCGCTTTCAGGCTCACGTACGCGCCGTCATGGACAATATAAGGCCCAAAGCGCCCAACGCCGGCCTGCACGGGTTTGCCCGTCTCCGGGTGTTCGCCCAACAGACGCGGTAGACTCAGCAGCCGCAGCGCCAGGTCAAGATTGACCTGGGCGGGGTCCATGCCCTTGAGGAGGCTGGCCCGTTTCGGTTTCTTTTTACCGTTGCCTTCTTCGCCCAACTGCACATAGGGGCCATAGGGGCCACTCTTCAACAGGATCGGCTGCTCGGTCTCGGGGTCGATTCCCAACAGTTGCGGGCCGTCCAGTTTCTGGCTCAGCAGTTGCGCTACCATCTCGTCGGTTACATCGGCGGGGGGGAGGTCGGGGGGCAGCCCAGCGGTCAGCCGCTCGCCGTTGACCTCTCTGGCAACAAAGGGGCCAAACTGGCCGATGCGCACCTCGGCGTCGAGATTGTCCAGCTCGACAGCGCTGGCCAGCCGCGGGTCGATGTCGGCGTCACGCGTCTTGACCTGCCCCTCCAGCCCCTCTTGACCCAGATAGAACTGGCGCAGATAGTTCAGGTGGTTGACTTCACCGTTGGCAATATCATCGAGCTTCTGCTCCATGTTGGCGGTAAAGTGCATATCCACCAGGTCGTAGAAGTGGCCTTCGAGCAGTTGGGTGACGGCGAAGGCGGTGAAGGTCGGCACAAGCTCTTTGCGCTGTTTGAAAACGTAACCGCGCTGTTGAATGGTGTCGATGATGCTGGCGTAAGTGCTGGGGCGGCCAATGCCCTCGGCTTCCAGCGCCTTGACCAGCGTGGCCTCGGTGTAGCGGGCCGGCGGTTTGGTTTCGTGGCCGAGCGCCTCCAGGTCTCGGCAATCGACCTCCTCGTCGATGCTTAACGGCGGCAGGGGCGCGTTCTGGTCTTCCAGCGCGGCTTCGGGGTCGTCAGAACCTTCCACATAGGCGCGGAAGAAGCCGGGGAAGAGCACCGTGCGCCCGCTGGCGCGGAAGAGCGCATCGTCGACGGCGATGGTGGCGGTGGTGAACTTGAGCCGTGCGTTGGCCATCTGCGTGGCGACGGTGCGCTTCCAAATCAGGTCATAGAGCCGCCGCTCCTCACCGGCCAGGGGCAGCGTATCCACCGGGCGCATCTGGTCGCCGGCAGGGCGGATCGCCTCGTGCGCCTCCTGTGCGTTCTTGGTCTTGGTGGCGTAGCGGCGGGGCTGGGGGCTGAGGAATTGCGCGCCATAGAGCTCGGTCACGCGCCGCCGCGCCGCCAGGATCGCCTCTTCGCTCAGGTTGACCGAATCGGTGCGCATGTAGGTGATATAGCCGTTCTCGTAGAGCGATTGGGCCACGCGCATGGTCTCTTTGGCGCTCATGCCCAGCTTGCGATTGGCCTCTTGCTGGAGCGTGCTGGTGGTAAAGGGCGCATAGGGCGCGCGCTGCGACTCCTTCTCCTCCAGCTCGGTGACCCGCCAGAGACCCTTGAGCAGCCGGCCGCGCAGTTGCTCGGCCTCGGCCTGATCCAGCAGCAACACGGTCTTGCCCTCGGCCACCTTGCCCGTATTTTCGTCGAAGTCGCGCCCGGTGGCGACGCGCACGCCGCCCACGGAAAGTAGCTGCGCCTCGAAACGATGGTCGGGCTGGTCGGGCCGCTTGTTGAGATAGGCCTTGAGGTCCCAGTAGACGCCGGCGACAAAGGCGCGGCGTTCGCGCTCGCGCATGACCAACAGCCGCACGGCCACGCTCTGCACCCGGCCAGCCGAGAGGCGGGGCGCAATCTTCTTCCAGAGCAGGGGCGACACGGTATAGCCCACCAGGCGGTCGAGGATGCGGCGCGTCTCTTGGGCATGGACCAGGTTTTGGTCAATGGCGCGCGTCTCGTCGAGCGCCTTCTGGATCGCCTCGCGGGTGATCTCGTGGAAGACCATGCGGCGCACCGGCACCTTGGGCTTGAGCACCTCGTGCAGGTGCCAACCGATGCTCTCCCCTTCGCGGTCTTCGTCGGTGGCGAGGATCAGTTCATCGGCGTTCTTGAGCTTGGACTTGAGTTCGGTGACGACCTTCTTCTTGCTACTGGGGATCACATAGAGCGGGTCGAAGTCTTGCTCGACATTGACGCCGAGCCGGGCCCATGGCTCCCCCTTATGGGCGGACGGAATTTCCGCAGCCGAGGCGGGCAGGTCGCGCACATGCCCCATACTGGCTTCTACCTGATAGCCGTCCGGTAAAAAATTACGTATGGTGCGCGCCTTGGTGGGCGATTCGACGATTACAAGTTTTGGCATAATGGCGTTCCAGGGAATCGGGTATGGGATAAAATCATAGCGAGAATCATAACAAAAGCGGACGCTATTATAGAGGAGAATCCAGAAAGTGCAAACGAGAGGATGGCTGAATCACCGCGCACATTGATGATTCGTAGACGCAAGCGTTGCGCGCGTCCAAAGAGCCAGCGTGGATGGCTTGATCGATGACGTGTGCGGCTATGGTATGCGCTCACCCCGATGCGTCAATGACTCAGGCTGTGCCGTGGCTGTTCTAGCCCGTTCACCTCGGATGGAGGGGCGGCCCGCCCGCTGATGGGATTGTGCGAGATGGGCGTATGAGTTTGCTCGGGCAGATTGGGGCCCATTGCTCGCTCTACCTGTCGAGCGCTGCGCGACGAAACCACCAAGATGGCGACAATGATAACCGTCGCCAGGAGGCTCGCAACCATAAAGAGGCCGATGATGATCCAGAGCAGTGACATGGTCGCCTCGCGAGAAATCGATAGCGGCCAGTTCTCCCACTGAGCGTATTGAGCCGGCGCCGAACAGAATGGGGGAGAATGAACACCCTATCAGATTCCACTACGCTTACAATGCGATTACATTACCTTAAGTTCATGGAAAGTGCAAATGCAATTTTGGGGTGATAGGGTCATCGAGAGGCCAAATAGAGCCAGGAATTATGTCAATCTCGTAAGAAACGGGCGAGCTCGGAGGCGATCACTCACTTCTCAGCTTACAAGCTTACAAAAACACAAAAGAGCAAACCCAGAGTCGTTGAGATTCCGGGCCTGCTCTTTTCTATGCGACTTCTCGCCAAAAGACGCGGATGACGATTGCGGCGCACAATAGCGTACAATCTGGACGCAAAGGACGCTATTTCGGTGGCGCGTAGGGTGACAGATATTTGCCGGCCACAATTTCACGTTCTCCACCCGGCGGTTGCCAGGCAACCGCTACATTGTCCTTTTGGTCGGCATCCTTATGCAACACTTCGATGTAGTATTTCTTGCCCGCCTCCAGCTTCACCAGCCCCGACTGTTGCTCGGGGAACTTGTCCCACTGGCGCGAGTTGGTCCACGCCGGCGCATGGGCGATGAATCGCTTGTTCTCGGGTTTGTCGTCGGTGCTCAGCCAGAGTTCACCGGCATCGTCGGCAGCGATCCAGAAGAGATATTCCCCGGTCGTCTCTGGGTGGAGATAGCCACGGATACGCTGCCCATAGTCGTTGTCGAACGAGAGAGGCGCTTCCAGCGCTGGCAAGAAGTCTGAGCCCGTGGGGCGTTCATTGTATTTGGCGCTTTTCGTCAGATCAGCCACCTTGTCGCCCGAGATGCCCGTCCACCACTCGCGCAGGATCTTGCCCGTGGCCGTGGATGTCGCTGCGCTGCTGCTGGTTGTGGAGGACGGAGCCCCTGTCGCGCTGCCGCCTGTGGTCGATCCGGTTGCGCCGCGCCCCGCCGCCGGCGTCGTCGCAGTAACCGGCCCCGTGTAGCGCAGCCGGAAGAGCGCGCCCAGGATGGTCATCACGTATAGGTCGCCCCCAGGGCCGGCGCTGATCTGCACCGGGCCGGGGACACCGCTGGCAAAGTCGGCCACATCCACTGTGCCGTCGTTGTTAAAAGTCATGACAAACATCATACCGACGTTGAAGTCGCCAAAGAAATAGGCGCCGCGATAATAGCCCGGATAGGAAGCGCCCAGGTAAAAGTCGCCCCCAATCACCGAACCGCGGCCATTCTCGTGGGGATAGGCGTAGAGCGCATCCACAGTCGCCACATCGCCGCTGACAACCGGCCCGCAGGGGCCATCATCGATCCGGATGTCAGGGCCCTCGAAGCAGGGCCAGCCGAAATTAGCGCCCGCCCCACCGATGCTGACCTTCTCCCACTTGAAGTCACCCACATCACCCACCACCAACTGGCCGGTGCGCGGGTGGAAGCTAAAACGGAAGGGGTTGCGCATCCCCATCGCATAGACTTTGGAACGGTTGCTATTGGGGTTGCCGTCGAAAAATGGATTCGTGCGTACGCCCTGCCCGGTGATGGGGTCGATGCGCAAAATCTTGCCCACGGGGCTGTCGGGGTTGATTGCCCGCACGTTAACCGCCGCGTTGAAGTTAATGCCGTCGCCAGCGCTCACATATAGCATGCCATCTTTGCCAAAGAGCAATTGGTCGACCGAATGACTGGTGCCCTCGTTGGGCAGACAATCCTCGATGAACCAGCCGTTGGCGTCCAGGCACGAATAGGGCCGGCGATCTCCCTCGGCTGGGTTGCCGATGTTGGCAAAGACGCTGTTCTTACCCAAGATGATCTCGCCGCTGTTGGGGAGGTGGCGGTTGAGGTTCTTGGGGTCGGCGGCCAACCGCAATACCCGTGAGACGCGCGCCCCGGTCTTGGGCAGCCCCTTGGCTTCGGGCGGCTCGTACACATAGGCCAGATAGACATAGGGCAGCGCCGGCCAGCGCGGATGAACGGCCACCCCCAGCAAGCCCCGCTCGTTGTTGGAATTCACTTCATTCGTCAGGTCGATAAAGGGTTCTTCCTGCAACTGGCCGTTATGAAAGACGCGGACTTTGCCTTCCTTCTCAATGATGAAGATGCGGCCATCGGGCGCGAAGGCAAAGCCCGTGGGCATCTTCAGCCCATCCACCACCGGCTCGAAGTTGAAGCCGTCGGGCGTGTTGATAGCCAGCGGCGCGGCGTAGCCCGGCCCGGCAGGCAGGAGGAGCGCACTCAAGCTGACACAGAGTGCAAGCGCCAGGCGCGCCCAACCCGTGATCGTGCGAAGAATCATAATAAAGCCTCACATGAACAAAAAATGACGCGCGAACCCCACCGGCGGTAGGGACACGCCGCCCATTATACCGGTAATGGCCGTTTCCGCCACCTCCCCAAAGGGCATGGTAAGGTAGAGGTGGGCAGGATAGGGCCGTGTCTGTTGCGAAGCGTAGGGAAGGCGTAGGGATTGCGTGTGGTTGGAGCTATCCCTTCTGTTTGAGCAAGCGGCAGGTTACCTCCGCCAACATGGCCGCGCCCACCGGTAGCGCATCTTCGCTGATGTCAAAGACTGGTGTGTGGTGTGGGCGGTCTCGATCATCGAATTGGGCGCCCAGCACAAACATGGCGCCCGGCGTCTTCTGCGCCATATAGCTGAAGTCCTCGGCGCCCATACCTTGCTCGGGCGGCAACAGGGCGTCCGCGCCGAGCATCTCTTCCGCCGTGGTGCGGATCAGTTCGGCCACGGCGGCGTCATTGTTCGTCGCCGGGTAGCCGGGCACGAGGCGCAGCTCGAAGTCGCCGCCCAATGCCCGCGCCACATGGAGCGCCTGCTCCAGTTCGCTCTTCATGCGCCCCCGCGTCACCTCATCATAGGTGCGGATGGTGCCACTGATTTCTACCTTGCTGGGGATCACATTGGTCGTCGAGCCGGCATGGATCGCGCCAATCGAGAGCGCCGCCGGTTTGGTTGGGTCGATGCGCCGGGCGCGGATGCCGTGGATGGCGTTGATCACCTGGGCGAGGATAAAGGTGGGGTCGACGCCATAGTGCGGGTACGCGCCATGACCCCCGCTGCCGGTGAGCGTGATATAGAACGAATCCTCGGCGGCGGTGATGAAGCCGGCGTCGATACCCACCTTGCCGGCTGGCTTCTCGCTCGCCACATGGAGCGCGATCACGGCGTCGAGGTCATCCAGCGCGCCCTCTTCCACCATGCGCAACCCGCCCGACTTGTTTTCGCTGTCGGCGCGCTCTTCGCTGGGCTGAAAGATCAGCCGCACCTGGCCCGCGGGCCGGTCGGGCATCTGGCTGAGCAGACGGGCCACACCGAGCAGCATGGCTGTATGACCATCGTGCCCGCAGGCATGCATGACGCCGGGGTTCTGTGAGGCGTAGGGCGCGTCGTTCTCTTCGTGGATGGGCAGGGCGTCCATATCGGCGCGGATGCCGACGGCGGGGCGACCCTCGCCAAGATAGGCGACGACGCCGGTTTTGCCGATGCCGGTCTGCACCTCCAGGCCCATGCCGGCTAGCGTGTCGGCCACCATGCGCGCCGTACGCGTCTCCTCAAAGCCCAATTCCGGGTGCATGTGAATGTCGCGTCGCCATGCTGCCAGTTGGTCGCGAATCGCCATTGCTTGTTCGAGCATAGAAGTCTCCAATCGTGTTCTTGTATTACATACCAGCCTTGTGCTCTACTCTATGGTTGGTTGCCATCGACAAACTTGATCCGCGGAAAGCGTCGTTGATCGAACTCGGCCAGCCGTTCCGGCCCCAGTGCGGTGACCTCAGCATGGATAGCCTCGGCGGCGGCGCGAAATACGGCCAGATCGATGCCTTGGCAAACGGGTGGCAGCCCCCGCAGCCGCGGCAACCCCCGGCGAAACATCTTGAGCGCGCCGGCCCAGTTGCCTTGCTGAATCTGATAGAAGGCGACGCCCACCTGTAAGACGCCCTGATAGAGCGCGCGGATGGGGCGCATTTCGGCCATCCAGGCGTGCTCCAGGTGCTCGTGTTGCTCGTAGTATTCGCCACGATTGAAGGCGCGCAACCCAGCGATCGCGTCGGGGGTTAGGTTGTCATCCCAGCCATCGGGGTAGACAACGGGCGGTTCCATACTAACTTTGACCCGCGCCGCGAGTTCGGCGCCCAGCGTGCGATGGGACCAGACCGCGTCGGCGCCGGCGGCCTGGGCGGCCTGGCGAGTGGCGTCATCGAGCCGCCCGCCAAAGGCGCAAATGGGGATGGGCCGCGTATGGGGCCGCAGCTTGCACCGACGCAGCGCGCTGCGCCAGTTGCCGGATATATCAAGATCGAGCAGGGCCAAGACGGGAAAGTAGCGATCCAGGGCATGGACCCAGGCATCGAGGCTCGCCACGATCACCGGCCTTCCACCGGCCTGACCGATGGTTTCGGCCACAAAATCGGCAAGTTCATGCGTATGCGCCAGGGCGACGATGGCCGGGGTCATCGCACTGCGCTCCGCTCCAACCGTTGTGTCAGCCATTGTCACCAACAGAGTCACCGATTGACTCGTATGCAAATAGGCCAGCATAGGCAATTTCCGGCTACACCATATCACAACCAGCGGTGTGTGTAAATTTTGTACCCATGCTGTCCAGTTCTCTGCACGAGAATCCCTTGCGGTTCCCCCGTTCGCGTTGCGTTCTGGTATACTCATAGGCAATACGATAGTAGGCAGTACGATGGGAAGCAGCCGGCGGCTGACCCAAACGAAAACAAACCAGATACACAGCGTTCGGCGCTCTGTATCCATCATACCCGATACACAGAGTTCAGCGCTGTGTATCCATCAGACCAAGGATTGTGTGCAATGGATGATCGATTCGCCGCGCTGAGCTATGAGGCTGCCTTTGCCCAGCTCGAAGCAGTGCTGCAACAGTTGGAAAGTGGCGAGTTGCCGCTCGAAGAGACGCTCTCGCTCTATGAGCAGGGGCTGGCGTTGGCTGCGCATTGCACCCGTCTGCTCGATGGCGCCGAGCTACGTGTACGCCAGTGGCAGTCTGACCAGCCGGTGACGCCGATCGAGGGCTGGCAAGAGGGCTGACCGCCATGCAGGGGTTGTGGACGAATGCAATACTCTGGACGCCAATCAGCGCGGCGCTCTTTGCCCAGTTGCTCAAACCTTTTTGGAGTTGGGCGCGCAATGGCCGGTTTGACCTGCGCACAATCTTTAGCGCGGGGGGCATGCCCAGCAGCCATTCGGCCATGGTCAGCAGCCTGGCGACGGCTCTCGGCTACGAATACGGCCTCGGAAGCCCGCTCTTTGCCATGTCTATCATCATCGCCCTGATCGTCATGTATGACGCACGGGGGGTGCGGCAAGAGAGCGGCAAGCAGGCGCGGCTCCTCAATCGCCTGGTGCGCGAGTTTTTCAGCGGCCAGCCTGTGAGCGAAGAAGAACTGAAGGAGCTTCTGGGCCACACTTCCACCGAGGTGCTCATTGGCGCCATTATGGGGGTTCTCTACTCGCTGGTCGTCGCAGCGCTCCTCGACCGGTGACGAGTTGGTTTCGCTGTGCGCCAGCATTCATTTCAAATGAGACTTACACAAGCCTTGTTTGAGGCGATTATTACATTCACGGTCCGATTTTACAACCCAATTCACCACGAGGAGCCTCATGCCATCACGCATCAACCGCGCCATCGAGCTGCTGGCGCAAGACCAGCCGATTTACTACATGGGCGGGCACACCGGCCATGTGCTCACCTACGAACAGGGCAAAGAAGACGCCGCTACCTGGGCCGACTACATCAACATCGGCATGGAGCATGGCGCCTTCAACATGGCCGGGCTGGATGAATACCTGCGCGGCCTCATCGACGGCGGGCCGACGCGCAGCGATCACCGCATGCCGACGGTGATCGTCGAAGCGCCCGTGGAAGGGGGCAGCGCCGAGATCGTGCGCTACAATGCCTGGCAGTTTCGCCAGATCCTGGCCCGCGGGGTGCATGGCATTCTGCTCTGCCAGGCCGAGACGCCCGAAGCCGTGGCCGCCTTTGTCGAGTCATGTCGCTACCCGATCAACCGCATGGGCGTCGGCGCGGGGCTGGGCCAGGGTACGCGCGGCGTTGGTTCCGAACCCTCGGCGGCGCCGGTGTGGGGCCTCGACCGCGACGCATACCTGCGCAAAGCCGACCCGTGGCCGCTCAACCCTGAAGGGGAACTGTTGTTGGGCCTCAAGATCGAATCCGCCGCCGCGATTCCGCACATTGAGGAGATCCTCAGCGTACCGGGGATTGGCTTTGCCGAGATGGGGCCGGGTGACTTGAGCCTGTCACTGGGCTACTTCCGCCTGCCGCGCCCCTACCCGCCCGAGATGGCCGAGGTGCGCGAACGGGTTCGGGCCACCTGTTTGAAGTATGGCGTCGCCTTTTTGGAGACAGCAACGCCGGACGATGTGGCCGAGAAGATCGACGCCGGCGCGCGCGTCATTGCCGGGCACCGCGAAGATACGGCGCAAGTGGGGCGGGCGCACACCCGGCGCGCCATGACGGTTTGAGCAGCATGGCCGGAAGAGCGAAGAGCGCGCAACCCGAAGATAGCATGTGTTGCGCGCTTCTGCACTGGTGGCCTGTCTATCTAATTTTTAGAAATCGTAGGGGCGACTAAATCGCTTTGGCGCCTGAGCGATTTAGTCGCCCCTACGGATGAATCCAAAAAACCAAACGGTGCGCTACTCGTCACCCAGTTCGGTTGTCACCTGAATTGGGCGCTGTAGGATGGAGCCGACGGGGGATGTCTTGACCACAGCAGCGTGTAGCTCGGCAAGCTGTTCGGCAGTGGCGTTGGGCGCCTTGAGCACCACATTGGCGCGCACGTTGGTGTAGCCGGGCCAGCATTGCTCCGGGTCTTGCAGCCCCAAAAAGCCATTGAGATCCAGGTCTCCCTCCAGCTCGATCTGAATATCCTCCAACTCGATCCCGCGCAGGGCGGCATTGGCGGCATAGCCCGTGGTCAAGCAGCAGCCATACGCGCCGAGGATCATCTCCACCATATTGGGCGCTGTGTCAGAGCCACCCAGGGGCGACGGTTCATCCATGGCGACGGTAAAGTCACGAATCTGCGCCTGGCTGCGAAAACCGCCCAACCACTGTGTAGTCGCCTTCCAGACAGTCCTGCCGGCCTCTGGTTTCTCCTTGATGTAGTTAATACTACAACGAGACTTTGAAAAAGGCTTAGAAATCTGCAAGATCCTCTCATGGAG
>JAHDWG010000711.1 GCA_023384495.1 Caldilineaceae bacterium
AACCGGGCGCGCCCTCTCGGTGGGGACGACGTTGACCGCCAAGGGCCGCTCGGGCGACGGTGGTTGGCTCTATGTGGAAAGCGGGGATGGCGCCAGTGGCTGGGTGGCGACGGATGCCGTGGTTGCCTTCAATGTGCGCGGCCTGCCGATCTTGGATGCAGCGGGCGCGGTCGCTGCGGTTGAGGTTCCCCCCAGCGATGAGCCGACCGCGGCAGGCGAGGATGTAGACGGCGCCGCGACCAGTCCTGAGGCGAGTGGCGGCGGTGAAGACGAACTTGCCATGACCGTCACCGGCGCCGTCACGGTGACGGTCGCGATGACGACCACACCGCCGGTGGCCGCCACCCCTGCATTGCGGACGGTTGCGGCCGATAACGAGCAGCCCACGGCGCGCATCGCCATGAGCGGCTCGCGGCTCAATGTGCGCGCCGGCCCTGGCGTTCAATATGCAATCATCGACAAAGCGCTGCCCAATGAGACCTTTATCGCGCTGGCGCGCAACGGCCCGGCGGATTGGGTGCAAATCGAGCTAGACAGTGCGCCGGGTGGGTTTGGCTGGGTGAGCGCGCCCTTTGTGGAGCTTACCATCCCCGTGGTCGACTTGCCCATTTCGGATCGCACCAGCAGCGCGCCGGCGCCTACCGCCACGCCGTCCCCAATGCCGGCGCCATCGACACCAGCCGGCGCCGACGAGGCGGCCAGCGTGACCATGGCAGCCAGTGCGCAGCCGGTTGTCCGGCAGACAGGCCCAACCGGGCTATCTGGCAAGCTGGTAGTGCAGACACACGCCGGCGGCCTTTTCTATCTCTATGATCTAGCCAGCGGCGCAGCGCGCCCTCTAACTAGCGGGCTGGACCCATCCATCAGCCCCGATGGCGCGCAGGTTGCGTTTACACGCCTGGGCGACAATCCGGGTCTCTATCTGATCAACATCGACGGCAGCAATGAACGGATGATTTTCAACGGACGCGAAGGCCTGCGCGCGCCCAAGTGGAGCCCGGACGGCAAGTATATTGTCTTTAGCCGGGCGGATGGCGAATACAAATGCCGCGACCTGGGCTTTGCTGGGCTGTGCCCGTCTGACTCCCAGCTTGTGTCTGATGTGCCCGACGTCGAGATCCCCGAGGATCAGGCGCCGCCGGGCTGCGACGAGGCTTGTCTGGAGGAGCTGGCCAAAGGCATCGAAGACAGCATCAAGAGGCGGATCCTGAACCAATTCGATAGGATAACCAAGCCCAACTGGATGATTGCACGCGTCAGCGTAGACGGGCGCGACTATCGCGACCTGGCCGCGCTCAACAGCGCGCTGGCGCCCGATTGGAATGAGGCCGGCATTGTCTATCAATCAGCGGATGGGTTACAGCGCACCAGCAATGCGCCCGACGCTGAGACGAGACGCATCTACTTTGATTATGACATTTATGATCCCGACTGGCAGCCAGGGGGCGGGCGGATCGCCTTCCACTCTCGGCGAGGCAGCCACTGGCAAATCTTCACCGTCAACCCGGACGGAACGGGCGTCACCCATTTGACCCAGCCGCGCACGACATTGGTGGATCGCATTCCCAGCAACGTGGCGCCGGCGTGGAGCCCCGATGGGCAGCACATCGTCTTCTTGAGCAACCGTGAAGACAATCACGAGGCGGGCCGCTGGCGCGTCTGGGTGATGAACGCCGATGGCAGCAACCAGCGGCCTCTGCCCATTGATCTGCCCATTGAATACAGCTATAGCCACGAGCAAATGGTGGATTGGGGGCCATAGTTGCGCGAGTGCGCCGGCCTGTAGTATGCTGTGGAAATCTACGCAACGTTTCGCTCTTGCCGGAATCGTTTGGGGAATTGACAAGGTAAGGGGGTGATGGGATAGCCGGCGACGCGGTCATCCTATCGCCCCATTGCCTTGTTGCGGTTCTGTTTGCAACCCACGAACAAGGAAAACCCTGTGTCACGCACACGCGTCATTCTTGCTACGATTGGCATCATGCTCAGCCTCTTTATGGCGTCGATGGAGGCGACGG
>JAHDWG010000712.1:0-1023 GCA_023384495.1 Caldilineaceae bacterium
CGCACTGAAGCCCGACCTGATCCTGCTGGACGTGCAGATGCCGCGCCTGAACGGTTTTGAAGTGACGGCGCGCCTGCGCGAAGACCCAGAGACGGCGCGCATCCCCGTGATCTTCGTCACGGCTGCCGCGCGCGAGCCATCGGACGTGGCGCACGGCCTGCAACTGGGCGCGGATGACTACATCCGCAAGCCGTATGATTACCATGAGCTAGTCGCCCGTGCCATCAGCAAGATGCGCGCGCGCCAGCTTGAGGACAGGTTGCAGCGCCGGAACGCCGAACTTGAGGCGTTGGTGCGCGTCGGGGCCGAGTTCAACCAACGCCTGGCGCTCCCAGAGCTAACCGGGCGCATGGTCAACATCATCACGCAGGAGTTCTCCGCCCAGCATGTGGAGCTTTACCTGTTTGATGAGGACGGGCAGCCGGTCTTATGTCGTGACACCGTGCGCGGAGAGATCGGTCAGGCCGAGGCGCGGACCTTGTTGGAACGCCCCGACTCGGTCGTGGGATATGTCTACCGCACGGGCGAGCCGGTCTTGCGGGCTGAGCTTACCGACGAATTCGACTATCTGAGCGCGCAGGGGCTTGGCTCCGCGTTGGCCGTCCCGCTCCACCACCATAATCGCCTGCTGGGAATTCTGGTGGTGGCGCACAGCGAGCCGGGCTTCTACGGCGAGAGCAAGCTGCGCATGGCGCGCTCCATCGGCGAGCAGGCGGCCCTGGCCGTGCGCAATGCCCAACTTTACGCGGCGCTGCACTCCTACGCTCAGAACCTGGAAGCGATGGTCGAAGAACGAACCCGTGAGCTTCGCTCGGCCCAGGCCCAGCTTATCCAATCCGAGAAACTCGCCGCGTTGGGCCGTCTGGCAGCGGGAATCGCGCACGAGGTCAACAACCCGTTGCAGCCGATATTGAACACCCTGGAAGTAGCGATCGAGGATATTGCCAACAACCAGCCGGTCGATCCGCAGAGCCTGCGCATCGCCGAGCAGGAAGTGCAGCGCATCAAAGCGATTGTAGCGCG
>JAHDWG010000712.1:1033-2014 GCA_023384495.1 Caldilineaceae bacterium
CCCAGCGCGGGGGAGACGATCCCCGTGAATCTACCTGCGCTGGTTGATGAGGTGGTGCTCCTCACGCAGAAGCAATTGGAGCGTATGCACATTCGCGTGTCCAAGTCCTTGCATGAGGTGCCACCCGTGCAAGGCACGCCTGCCCAGTTGAAGCAGGTGCTCTTGAACCTGGTGCTCAACGCAGCCCAGTCTATGGCCGAGGGCGGCGACCTGACCATTGAGGTCTATCCAGAAGGGCAGGGGGTAGTCCTGGCTGTGTCGGACACGGGCATGGGCATAGACGATGAGGCGGTTGACCGCATCTTCGAGCCGTTCTACTCCACCAAGAACGATGGCACTGGCCTGGGGCTGTCTGTGACTTACGGCATTGTACAGGGGCACGGCGGCACGATCCGCGTCCGCAGCGAAGTGGGGGAAGGCAGCCAGTTTGCCGTCTGGCTGCCCTGCGAACGACCGGAATCGGTCCAGCCGCCCCAGTAGATGCGGGCGGCCTGGAACCTGCTACTTCGTCCAGAGCGCCTGGAAACTGGCCAGGCCAATCTCCCCCGTGCCTAGCTCCCCGTTCACATAGCGTTGCGCCGCCTCCAGCGCAACCTCGGCGCGAAAGAGTGTGTCATATGGGTCGGCCTGGCAGCGGTTGATCCAGACGCCTACTGCGTCAATCTGACCCGCCGCTTGGAGGGCCTGGCGAGCAACCAGTTCCATTCCCCGCGTGATGGCATCCGCCAGGGCGAGGCGTGGTTCCATGCAGAATTCCACATAGAGCGTCTTGCCCAGACCGCTGTTGGCGACAACGGCGCGATAGTCCTGGCCGAGACCGGCGGTCTCCAGTTGCGTGTTGAGCGTCTGGAGCAGGCTGGCCACAGCGACATCTTCGACGGGCAGCACGGTCAGCGGGCCGGGGTCTTGCGGCGCGCTGTCCTCTTCGCGCAGGAAGAGGCCCCAGAGGGCAGCGACGGCAATAACGATGAGGGCCAGCGA
>JAHDWG010000139.1 GCA_023384495.1 Caldilineaceae bacterium
GTATTTTGACATAAAATTCAATATGGGGACTAACAATATCAACACAGATTATACAGTCTTGGTTGATACCCTGGCCAGACACTTTGGCGATCAGCTCAAGATGGTCGTTTTATTTGGCTCGCGAAGCCGGGGGCAAGCTCGTCAGGATAGCGACCATGACATCTTTGTGGTCATTGAAGGTTTGCCGCAGGATCCTCTGGCGCGGCAGCGAGCAGTGATGGCGCCCCTGTTGCCTGAACTATTGCGCTTGCCCGAGCGCCTCTCCGTGATCGCCAAAACCCCGCAGGAGCTGACCAAAAATCTCACCCCGTTGCTGGCGGATATTTGTACAGATGGCATTGGTCTGTATGGGCAGGCCGGTTTTGAAGCATTACAGGCCACGATGTTACAGAAATTGCGCGAGGCTGGCCTGCGACACCGGCGTCTTGCTGGAGCGTGGATGTGGATGTTTCCATCTCTCCCCAAAAGAATGGATGGCGCTTTGGGAGAGCGAACGTGAACGCGTCTAGAGAAGTGAGTTATCGGATCGCGCTTGCCACCGGTTTTCTCCGTGAAGCCGAGCAGGATTTCACACTTGAGCGATGGCGCTCCTGTGTGGATAATGAGATGCGATCAGAATGTGGCGGCAGGAGCGGAGTCCTTGACAGAACGTAAGTCCGTTCCTCATCGTCGCAGTCTGTGGAATCACGGTAGCCTTTTTCTCCTAAGCGCCATTCGCCAACCCTTCCCTCCAGCGCGTATGCGATTCATCAGCCCGACAGCGACCGCGATCGCGGCGCAGGCCGCCTGGGTCTTGACACTCGCCGTCGCCGCGCTGGCCCGTTTCTGGCGGCTTGGGTATCACAGCATCTGGTTTGACGAAGCGGTGACGCTCCAATGGGCCACCTCCAACCCGGTGTGGACCTGGCAAAAGACGATTGCGCTGGTCGAGGATAAACACCCGCCGGGCTATTATCTCCTTCTACACGGCTGGATCGAACTGTTAAAGGCGTTGAGCCTGCCGCGCAGCGATGAGGCATTACGCTTCTTTGGCGGGCTGCTGGGCGTGCTCACCGTTTTGGGGGTCATGTTGCTGGCGCGGCGGCTGAGCGGGCGACCCACCGCACTGCTGGCCGGGCTGTTGGCCGCGTTGGCGCCCGCGCTTGTCTGGTACAGCCAGGAGTTGCGCATGTTCCAGCCGGCGGCAACGGGGTTGGTCTGGGCCGGCTACTGCATGGTCCGCGCGTGGGAGGCCGCGCCGGCCTGGCGACGTTGGGGCTGGTGGTTCGGCTTCATTGTCTGCTTCGAGCTGGCGCTCTATAGCTATCTCTTCAGCGCGTTTCTGTTGCCGGCTGCCGGGCTGACGCTGTTGCTGCTGGCGTATCGGGCGCGGCAAACCCAGAGCGACCAACGGGCGTGGGCGTGGCGCTTTGGCGAAGGTGCGCTGGCGCTGGCCCTGGCTGGGGCGCTCTTTCTGCCGCTGGCGTACAGCGCGTGGCTGGTCAACAGCGCCGAGGGGGCGCCGGGCGTTGCATTTGCCAACCTGGGCGCCAACCTCTGGCGGATGCTGCGCGTCTTCACCCTCTGGCGGGTGGATTGGCCTGGATGGCTCGCCACCACGTCGCTGGTCGGCTTTGGCGCATTGGCAATCGCTGGCCTCAGCCTGCCATCCCGGGGCGCGCGCGGGGGGGCTACCCCACCGGCCCCCGCTCTGCCGGACCGCGGGTGGCTGTTGATCTGGCTGGGCGTCCCGCTGCTCATCGGCAACTTGCTGTTGACTCGCAGCGATTCGGTCTTTGCCGAAGACCGCTATTTTCTCTTTCTCGCGCCCTTTCTGTTGTGGGCCGTGGCGCGCGGCGCGGTGATGGTCGACCAGCGCTGGCGCGGCGCGGGGTGGGCGACGGGGGCGCTGGCGGCGGCGCTGGTGGCGGCGAGCCTGCCCCATCTGTGGACGCCGGCCATGTACCGCGAGAACTGGCGTGCGGCGGCCCACTATATTGCGGATTACCAGCAGGCGAGCCCCACGCTGCCCGCCGCGGTGGTCGCCCATGTCGATTATACCCGGCGACCGTTGGAGCGCTATCTGCGCCCCCGCCTCGGCGCCGAAGAGATACCGATCTTCTTTCCCTTTGGCGGCGCGCTGGCGCCGGACCAGGTTGACGCCGTCATCGCGCCGCCGCTCCAGGGGATCATCGACCAGGGCGCGGCCACACTCTGGCTCACGCAGAGCCACCTTGATGGGGTGGATGACCAGCGGTTGGTCGAACGCTGGCTGGCCGAGCGCTTTCCACTGATGACGGAACAATATCCCACGGGCATCAAGTTGAGCGGCTATGCGATACAGAGCCGGTTTGCCGCCGTGCCGCTGCTGCCCGAATCCGCGCAGCAGCCCATGGCTGAGCTTGCGCCGGGCCTCATGCTGGCGGCGTGCGAGGTGTTGACGCCCACACTTTCCGCCCGTGACGACCAGTTGCACCCGCCCAGCGGCTGGTTGCATGTGCGGCTCTGGTGGCAGGCCACCGGCCCCATCGATGACGACTACATGGCCACGGCGCAGGTGGTCGGGCCGGAGGGGGTCTGGGGTGACCGCCTCTATCGCGAGAACGAGGCGTTGCGCCGCTGGCCCACCCGCAGTTGGCAGATGGGCGACGTGGCGCGCGATGAGATCGACATCAATCTCAATCCCGTCACGCCAGACGGAACCTATCCCGTGGAGATTGGCCTGATGGACAGCGCCGGTCACGCCTTGCCGAGCAAGGCCGATTGTGGGGTCGTCCAGATCAGCAATACCCCATAACCACGCACAAGGAGCAGATTCGAATGGCGCAACTCCTCTTCGGCGACCGCATTGGCCGCGAGGCGCAACTAAAGGTGGGGACGGCCGCAGTGATCTTCGACAATGAGCGCGAGCGAGTGTTGCTGACCCAGCGCACCGACAACGGTCGTTGGTGTCTCCCCGGCGGGGCGATGGACCCGGGCGAGAGTGCGGACGAAGCCTGCGTGCGCGAGGTGTGGGAAGAGACGGGGCTGGCGGTCGCCATCACACGGCTGATCGGCATCTACACCAGCCCCCATTACATCACCCAGTATGCGGACGGCAACCGCTTCCAGTTTGTCTCCTTCTGTTTCGAGGCCGCGGTGACCGGTGGCGAATTGGGGCTGAGCAACGAGACCACCGCCTTTGGCTACTTCACCCGCGCCGAAATGCGCGCCATCGACCTCATGGAGCACCACATCACGCGCGTCGACGACGCCTTCGCGGCGCAGGTCGCCACGTTCATCCGTTAGGCGCCGTGGGTCCATTGCGAGCAGGCGAAGATCAACATGGCACAACGACACAGAGCAGGAACACAGAGCCCACCGAGGAGGCGCAGAGCACACAGAGGGTTTTTCTCACACGATGAGCCATCGCGCTTTTCTCCGTGTTCTCTGTGCAATCTCCGCGCCCTCTGTGTTCCGCTGTTTTGCCCCATTTTCAGACCAGCGCCGGTGTCCGGTAATAGACCCTGCCGTTGATCTGAATGACCACGTCCTGCAGATAGGGCCCAAGCCCGGTCGTGTTGACCGTCATCCCCAGCCCCGGCGCAGCGGGGGCGTGGATCTGGCCGTTGGCGTCGGGGATGATGTGGTTGGTGGTGATGTCGAGGGCAAGCTGCTTCGGCTCCACCGGATACTCGCTGATCAGGTCATCGGCCAGCCCGGCATAGGGTTGGAGCGATGCGCTCAACGCCAGGTGCGACGTAAAGGTGTGGTTCACATAGGTGACGCCGCGTGCGGCGGCGTAGTCGGCCACCGCCTTGCTGGGCGTGATCCCGCCTATGCGCCCGGCGTCGATCTGGATGTAGCCGACGCCGGCGTAGTCGATCATGTGCTGCGCCATGTAGACGTTGTGGCTGCCTTCGCCGCCGGCCAGCTTGACCGTCTTGGTCAATTTAGAGAGCTGCTTGTAGGCATCCAAAGCGCCCGAGACAAAAGGCTCCTCCAGCCACGTGGCGCGGGCGGCCTCGAGACCGGGGAGCCGCGCCGCAGCCGCCTCGACATTGTCCACCCAGACGGTTCCGATGTCCACCAACAGGATGCCCTCTTCACCCAGCCCTTCGCGCGCCGCCATGAAGTGATCGACATCTTCCTGCACACTGCCTTTGCCAATCGGCCCCCAGCCAAACTTGGCGGCGCGATAACCATTGGCGCGCGCCTGGCGCCCCTTTTCCAGCGTCTCTTGCGGCGTGTCGCCAAAGAGCATGGAGGCGTAGGGCAGCTTGGGGTGGGCCGTTTTGTAGCCCAGCAGCCGGTAGACCGGCTCGCCCAGGCGCTTGCCCAGCAGGTCCCACAGCGCCATGTCGATGCCCGACAGCGCGTGGTCGGCCTGGAGCAGGTCGAGGCTATTGGCGTGGACAAGCTCGCCGATCCGCCGGATGTCGTCCGCGCTGTCGATGGGCTGGCCAAGCACCGAATCACGCACCGGTTTGCACGCGCTGTGCGACATGGGGCAGACCAACGCAGCGATGGTGGGCAGCGGCGCGGCTTCGCACTCGCCCCAACCCACATGGCCGCCCGCCTCAATGCGCACCAAGGTGGCGTCCTGGCTGCCATCGCCAATGTCCAATACATCGGGCATGGAGAGGTAAAAAAAATCAACTGCATCGATTTTTGGCATACGTACGGGAATCCTTTGCATCATTGTTATCACAAAAAACCATGGGGGCGAAAGCGGAGCTCGACTGTTGTTTTTCTTCGTATCTTGTCATCTGGATTATAATATACGAGCGCCTATTTCATAACTTAACGTAGGCGCTCTTGGCTTGCTCGGCGCAATTCTGTTTGCCGCAATGGCAGGCAATACGAAGGCAACCCATATGACAGCAACACTTGTGCTAACCGGGAAACAGATCATCTCGCTCTTTGAACAGTTAGAGCCACAGGCAAAGCGTTCCGTGCTCTATCTGCTCGCTGAAACAGCCGCACAACAGCGTACAACACGAATGGAGATGGCTGAAGCTCGTTTGCGCGCCCGGGCCATGAAACGGGGTCTTGACTGGGACATGATGGATGAACAAGAACGTCAAGACTTTGTCGATGACCTTGTGCACGAGGATCGATGAAGCCGCCACTTGTGGTC
Source organism: Caldilineaceae bacterium (assembly GCA_023384495.1). GTDB lineage: Bacteria > Chloroflexota > Anaerolineae > Caldilineales > Caldilineaceae > CFX5. The sequence continues at coordinate 5,099 of JAHDWG010000139.1, forward strand.
TTTGACACCAGCGTCTTGATCTCCGCACTCGGTTGGGGTGGCAAGCCCTTCCAATGTCTAGAGCTTGCTCGGACGGGTCTAATCCAAGGGGTGAGTTGCAGGGAAATCTTGGAGGAGCTCGCGACCGTATCGCAAAATAAGCTGGGCTTTACACCTGAAGAAGTGGCGGACACCGTCGCCGATCTCTTGGAGGCGCTCAGACTGGTAAGAATCACCGGGACGTTCCACGCTGTCCCCGCTGATCCCAAAGATGATATGGTCGTGGAATGCGCCGTGGTTGCCGGCGCCGATTATATTGTCAGTGGTGACCGTCGTCATCTGTTGCCGTTGAAGGCCTATGAAACGATCCGGATTGTGGACCCCAGCACACTGCTGCTGGAGGTCGCTGCATAGGGACTTTCCGGCGGACAGTCACTTCCACCTACTGACCGTCCCTGGCCTTATCAGGCAGCGGCTTATCACGCCCCAGCGCGCGCCGTAACAGCCGCCAATCCGCCGGCGTCACCTGGCGGGTCAGCCCCAAAAGCAGCAGATAGCACACCATCCCCACCCCGGCGCGCAACAGCGCTGGGCCAGGCAGCGCCAGAGCCACCGCAACTGCACCGACGATGACCCCAAAGAGCAGCGCCAGCCGCACCCAATCCACCGGCAGATTGGCCGCCCGCGCAAGGGCGATCCCCGCCACGGCGCTGCCGGCGCCGGCCAGCGCCAACGCCCAGGCCGCGCCCGTTGCCTCCGCCACGCCCGTCAGCCACGGCAACAAAAGGATCAGCGCCGCCAGGTTCACGCCGGTGATCAGCAGGCTGCGGCGCGGTCGTTGCTCGACCAAAAAGACCATGCTGGCAAAACCGGCCAGCAGCGCCGATAGTGTCGTCCAGATCAGAATCTGCAACACGGGCACGGTGGCCGGATAGCGCTCGCCATAGACCAAGCCCAGCAAACCGTCAGCCCCCACCCAGACCAGGGCCGCCACCGGCGCCAGAATCATCAGCGCGCTGCGCAGGCTCAGATCGGTCACCTGTCGATAGTGCGCCTGGGCCTGGCGGCGCAACCGGCTTAGAGTGGGGTAGAGCGCCTGCAAGAAGCTCTGCACAACCTTGAGTAGCACGCGCACCAGGTTATAGGCCGCACTGTAGACCCCGGCCACCGCTTCACCGGCAATCACGCTGAGCAGCAACAGGTCGATCCGCTGCAACAGAACATCGGCCAGGGCAAGCGTGTAGAAAGGGCCCACACGACGCCCCAAATCGCGAATGGTGGTGGCGACGGACATCTGCGGGGAGGCGATCAAACGGCTGCGCCGCAAGAGCCACCACCCCAACGCCGCCGAGACCGCCTGCGTCCCAATAATGACGCCCATCAACTGGAGCACACCGCCCCCAAGCCAGAGCACAGCCAGGCTACAGACCAGGATCAGCCCGTTGACACAGATTTCCACCGCCATCACCAACTCCATCCGCTCACCGGCCTGAAAGAGCGTCTGGGTGGCGGACGTAAAGGCGTAAAAGGGCAGGGATGCGCCAATCAGCCACAGCGCTGTGCGCAGCGTGTCGGAAATGGGAAGCGCGCTCGCCAACCCGATCAGCCCGGCCCAGGCCAACAGCGCCGCCACGAGTTGGCCGGTCAGCGCCAGGCGGAAGTAGGCGCGGCGCAATTGCGGGGCTTGGGCCAGGTCGCGCACCAACAGGGCGGGCATCCCGATTTCGCTCACCACCTGGCAGACATTGAGGTAGGCCATGGAGATCGTGTAGACGCCCAGCGCATCGAGCCCCAGCCGGCGCACGATCAACAGTTGCAGCGCAAAGCTGACCACAATCCGCCACAGGTTGGAGCCGGTCAACGCTGCGGTGTTGGCGATGATGCGCCGGCCCGTCTGCATGGCCGGGGCATGTACAGACGGCGGCATGGGCGGCCCGTTCAGCGGTCGACCTTCCCGCTGACGATGAACTGGCGCAGCCGCGGCCACTGATAGAGCCGGCGCCGCCAGACAAACCAACCCAACGCCAGCAACCCGCCCAGCTCCCAGCCCCAGAGTTCGGGGCGCCGCGTAAATGCATACCAATACGCTTTTGAGATCTCGGTCTGTTCAGAACCTCGCTTCCCCCACACATGAAAACGCCAACCCCGCAGCGGCCAATAAAACGTGCTGGGGTAAAACCAGAGACGGTCGAGGAGGGCGTGGCCCACAAAGGCGAGCGCATAGAGCCACCATTGCGGCGCATAGCGAGCCGTCGCCCACAACACCGACCCGTGCGCCAGCAGCGTGTGGGCAAACAATACGGCTGACTTGTAGCGCTGATAGAAGTAGGCCCACGCCAGCGGCTTGTCCACCAGATCGGGGCCGACTGCGGCCAGCGCCACCAGCCGGTAGTCTGCCTCCTCGCCAACCTGAAGATGCTCCTGCGCCAGGCTCAGCGTCAGCCAGGTGTAGGCCACGTGTGATTGAGGCAGCATGGTCACTCCCGCTCCTCGCGCACATAGGGGATGCCCAGCGCCGCGGGTGCGCCCAGCCGCTGGCGCATGGCCGCTCGCGACCCAATGATCAAGACGACAATGGTAAAGAGATAAGGCAACATGTCCATAAAATATCCAAATTGCGGGTTACGTAAGAAGAACGGCAAATTTTGCAGATCCAATGGCAGCCGGCGGATTGCGCCAAAGAGATAGGAGCCCAACGCCGCGCGCAGCGGGTTCCACCCGGCAAAAATGACAAGCCCCACCGCGATCCAGCCCTGGCCGGCGGTCATCCCCTCGATCCAGAGCGGCGTAATCGCCAGGCTCAAGGCAGCCCCGCTCAACCCAGCCAGCAGCCCACCGACTATCACATAGGCGTAGCGCTGCAGAAAAACATTCACCCCCAGCGCATCCGCCGCGGCTGGATATTCGCCGATGGCGCGCAACTCCAACCCGCGCCGGGTTCGATAAATATACAACCAGGCCAGTGGCGTCAACAAAAAGCCCAGGTAAACGATGACATTGTGCTGGAACAATATCGGCCCCACCACCGGCAGGTCCGCCAGCAATGGGATGGGGAAACTGGGCAGCCGCGGCGCCTGCCGGATCTGCACCAGCGGCGCGCCGAGGACGGCGCTCAGCCCCGCGCCGAGGAAGGTAAGCGCCAACCCGCTCACCACCTGATCGCCGCGCAACGTAATCACCACAAAGGCGTGGAGCAGCGCCAACAGCCCCCCCACGGCGATGCCGGCCAGCAACCCAAGCCACGGGTTGTCCGTCTGGTGCGCCACGCCAAAGGCGGTCATGGCGCCCATGAGCATCATCCCCTCGACGCCCAGGTTGAGCACACCCGACCGCTCGGCAAAGATCTCGCCGATGGACGCCAAGAGGATCGCCGTGCCCGAACGCACGCCGGCAGCCAACAGGTTGACGAGCAAAAGCGCCTCCACGACTCTACTTCACTCCTTTCTCGCTGATCGCCAACGCCAAGGGTTGCTGGATCCACCCTGCAATGCGACATGTTTTTTACATATCGCATCAACCACCCCTGGTTGCATTTTGCAACCAAATATGCTATCCTTCCAACAATCGTATGATTAGGAGATCAAGCATGGCGATCTTACATGTCCGCAATATACCACGGAGCCTTTATGAGAAGCTGCGCAGTCGCGCCGAAGCGCAACACCGTTCGTTGAGCGCCGAGGTGATCTCGATTCTGCAGGATGCCCTGGAAAGGCCCAGCCGTTCGCCAGCAGAAATCCTGGAGGCGATTCGGCAACGTCGCTATTTTGCCCCCGAAAACGTCGATGCGCCGACCAGCACCACACTGCTGCGCGAAGACCGGGCGCGCTGAGCCACCGAACAATGTCCTTTGACTGCGTCATCGATGCGAATGTTTGCATCAAATTGTTCCTAATCGAGCCTCTGACAGAACAGGCAACCTCGCTCTTTGCACACCTTGCCGGCGATGTTCCTGCACGCTTTTTTGCCCCGGATTTGCTCTATATCGAATGCGCCAATGTGCTCTGGAAATATGTAGACCACTACGGGTATCGAGTGGAAGCCGCCAGGCAGGACATCGCTGACATACTTGAATTGCCGATCATCGCTACACCCACCTATGAACTCGCCGATGCAGCGCTGCAGTTGGCGGCTGAACAACGTATTGCCGCATACGACGCCGCCTATGTGGTGCTCAGTCAACGCCTTGGCTTGCCGCTGGTTACCGCAGACGAGCGTTTGTTGCATCGACTTCGCCAGACAGGGCTTGACCTCCGCTGGTTAGGCGATTGGCCTTGACGCGTCACCGCGCCAGCCGAACGCGATAGCGCAGCATCAACTCACCCCCCACCACCACAAAAAGGATTACTCCCTGCAACAGTTGGGCCACCCCTGCCGATTGGATCTCGTCGGCGCCCACCAGCAGCCCACCAAAGAGATAGGCCACCACCACCAGCGCCAGCGGATTCAGTTTGGCAAGCCAGGCGACGATGATGGCGGTGAATCCGTAGCCGGGTGAGAAGCGCTCTTGCAGACGATGGACCACGCCCGCCACCTCGCTCATACCGGCCAGCCCGGCAAAGCCGCCGCTCAGCCCCAACACCAGGGCAATGTTGCGCGGCAGATTGATGCCGGCGTAGTGGGCCGCGCGTGGGTTGTCGCCGATCACGTTGATCTCGAAACCCCATTGGGTGTGCCGCCAGACAAGCCAGAGCGCGAGCGCCAGCGCGACGGCAAGCAGAATCCCCAAGTGCGCGGTCAGCCCACGAAAGGCCGGCGCTGCGTTGCCAAAGTCGGTCAATCGGGGCAGCCAGGCCGAGCGAGGAAACGGGGGCGACATGCCAAAGCCCCGCTCGCTCCACGGCCCGTAGACAAAGTAGTTGTTCCAGAGAATCGCCACATAGTTGAGCATCAGGGTGGTGATGATCTCGTTGACGTTGAGCCGGGCTTTGAGCAGGCCGGGGATTAACCCCCAGATGGCGCCGCCTACAAAACCGGCCAGAGCCATCGCCGCCAGCATCAGCGGCTGGGGTGTCTCGCGGGGCAGCCAATGCAGAGCCACACCGGTGGCCATAAAAGCGCCGAGAAACAACTGGCCCTCAGCGCCGATATTCCAGAGCCGCGCCCGAAAGGCAATCGAGACGCCCAGCCCGGCCAGGATGAGCGGCGTCGCCTTGATAGTCGTGTCGGACCAACCGTACGCGCTGCCAAATGCGGTCATTGCCATGCGCCGATAGAGCGACCACGGATTGGCGCCCGTCCATTGCAAAAGCAGCGCCCCCACCAACAAGGCCGCGCCGATGAGGATGAACGGGGAGGCAAGCCGCAGCCAGAGCGGTTGCTCCAGCCGTCGCTCGAGCCGTAGCCCAAGCCACCTCGTTGATGGCGGTGGTGCATTGATAGCCATGCAAAAAGGGCCTTCTCCATGCCCTACCGGACACGCCAGATCACAAGCCCGGCAAGTACGCGCGCCACAAAGCAGACGATAAGGGCAGCCGAAAGGTTCATGGCGTCAGCAAGCCATGAGCCGCCCAGCGAACCGAGCAGCACCGCCGCGTTGAGCGCCAGATTATACCAGGCGAGAGAGGCGGGACGATCCGTATTGGGCACCTTTTCGAGCAGATAATTACCGACCGCGCCGCCCACCAATGCCCACGCGGCGCCGCCGAGAAACGATGTAACTAGAAACAGGGGGAGACCCTGTGTAAAGGCGAGCAGCAGCGGATAGAGGCTGAGCAGCAGCGCGCCAATGGCCGTCAAGCGATGATTGCCCCACTGGCTCACCAGTTGGCTCACCCGCAGTGACCCAAAGAGCACTGCCAGGTGAAAGACAGCCGTGCCCACACTGATCACGCCGTCGGAAAAGTGCAGCTGATTGACCCAATAGAGCGGGAAAATGGGCACTGGCAGAAAGAGGGCCAGGTGGAAGAGAAAAAGCGCAAAGATCACAATCCCATAGTGGCCCCGCAGCACGCCGGGCCGCAGCGACTGCACACCGCGTGTGAATGAGCGAAGGGCAACGGTGGCGCGTGCGTTGAGGCCCAGACTGCGCATTTCGCCGCCGCGGGCAAAGTCGCCGATGACGCCACGGATCTGTGGGGGGCCGGCCACAGTTTCGCCGCTGATGTGGCGCAGTCGCCAGAGGTGATAGGTGCTCATGGCCGCGCCGACAAAGCCGAGCAAAAAGATCAGCTGATAGCCCAGTGCAAAGGGCAGCCTGTCCAACAAGTAGCCGGCCAACAGCGAGGAGGCGACAAAGACAACCGACAGCAGCGCGTTGCGGACGCCCACCACATGGCCGCGCCACTCTGGCGGTACGGCGGAGGCATAGAGCGCGTTGAAGCCCACGGCCAACACCGTGCTGGGGATGGTCATCACCAGCACGAGAACGATGAGCGTCCACACCTGGGGCTGGGGTGCGAGAAAGGCCGGGATCAACGCCCACAACAGGTAGGCAGACCGTGTGAGGGCGGCAGACCAAAAAACGGCCCCGCCCACTGGCCGGTCTTGCAGCCAGCGCCCTACCGGCAGGGTAAAGAGCAGCCCCACCACCGCCGGTCCCGCGTTGATCAGGCCGATCTGGAGGCCGCTGGCGCCCAGCCGGGCCGCATAAACAGTCAGAAACGCCAGCGATGTGCCCGAGAGAATGCCAAACCAGGCCACATCCATATAGAGATGCCAAAAATCTTTGCGATACGCTTCGGGGATCGGCTGGGCTGGCTGAAAGGGTCTGGTAAGTTGCGAAAACACGCTCATACGGTTTCAGCGAAGCGGAGTGAACCAGGCTGCCCACAGTCGAGGCAACTGGCGGCTGTTGAATGTTTGCATGCGCCCTTACTGCTATGACGCCTCCTGGCGCGAAGCAGTGATGGCTTTTGCGCAGCCATAGTGTAGCACACCTTGGTTGCCGGTAAAATGGTCAACCGGCATGGTGTGCACATCTTGTCTATGGGTCACCTTCACTGGACGCGAAAATGACCGGCGGGGCGCCGATCCATGATCAACGCCCCGCCAACCACCTTATTCGAGATTTTCAGACCCGATTGCGGTCTCGATTTGTGTTGTGAGAGCAGTCGCATCCAATGCGACCACCCCCGACCGGAGAGAAGCCGCCTACCGGCGCAACCAAAGATTAGTTGCTGGCGATGGTATTCTTCACGGCGATCCGTTTCGGCTTTACGGCCTCAGCCTTGGGCAGGCGCAGGGTCAACACGCCATGCTCATTGGTGGCCTCAACCTTGTCCGCCTCCACCGGCGCCGGCAGCGTCACGCTGCGCATAAAGCTGCCGTAGCGGCGCTCGCGCACATGCCAGTTCGTCTCTTTGGTCTCACTCTCTTCCTTGACTTCGCCCTTGATGGTGAGCACATTGTCAGTCAACGTGATCTCGATATCATCGGGGTTGATGCCAGGGATAGAGGCCTTCACCACATAGTTATCGGCGTCTTCGGCCACATCCAGCGCCAGGCTCCATGCGCCGCCATTGCGTTGCGTCCACAGCGGCGTGCTGACGAAGGGATCCTCAAAGAACCGCTCCATCATGCGGTCCATGGAGCGCCGCATATCAGTCAGTTCGCGGAAGGGCTCCCAACGGGTAAGAGTCGTCATAGTTATAACCTCCTAGTTCAAGCAAATTTCCCAAACGTTGCCGTGAGAGAGATTCGTTGTGGGCGTCCTACGCCCTTACCAACTCTTATTGTAGAACGTAGATGTCAGAGGAACGTTGACACATTGTTAGCAGAATGTCAGTGTTGCGCCAGCCTAATGTTAGCGGTGTTGAGGATATGTGAGAAAATGTAGACAGGGGGATGATTTGGCGCGACAATGGTGGTAAATGTATCCCAAGGCCCTAGCGAGCCCAAACGCTCCGGGTGATGGACCCAAACCGACCTTCGTCCATCCCATAGAGATATACAGAGCTCGGATCTTTGTATCAATTACAGGACATCAGCATGTTCAGAATCACATGGATTGTGACCATCTTGTTGTTGGCTTTGCTTGCCTACTCCGCCCACTCGACTGGAACCCAAGCTGCGCCGCCGTTGATCCCCAGCACGGGACCGACCACCCCGCACCCGATCCTTTTTGTCACCCAGCCGCCGCTGCCCGGTGATTTTACGACGGTCAATTCCGTCTTTGGCAACCACAGGGCAGGAATGCAGGAATCCACTCGCGGGGGCGATCTCTGGATCCGCTACCCCGATGGAGCGCTCAAGAATCTGACCGCCGCTGCGGGCTACGGCGCGGACGGCTTCCAAGGTGCGAATGCGATCTCTGTGCGCGACCCGGCTGTATACTGGGATGGAACCAAGGCGATCTTTAGCATGGTAATCGGCGCGCCCACTGAGCAATATCAGGTGGCAACCTACTACTGGCAGCTCTACGAAATCAGCGGGCTGGGCCAGAATGAGACACCGGTGATTACGAAAGTGCCCAACCAACCGGCCAATTACAACAATGTTAGCCCAATCTATGGCACGGATGACCTCATCATCTTTACCACCGACCATCCGCGCGGCGGCGAAGCGCATCTTTACCCCCAGCTCGACGAGTACGAACTGGCGCCCACCGTCTCCGGCATCTGGAGTCTGGACCCGGCCACCGGCGACTTGCGCCTGCTCAATCACGCCCCGTCGGGCGACTTTACGCCGATCCTCGACAGCTTTGGCCGTCTGGTCTTTACGCAGTGGGATCACCTGCAACGCGACCAGCAGGCCGACGGCGATGCCAACGCCGGCACCGGCCAAAACTGTGACGGCGGCGCCACCTATGGCACCTTTAACTATTCAGACGAGTCGGCCAACGCCGCGATCCTCGACGACCGCAGCGAGATCTTCCCGGAACCGCGCGCCTGCCGGGGTGATCTGCTGGCCGGCACAAATCTGGCCGGGCACAGTTTCAACCACTTTCTGCCCTGGCAGATCAACGAAGATGGCACAGAGGGAGAAATCCTCAACCCCCTGGGGCGGCACGAACTACACGGCTACATCCCCGCCAGCATCACCGGGGATGAGAATGTCGTGGAGTACTACGGGCAGTACAGCCGCTTCAATCAGAACCGGATCAACAACCTGTTGCAGATGCGCGAGTCGCCTGCCACGCCGGGGCTCTATTTTGGCATCGATGCGCCGGAATTTGGCGCCCACGCCGCCGGCCAGGTCGTCAGCCTCAACGCACCGCCCACGCTGGATGCCGACCACATCCAGATCACCTATGTCACCCATCGCGACACGGCAGGCACTGATGATACGCCGGGCGCCGACCATTCCGGTCTCTATCGTGACCCGTTGCCCCTGGCCGATGGCTCAGTCATCGTGGCCCACACCAGCGAAACCCGCGAGGATAGAAATGAAGGCAGCCGCGAACAGCCGCAATCTCGCTATGCGTTCCGGCTCAAATTGCTGGCGCCGGGGGCCAATGGACACATGGCTGCCGGCCAGTTCTTGACTGGGGGGATCAGCAAAAATGTCAACTGGTGGGACCCCGATGTGAAGGTGACCTACAACGGTGAATTGTGGGAACTTCAGCCGGTGGAAGTACGCGCCCGTCCACGGCCCCCACGCCTCGTCGCCTCGCTGCCCGGCCCAGAGCAGCGAATTTTTGCCCAGGCCGGTGTTGATCCCATCCAGCTCCGGGCCTATCTCAGCCAGCACAACCTGGCCCTGCTCGTCACGCGCAATGTGACTACGCGCGATGACTTTGACCGGCAACAGCCCTTCAACCTGCGCGTCCCCGGGGGCGTGCAGACGGTCGCCAGCGACTTTGCGCCAAACGATCAAGTGTATGATGTAGCCCATCTACAGATCTTTCAGGCCGACCAACTGCGCGGCTGGACCGGTTGTTGCGGCGCCACGCCCAGGGCGGGGCGGCGGGTCATAGCCCAAGTGTTGCACGACCCGGCGGCGCTCGCGGCCAATCCTGCCAACTCGGCTGGCCCTGGTGGCAGCGTCCAGATCGCCGCCGATGGTTCGGTGGCGGCCTTTGTGCCCGCCCGCCGGGCGCTGGCCTGGCAACTCACCGACCCCAATGGGGTAGCAGTGGTGCGCGAACGAAACTGGATCACCTTTCAGCCTGGCGAGATTCGTGTCTGCGGCTCTTGTCACGGGTTGAGCGAGCTGGATCAGGCAGGCCAGGCTGCGCCAACCAATCAACCACAGGCCTTGCTCGCCCTGTTGCAACACTGGAAGAGCATGGTTTGCGACGGTGACGAGTGTCCCGTTGTCACAGCCACACCCACTGTCACCCCCACGGTTACGCCGACGCCGACACTGGTGCAGACGCCGCCAGGAGACTTTCGCCCGCGCGCCTTTCTGCCTAATATCAGCCGGTAAATACAAACGACCTTCCAGGAAATTTAGAGTCTCCTGGAAGGTCGCGTTCGCTCAGGTCGGTTGTTGGCCGGCAAGCAAAGAATCAGCGGAACGAAAGGATGTAACCTCTGTATTCTGCCGTTCGTTGGCTTACGCCTCCAGCGCCTCGATGGCGGTAAAGGTCAACTCGTTGCCAATCGCATCGACCAAAATATGGTCGCCGCTTTCGATACGCCCCTCGAGCAACTGAAGCGCCAGCGGGTCGGCCACCTTGTGCTGCAAGACTCGCTTGAGCGGGCGAGCGCCAAAGGCCGGATCATACCCTTCCTGGACAATCAACTCCTTGGCCTTGTCGGTCAGCTCCATAGTGATACCGCGCTCCTTGAGCAGCGTGCGCAGGCGGCCCAACTGGATCTCGATGATCGACTTGAGCTGCCCGCGCTGCAAGGCATGGAAGATGACGATCTCGTCCACCCGGTTGAGGAACTCCGGGCGGAAGTGTGTGCGTAAGACCTCGCGCACCCGCCGTTCGACTTCTTCATCAATTGCAGCGCCGCCGCCGTTCTGCGGCGCTGTCCCCGCCAATACATCCAAAATATACTGGCTGCCCAGGTTGCTGGTCATGATGATGACCGTGTTTTTGAAGTCCACGGTGCGGCCCTGACTATCGGTCAGCCG
>JAHDWG010000140.1 GCA_023384495.1 Caldilineaceae bacterium
ACTTTATTCGCCAGAACATTGTGCCCGAACCTTCAGTCCGCGCCATTGCGCTGGAGACGGGCGAAGCCGACTCGGCCACCTGGCCCCTGCTGGTGGAAGACAGCCTGCGCCTGCGCGACGAGGGCTATACTGTCTATGCGACATTGGCCAATTCGGTCAAGCACTTCCCACTCAACAATCAGGTGCCCCAGTTGTCCGACAAGCGGGTGCGCCAGGCCATGTTGATGGCGATTGACCGCCAGCGCATCATCGACGACCTCTGGAACGGCGCCGCCGAAGTGGCCCACTCCAACCTGACGCCGGCAGCCGCCTTCTACTACAAGGCCGATGTCAAGCAATATCCGTTTGACCCGGAGGCAGCCAAGGCCCTCCTTGAAGAGGTAGGCTGGACGGCGGGCGCAGATGGCGTCCGCGAGAAGGACGGGGTGCGCCTGTCGTTCACCTGCACCACCATCACCGGCGACCAGGCGCGGCGCCCGATTGCCGAGCTGACTCAACAGTTCCTTGCCGAAATCGGGGTGGAGATGCAACTCCAAGAGGCGCCCGTCGCCGCCATCCTTGAAGGGTTGCGCAACGGCACGATGGAATCGTCCATCTTCAACTGGACCTACGGCAGCGCGCTCGACCCGGATGCGGCGGTGACGCTCCGTTCGGATGGGGCCAACAACTTCTCGTCCTTCCGCAACGAGCGCGTCGACGAGTTGCTTGACATGGGCCTGCGCGAGCCAAACCCCGAAGTGCGGCGCGAATATTACAACGAAATCCAGGATATTGTGGCCGAAGAGGTGCCCTTCCTCTTCCTCCAGTGGGACCAATGGCTCAATGTCCACCACCCGCGCGTCAATGGGATTCCCGACCCGGCAACCACGCTGCGCGGGGATCTGCTCTACCCGCAAGGTCACATCATGGGGTTGCAGCAGGGATAACATTGTGAGGTAAAGTAGGGTGAAGCAAGGTGGAGTCGTGACGCCGGGCGCCGAGTCATCGCTCCACTTTGTCACCTTGTTGCTCGCCCGCCAGGGTAGTTCAGCGCATAAGCACAGGCAACCCGACGTATGCTCAATTTTATCATTTCGCGCTTGTTACAGGGCGCACTGGTGATCTTTCTCATCAGCGTGGTCACCTTCATCATGTTGCGTCTCATGCCGGGCGACCCAGTTATGTTGTTGCTGGGCGAGGGCGCAATCCAGATCACCGAAGAACAGATCACCGCCATCCGCGCCAAATGGGGATTGGATAAATCATACCCGGAGCAATACTTCGTCTGGGCGGGCAACCTGTTACGCGGCGACCTGGGTGAATCGCTGATTCGCCGCGGCGTGCCGGTGCGCCAGATGATCTTCGAAGCGTTGCCGGTGACGGGAAGGCTCAGCATCCTTGCCGTGCTGGTGGCGCTGGCGCTGGCCATCCCCGCTGGCATTGTCGCGGCGGTGAAACGAAACTCCATTTTCGACTATCTGCTGACCATCGGCGCCACTGCCGGCGTGGCATTGCCCAACTTTTGGTTTGGCCTCATGGGCATCATCGTCTTTGCCCTCCTGTTGCGCTGGCTTCCCCCCTTTGGCCTCACTACCTGGAAGGGCTATATCTTGCCGGTGGCCGTCTTGGCAACGGGCGAAATGGCGATCCTGGCGCGCGTCATGCGCGCCGCCACCATCGAGGTGCTCTCACAAGATTATGTGCGCACGGCCACGGCCAAGGGGTTGGCGCAGCCCACCGTCGTGCTGCGCCACGCCGTGCGTAATGCGTTGCTGCCGGTGGTGAGCGTGGTGGGCTTTCGCATGGCCTTTCTCTTTAGCGGCACAATTGTGATCGAAACCATCTTTGCGCTGCCGGGGATCGGGCGTCTCTTTGTCGACTCGGTCTTCCGGCTCGATTACCAGGTGGTGCAATCGATTGTGGTGTTGCTTGGCGCACTGGTGGTGCTGGCGAACCTGGTCACCGATCTGGTCTATGCAGTGGTCGACCCGCGCTTGCGTGTGCGGTAGGCGCGATGAGTGAGGATTGTCATTTGTTGCTCATTACGGCGCCTGTTGCCATAGAAACGTTGCCATAGAAACATAGAAACAAGGGACACACATGACGGTAGCGCAATTAGGGCAACGGCCGGTGGCGGCGGTCACACGTGAGACCAAAAGCCGCTCCGAGTGGTTGCAGTCGTGGCGACGCTTTCGCGCCAACCGGGCGGCGGTTGTCAGTCTCGTCTTTGTTGTCCTGATCTGTTTGATGGCGCTGCTTGCGCCGTGGGTGGCGCCGCACAACCCAAATCATAGCTTCCCGGGGATGCGCGGTGGCGCCCCCACATGGGAACACCCCATGGGCTTCGACCACATTGGCCGCGACCTGTTGAGCCGCGTCATCTTTGGCGCGCGGGTGGCCCTGCTGGTCGGCATTGTGGCGACGGCGATCTCAGTAGTGCTCGGTGTGTTGGTGGGGGCGATTGCCGGTTATTTTGGCGGCTGGGTCGACACCGTGCTCTCACGCATCGTGGATACGCTGATGGCCTTTCCGCTGCTTGTGCTGCTGATTGTGCTGTCGGCGGTGCTTGGCCCCAGCCTCACCACCACCATCGTCGTCATTGGCGGCACCACCTGGGCGCGCTTTGCGCGCGTCGTGCGCGCCGATGTCATGAGCCTGCAACATGCCGATTTTGTCACCGCCGCGCGCGCATCGGGCGTGCGCGACCTGCGCATCATCCTCCGCCATGTGCTGCCCAATGTGATGGGGCCGGTCATTGTGCTCGCCACGCTAGGCATCGGCGGCATCATCATCCTTGAATCAGCGCTCTCGTTTCTGGGCCTGGGCATCCAGCCGCCTACCCCATCGTGGGGGGGCACCCTAGCCGATGGCCGCGCGCTGATCCGCCAGTTTCCCCATATCACCACCTTCCCCGGCGTCATGATCTTTGTCACCGTCCTCGCCTTCAATCTGCTGGGCGACGGGCTGCGCGATGCGCTCGACCCGCGCCAGCGGGCCGATTGAGGCCAGTTTGGACACAAAGACTGTGGGCTGGAATTGGAGATTGACGTTGGCAGCCAAAAATGTTATCATGATGGTGGAATGTGTAATCATGATAACAGGAGGATGCGATGGTTCGCACACAAATACAGTTGACTGAAGCGCAAGTTGCCGGACTAAAACAGTTGGCCAGCCAACGGCAACTCTCGATTGCAGAGATTATCCGGCAGGCAGTTGATCAAGTGTTGCGAGATGCGGGGGTGACACAAGGAGACTGGGAGGAAAAGAAAAGACGTGCATTGGCAGTTGTTGGCAAATTCCAATCAGGTCTTTCAGATATCTCAGAGCACCATGACGCTTATCTCGATGAAGCCTATGACTATTTTCACTCAGAATCAACCACCGCACAATCATGACTGTATTCACAGACACGTCTGCCTTCTATGCGCTGCTTGACCGTGATCAAACGCGACATGAACAGGCAGGCCAGATTTGGTCTGACTTGCTGGACCAGCGCGAGCACTTGGTTTGTTCAAATTATGTGGTCGTAGAAGCCACGACTCTACTCCAGCGCCGTTTGGGCTTGCAGGCGGTGCGCGACTTTACCCACAACATCGTTCCTTTGTTACAGATAGAGTGGGTAACGCCTGCAATCCATACAGTCGCCTTACAAACTCTTTTTGGTATCAATGAACGCGACTTGAGTCTGGTAGATTGTGTTAGTTTTGTCATGATGAATCAATTGGGGATCAACACGGTCTTTGCCTTTGACCGGCACTTCGTACGGCAAGGATTCACATGTCTATCCTGACGAAACAGCTGACCGAGATCATCGCCGCCAGCGGGGCGACAAGCATGGGCGTTGCGCTCCATCACATCGAGTCGGGCGAGGAGATCCACCTCGACGCCGGCGAGTCGTTCCCCATGGCCAGCGTGCTCAAAATCCCCGTGCTGGTCGAGGCCTTGCGCCAGCTGCGCGAGGGCCGCTTCGCGCTGGATGACCGCTGGCCGCTCACCAGCGCCGAGAAAAACATCGGCAGCGGCATCCTCACCTACATGCAGGATGGCGTCACCCCCACCGTGCGCGACCTGCTGACGCTCATGATCATCATCAGCGACAACACCGCCACCGACATGGTGATGCATCGCCTGGGCGTCGAGCGGATCAACCAGACTATGCACGAGCTGGGGCTGGCCGACATCCACATGGCCCTGACCATCCGCGGCATCTTTGACGATATGCTGGGCGAGGCCTCTGATCCGGCGCGGCTCTTTGTCGATCTGGACAAACCGAAGACCGCGCCCCCCACCCGCCGCGACGGCCGCGCCTTTAGCAGCGGCCCCGACAACAACGTCAGCACCCCGCGCGACATGACGCGGCTGCTCGCGATGATCTTCCGCGGCGAGATCATCGACCGCGCCGCCTGCGATGGCATGTTGCACATCCTGCTCCAGCAGCAGCTCAACGCCCGCCTGCCCCTCTTCTTGCCCTATGGCGTCCCCTTTGCCCACAAAACCGGGACGCTGGCCGGCATCCGCAACGACGCCGGCGTTCTCTATTGCAGCGCAGACTCACACGTCGCCGTCACTGTCTTCGCCCGCTGGGACACCGAGGCGGTCAAGGATGACAAGGTGGCCGAATGGGAGCGCATCAGCGCCATTGACGCCGCCTTTGGCCACATCGGGCGCGCCGTGTACGATTATTTTCAAATGTAAAGCAGCAACACAGAGAACACAGAGGAGACATGGAGAACACGGAGCAAGAGAGAAGCTTTTCCTCTGTGCCCTCTGTGTCAGTTCTCTGCGCTCTCCGTGTAGCTGCTGTTGTGCTTATCAATCGAGGTCTACTGTATGAAAATCTTCACCGCTTTACTTGGCACCGAAACCAATACCTTTTCCCCTTTCTTGACCGGCTGGCAAAACTTTGAGGAGACGTACCTGGTGCGCGCCGGCGCGCACGGCGAAAAGCCCAGCGCCTTTGGCATCCCGCTGGTGGTCTGGCGCGAGCGGGCGCGCGAACGAGGGTGGGAAGTCGCCGAGAGCCTGGCCGCCTTTGCCATGCCCGCCGGCGTGACGCTGCGCCACGTCTACGAATCCTTGCGTGACGAGATCCTGGCCGACCTGCGCGCCGCGCTGCCGGTGGACGCCGTCTTCCTCAACATGCACGGCGCCATGGTGGCCGACGGCTATGACGACTGCGAGGGCGACCTGCTGGCCCATGTGCGCCAGGTCGTCGGGCCCGATGTGCCCATCGGCGGCGAGTTGGACCTGCACTGTCACCTGACGCAACAAATGGTGGAAAACGCCACTGCGCTGGTGCTCTACAAAGAATATCCGCACATCGACGTGGGTGAGCGCGCCCACGAGTTGTTCACCATCATCGCCGATGCAGTGGAGGGCAAAGTCAAACCGCACATGACGCTGCATGACTGCGGCATGTTGGGCGTCTTCCACACCAGCCGCGAGCCAATGAAGAGCTTGGTGGCCCACATGCAGGCGCTGGAGGGCAAAGAGGGCGTGCTCTCAGTCTCGCTGGCCCACTGCTTCCCCTGGGGGGATGTGCCCGACCTGGGCGTGCGCACGCTGGTGATCACCGACAACCGGCCCGAGCATGGCGCAGCGCTGGCCCAAGATCTGGGCGAGCGCATTTGGGCCATCCGTAAGGAAGCGCAGCCGCCCTATCGCTCCATGCAGCAGGCGCTGGACGAAGCGCTGGCCCACGCCGGCAGCCCGGTGGTGCTGGCCGATGTGGCGGACAACGCCGGCGGCGGCGCGCCCAACGATTCGACCTTTCTGCTGCGCGCCATCCTCGACCGCGGCATCCCCAACGCGGCCATCGGCTGCATCTGGGACCCCATCGCGGCGGCTGTGGCCATGGAGGCGGGCGAGGGGGCCGAGTTTGACATCCGCGTCGGCGGCAAGATGGGCCCCATGTCGGGCGACCCGGTGGACTTACACGTGCGCGTCGGCAGGATCGCCCGCAACGCCACCCAGCGCTTTGGCCAGGGGGTGGGCAAGTTGGGCGATGCGGTGGCGATCCATGGCCCCAATGGCGTAGACGTGGTCGCCATCACCCACCGCACACAGACCTTTAGCCCGGAGGTCTTCACCAATGTGGGCATTGACCCGGCGCAAAAGAAGATTCTGGTTGTCAAGTCGATGCAACATTTCTACGCCGGCTTTGCGCCGATTGCCGCTGAGACCCTCTACGTAGCGGCGCCGGGCGCGCTTGTGCCCGACTTTTCGCTGCTGCCCTATCGCAAGGCCCGGCGCGATCTATGGCCGCTCGTCGAGCGGTGAGCCGGCGCGCGCGGTGGGCGCATCGACCAACCGGCCGGTGAGGTACTTGTGGATCACACTGGCGAGCAACGTCTGATAGGGCAGCCCCTCTTCCAGGGCGCGGATGTGGGCCAGATAGAAGTCACGTTCTGATAGCCGCAAGTTCACCCGCCGTGTCTTGTTTAGGCTATTGCGGGCAGCCACAACCGCCCTTTCTATTTCTTCGGCACGATTGGGCGCCGGCTCCAGTTCATCACGTTCAAACGCATCCAGGATTTCCTGTTCTTCGGTGTCTAGTCGAAATTTCATCTCGGTTTCCTACGTAGATAGTCGCGTGTAGGCTTTCGGCTTGGAATGATGGTCTTAAGGAAGATATACTCGCCGGTACTCACATAAGGAACCAGGTACACATAATTGTTGATATTCACGACGTAGATGAGTTGGTTCGGATACTTCTCTTGATTTGGGTGTTGGACAACGTCCAGCAGTAGACCGGCGCTGAGTGCATGGATGACCTCCTCGAAGCTGACGCCTCGTTCACGCTTTAACTGTTCGTTCTTTTCATTGTTCCACTCAACACGATCCATGCGCCAATCATAGGCGGATGTGTGCATTTTGTCAACAAGCCAATCAACGCGTATTCAAGGAGTCTGACATGCTCCAGTCTGATGTCCTCATCCGCAACGCCCACATCGTCGACGGAACAGGCAACCCCTGGTTTCACGGTGATGTGGCGCTGGCCGGCGACCGCATCATGGCTATCACCCGACCGGGCCAGCTCGCGCCCGAGCAGGCCGCCGAGGTCGTTGACGCGTCCGGGCTTGTCGTCTGCCCCGGTTTTATCGACATCCTCAGTCACTCGATCCTCTCGCTCATGCGCGATGGGCGCTGCCTCTCCAAGATCACCCAAGGGGTCACGACCGAGATCATGGGCGAGGACTGGACGCCGGCCCCCTTTGGCGGGCGCATGGACCAACATGAGCTGGATCGCGTGCCCTTTTTTGACCAGATGCCAGAGTGGCGGGCGCGTATCCCCACCTGGCGCAACTTCCGCGATTGGTTCGACGCCATGCTGGACGTGGGGGTCTCGCCCAACATTGGCTCATTTCTCGGTGGGGGCGCGGTGCGCCAATACGCGATGGGCGGTGCTATGGGCGAACCGGATGGGGATCAACTTGCGGTAATGCGGCGGGTAACGGCCGAAGCCATGGAACAAGGCGCGCTCGGCGTGTCGTATGCGCTCATCTACCCGCCCAGCGCCTACACGAGCACGGCGGAGATTGCCGAGGTCTGCAAGGTTGTGCGGCGGCATCATGGAATCTACATCACCCACCTGCGCTCCGAAGCCGACGGCCTGCTCGAAGGGCTCGACGAGGCGCTCGCCATCGGCCGCGCGGCGGATCTACCCGTGCAGATCTACCACCTCAAGGCAGCCGGCCAGCGCAACTGGCCCAAAATGGCGCAGGTGATCGAGCGCATCGACCGGGCGCGCGCCGATGGTTTGGATGTCACCGCCGATATGTACCCCTACACCGGGGCCGGCACCGGGTTGACCTCGGTGCTGCCCCCCTGGGCCGACGCCGACAACCAGCTCTATGAGAATCTGCGCGACCCCGCCCGGCGCGCCAAAATCCGCGCCGAGGCGCTCGACCCCTCCGGCGGGTGGGAGGCCATGGTCTCGCTCTGTGGAACCGATGGGGTGATGCCGGTGGGCTTTCACAAACCGGAGAACCAGCCTTATGTGGGCAAGCGGCTTGCGGAGATCGCGGCCATGCGCAACCAGGAATGGGTGGACGCCGCCATCGATTTGCTTGTGGCCGAAGGGCAACGCATCAGCACCATCTATTTCATGATGGATGAGGCGAACGTGCGGCGGCAGTTGCAGTTGCCGTGGGTTATGGTAGGCACCGACGCCGGTGGGGTGGACCCGGCGTGGGCGCAGGCGCTTGGCCCCACGCACCCGCGCGGCTATGGCAGTTACCCGCGCATCCTGGGCAAGTATGTGCGCGATGAGGGCGTGCTGCCGCTGGAGGACGCTGTCCGCAAGATGAGCAGCGCCGTGGCGCAGCGGTTGGGCATCCGCAACCGTGGCCTCCTACGTGAAGGTTATTTTGCCGACGTGGTGCTCTTCGACCCGGCCACCATCGGGGATAGGGCGACCTTCGAGGCGCCGCATCAGCTTTCGGCGGGTGTACGCGATGTGTGGGTCAACGGCGTGCGAGTACTCCGCAATGGCGAACACACCGGGGCAACGCCTGGCCGCGCCGTTGAGAGGCCAAACGGGCTCAGCGCATGACCATGGGCAGCGTCAACACGTGTTGGGGGATGGCGACAAAATCCTGCGACCCGCCCACACTTTCGGGCACGGCAACGGTGCGCTCAGATGGCGCAAATTGATAGCCCGGCAAGTCGGGCCAAAGGGTATGCTCGCCTGGGGTGACGGGGAAAAAGGAGTAGCGCCCATCCGCATCTGTCTTGGCATCCGCATATTCACCAAGGTGGACTGTGACATCGCGCAAAGGCTGCCCTTCGGCGTCATAGACACGGCCCCTGAGACCATAATCCTCCACATAGCGTTCGGCCTCGAAGAGAAGATTGAGCGCCTCGGGCGGCACCAGCACGGTACGCGCGGGCGGAAAAACGAGCAGCGACCCACCGTCGCTGGCTTCAATCACCTCCACCGTATATGCCCCAGCCACTGTCACGGTCAGTTCAAACAGGCCTTCGGCATCGGTCGTGGCAGTCAGGCCAGCGCCAGCAGAGACAACCGCATTCGGAAACGGCTCATCCGAGAAGGCATAGGTTACCCGCCCATTGATCCGGTGAGGATCAGTCGCCGCAACCTGGCCCACGACGGGAGAAGTGAGGGCGCCGACGCCAACCAGCAGAAGCCAGCACAATAGGCTGGCCAGCACTGCGCCTGCTGCGAGCATACGGATGAATTGTCGATTTTTCATACAGTGTTATCCGCTCGACTGTTTCCTTCCTTTCTCCCAGCATAATCGTATCACAACAAGATTTTATTGAAGAAACTTGTAAGAATGAAAAACGCTTTCCTACTTTTGGCCAAGCACGCAGGACCAATGCAATGATGCAGGAGCGCGCCCAAGATGGGCAATTGTTTACCGGGCAAGAGAGGGCGAAACACCGAAAACCATCTTGAACACGCGTGAAAAATAGAGGGGATCGTTGTAACCAACGGCATAGGCTGCCTCTTTGACCGAGCAACCCTGCTCGTGGAGCATCCGGTATGCGGCCAGAACGCGCTCGCGGTTGATGACCGCGGCCGGGGTCATGCCCAACTCTTTGCGGAAGAGCACATTGACATGCTCGGGCGTGATGCCGAAGGCGCGCCCCAGTTCGCGCCGCGACAACGGCTGGCGCAAGTTGGCGCGAATATAGCGGATCATCAGTTCCATGCGCGGGCTGCGCGCCGGCGATGTTGTCTTCCGCCAGTAGCCGGCAAGCATGAACACAATCTCACTGGCAATCGCGCTGGTCTGCTCACTGCGATACGGCGTATAGCTGTCAAATACGGCGGCCAATCGCTTGAAGCGATTGTGCAAATAGTCAACATCTGTGCTCACGGTCACCGGCTCGGGCGCAGGCGTCATGCGATAGTCGCCCGCCGCCCAGGCGCCCACAGCGGCCAGTTCCAGATGCATACCGGTGATCAGGCCCGGCTCGGCGCTCACAGCGCAAAAGGTGTGGCGCCGCCCTGGTTCAATCCAGAGCACCGAGCCGGCCAGCACAGGCAGCGGTGGATTATTTTGTTCCAGGTAGAGATACTCACCCTCGACCGCTAGAATGAGTTGCAAGTCGGGAATACTTCGATTGGGCCAGCTCTGCCCGGGGGCAACCCGGTGGTAGTTGGCGATCCGCACCACGGGGCGGATCTCTGCAGGGGTTAGAATTTGCACGGCAACCTTCTCCCCGATAGATTATTATTGTCCATGATTGGATTATCGCCGTCCATTGCCGGCGCGGGCAATATTGTATATCATCCCATGCGGAAGGCAACTCTGCCAACAGTGCAACATTGAAGGAACAGACCAAGGAGAATCCCATGCTGACACAGGCACAAATTGACTTTTTTCACGCCAACGGCTATGTCAATGGCGGCCAGGTGTTGACCGACGATGAGGTCGAATCGTTGCGCAGTGAAACCATGCGCGTCATCGACGAACGAGAGCGGACAGACATCCCCCAGCCTGTCATGGTGCGCAACCTGGCGCGCGACGAGGGCGCGCCCGTCTGGCAGATCGTCAACATTTGGATGGCGAGCGAACCGTTTCACCGGTTGATTGCCCACCCCAAGATCACCAAAGGGCTGGCGCAATTGACCGACGCCGCCGAGCTGCGCATATGGCACGACCAGATCCAGTACAAGCCGCCCCAGATCGGCGGCGTGAACATGTGGCATCAGGATGCGCCCTATTGGCCGATCATCGCGCCCATGACCGAGGTGACGGCGTGGGTTGCGCTGGATGACGCCGACGAGACCAACGGCTGCATGAGCATGGTGCCCGGTTCGCACCTGTGGGGGAACAACATCGACTTCTTGCACACGCTCAAGAGCTTTGATGATATGCCCGATCGCTTCGCTGAACATGAAATCAGGGTCATGCGCTGCCCGGTGAAGAAAGGCGAGGTGCACTATCACCATGCGCTGACCTGGCATGCCTCGCACGCCAATACAAGTGGTCGCCCCCGCCGCGCCATTGCGCTCCACTATATGACCGGTGAGACGCGCTATGTGGCCAGCGGCAACCACCCCATGAAGCCCTTTGTCACCGTCGCCGATGGCGAACTCATGCGCGACGAGGCGTTCCCGCTGGTCTACCCACCCAACGGGGCGGCCTAGCCCGGCGCTGATTGCACATACGACAGAACAGTTCAGGATGACTACGCTGTGTTGCTGCCGTTTGGGCCCTTCTCTGTCCGGCTTTTCTCTGCTATAATGGGCGCAGCAGACCGAGAAGGAGGAGATGATGACGTTGCGCCTGCAACTTGCGCTGGGGCTGGCGGCCCTTGCCCTGGCGGCCTGTACGTTTGCGATCCAGCCGCCCACGCCCGCAATCACGCCAGCGCCAGCCACTGAACTCAGCGACATCTTTGCCGTCAACCAGCGCCTGGGGCGGGGCATCAACCTCGGCAACGCGCTCGAGGCGCCCCGCTATGAAGGAGAATGGGGACTGCGGCTGAGTGAAGCCTATTTCCAGGCCATCGCTGAATCCGGCTTTGACAGCGTGCGCGTCCCCATCCGCTGGTCGGCCCACGCCCGGCGCGGGGCGCCGCACACCATCGAGCCGCGCTTTTTCGAGCGCATCGACTGGGTGGTCGAGCAGGCGCTGGCAAACGACCTGCTCGTCATCCTCGACCTGCACCACATGACCGAGATGACCGCCGGGCCTGATCTGTACAGGCTGCGCTGGCTTGCGCTCTGGGCGCAGATCGCCGAGCGCTATCAAGATGCGCCGCCCACCGTGCTCTTCGAGCTGCTCAATGAGCCACACGACCAATTGACCGCCGACAAGTGGAACGAGATCCTGCCCGAAGGCATCGCCGTGATCCGCCAGACCAACCCCACCCGCGCCATCATCGTCGGCCCCACGCAGTGGAACAGCATCCACCAGTTGCACACCCTTCAGCTCCCCGAAGAGGATCGCAACCTGATCATCACCTTTCATTACTACGATCCGTTCCAATTCACCCATCAAGGCGCAAACTGGGTTCCTGGGGCGGACGCCTGGCTGGGAACCGCCTGGGAGGGCGCGCCGGCGCAGCAACGCGCAGTCACCCATGCGTTCGACCGCGCCGCAGCCTGGGCTGCGGCGCATGACCGGCCACTCTTTATGGGCGAATTTGGCGCCTTTGGCCGGGCCGATATGGAATCGCGCGCCCGCTGGACGGCCTTTGTCGCCCGCAGCGCCGAAGAACGGGGCTTCAGTTGGGCCTACTGGGAGTTCGGCTCAGGCTTTGGCGCCTACGATCTGGCCCGCCGCGACTGGTTTGAGCCGCTGCTGAACGCGCTGATTCCCCCATAACTGAAGACCTACTCACATAGTCACCGCATGTGAGCTCGCGTTGAAACCGAGACGACGATTCGTGGTCCGACCTCTGGCCGGATTTGTCACGCCCGGAGGTGTGACCTACACAACCTCTGAACGCCAACTTGTCACCCCAATCATGACCACACAGCCCAACATCCTGCTCATCTCTACCGATCACTGGCCGGCCGCGCTGCTGGGCGCGACTGGCCATCCCGTCATCCAGACGCCCACACTCGACGAGCTGGCGCGCAGCGGCGTCCGCTTCACCAACGCCTATGCCGAGTGCCCGGTCTGCATCCCGGCGCGGCGCACGTTGATGACAGGGACGCCACCGCGCACCCACGGCGACCGCGTCTTTGACGAGACGCTGCCCATGCCCAATCTGCCAACCCTGGCGCAGACGCTGCGCGATGCGGGCTATCAGGCCTATGCCGTGGGCAAACTGCACGTCTATCCCCAGCGCAACCGCATTGGCTTTGACGATGTGATCCTCGACGAAGAGGGGCGTCAGCAGTATGGCGTCATCGATGACTACGAACTCTTCTTGGGCGACCGCGGCCACCCCGGCGCGCATTTTGACCACGGCATGAGCAACAACGAATACAGCGCCCGGCCCTGGCATCTGGATGAGGCGCTCCACGCCACCAACTGGGCGTCGCAGCAGATGGTGCGTACGATCAAACGCCGCGACCCAAAACGGCCCGGCTTTTGGTATCTCTCGTATCGCCACCCCCACCCACCCCTTGTGCCGCTACAGGCCTACCTCGACCTCTATCGCGACGTACCCATGGACGAGCCGCATGCGGGCGCCTGGGTAGCGGAGCGGGGGAACATGCCCTACCGGCTCCAGGCCAATCTGGCCACGGGCGACAGGATCAGCACTTTGCAGGCCACGTTGGCCCGCCGCGCCTTTTACGCGCTCTGCACTCACATCGACCACCAGTTGCGGATGGTGATCGGCGCGCTGCGCGAGGAGGGGCTGCTCAACGACACCATCCTCTGCTTCACGTCGGATCACGGCGACATGCTGGGCAACCACGGCCTGTGGGCCAAACGGCTCTTTTACGAGTATTCAGCCAATATCCCCATGATCCTGCTGGGGGTGGCGGGGGATGAGCGGGTGGGCTATGGCCGCGTCGACAACCGGCTGGTGGGGTGGCAGGATGTGATGCCCACTCTGCTCGACCTGGCCGGCGTACCCATCCCCCCCAGTGTGGAAGGCCTTTCCATGGTGGGCGAGCGTCGCCGAGACTGGTTCTACGGCGAAATCGACGAAGGGCCGCTGGCGACGCGCATGATCCACAACGGGCGCTACAAGCTCGTCTACTATGCCGCCGGCAATGTGCGCCAGCTCTTCGACCTGGAAACTGACCCCAACGAGCTGACCGACCTGGCGGCCAACCCCGAACAGGCCGATACACTGGCGCGTCTGACCGGCATCCTCGTCGGCCAGCTTTATGGGGGCGACGAGGGATGGGTGCAGCAAGGCGAACTGGTGGGCCTGCCCAATCGTGTGTTTACACCCGGCCCCAATCGGGGCTTAAGCAGCCAGCGCAGCAGCCACTGGCCGCCGCCACCGGTCACCCACATGCGCCAGGTGGAGTGGTATCCCGAAAAAGGGCGATAGCGCTTACACACCCAGGTCACGCCGTTTTGACAGGGGCTGGCCTGGCGCCTACAATACGATTGCTGCTTGCGAGGGCAGTCTCCGACCCAAAGCCGGAGTTGCATTGTATTCCTGCCCGGCGTACACCGGAGCACAGGACGAGGACCATGAACAGCGAGAAGATCCAAGTAGTTCACGAAGTCGCCACCGACGAAACGTCGACAGCGCAGCGCAAGTATCATATCTGGACCATCGGCTGCCAGATGAATGTGGCCGACAGCAACCACGTGGCCGCCGAACTGGAGAAGATCGGCTATGGCCCCACCGACCGGCTCGACGACGCCGATGTGGTGGTGCTCAACACCTGTGTCGTCCGTCAGAGCGCCGAAGAGCGGGCGATCGGCAAACTGGGCAGCCTGAAACCGTGGAAACAGGACGACGACGGGCGCACGCTGGCGCTCATGGGCTGCATGGTGGGGGTCAAGCCCAGCCCGCAACTGTTGGCCGCCTACCCCGATGTGGATGTGTTTATGCCGCCGAGCGAAGCGGCGCCGCTCATCAACCACCTGCGCCAGGCAGCGCTCAACGCCGAAATGGCCGCCATCGAGCGCCAACATCTTGCCCACCGCTACCGGGTGCAAGATGAGGCGCAGCCCATCGGCAGCGCACAGTCGATCAAGCACCTGGCGCTCAGCGGGCAGGCGCCCGTGGCCGCCCACGTGCCGATTGTCTATGGATGCAGCCATGCCTGCACGTTTTGCATCATTCCCTTCCGCCGTGGCGTCGAACGCAGCCGCCCGGTGGATGAGATTGTCAACGAGATTCGCGGCCTCGTCGCCCAAGGTGTGCGCGAAGTGACGCTGCTTGGCCAGATTGTGGACCGCTATGGCTACGACTGGCGCGGGGAACGCGGAGATAGCCGCACCGTGGCCGCTTATGAGGGAGACATCGGGACTGGAGACTGGAGACTAGAGACAAGAGAGTCTCCAGTCTCCAGTCTCCAGTCTCAATTCGACCTGGCCGATCTGTTGCGCGAGGTGCACGAGATCGACGGCCTCTGGCGCATTCGCTTCTTGACCAGCCACCCCAATTACATGACGGATCGCATCCTCCACACGGTGCGCAGCCTGCCCAAGGTCTGCGAGCACATCGAAGTTCCCATCCAGGCGGGCGACGATGAAGTGCTCGAACGGATGAAGCGTGGCTATACGAATGCCGACTACCGGGCGCTGGTGCAGCGCATTCGCACGATCCTGCCCGACGCCGCCATCCACACCGACATCATCGTCGGCTTCTGCGGCGAAACGGAAGAGCAGTTCCAGCGCACGTGTGATGTACTGGCCGACCTCAAGCTCGACAAGGTGCACCTGGCCCGCTACAGCCCCCGCCCTGGCACGGTGAGCGAGCGGCGCATGGTGGACGATGTGCCCGAAGCCGAGAAGATGCGCCGCCACCGATGCATCGAGGAGCTACAGGAGCAGGTGAGCGCCGAGATCAACAGCCGTTATTTGGGACAGGTTGTCGAAGTATTGGTGGAAGAGCAGCACAAGGGCAAGTGGCGCGGGCGCAACCGGCAGAACAAGCTTGTCTTTATCGACAGCGAGTTGCCCCTGCGCGGCCGCCTGGTCGAGGCGCAGATCACGTGGACGGGGCCGTGGAGCATGCAGGGCCGCTTCGTGCGCGATGTCTCTCCCCTGCCGGATCGGGTGGAGGCGCCCAAAACCACCTTCGCCGTCAACCTCATGGCCGCGGCGGATTGAGCCTTCCCCCTTGCCCGCGCCGTCTGCGAACAAAGCGGGGCCGGGGATGGGCGCAATCACTCCCACAACGCCTGTGCGATCACCCGGATATCCTCTGGCCCGGTGCGGCAGCAGCCGCCGATGAGGCGGGCGCCGGCGGCGCGCCAACGCTGCGCCGGCTGGGCAAAGTCGGTGGCGCCCGCGCCCGCCACCCAACAATGACGGGCGGCGTCCCACGCTTCGCCGCTGTTGGGGTAGGCAAGCAACGGCTTGGCCGTGACCCCGGCGGCGCTGCGCAACAACGGCTCGACAAAGCGCGGCGGCGTGCAGTTCACCCCTACCGCCACGATCTGGGCAGATTCGTTCGCCAGCGCCACGCAATCGGCAAAGCGCTC
>JAHDWG010000141.1 GCA_023384495.1 Caldilineaceae bacterium
GTTGCTGATCACCCAGATATAGGTGGCAATGCCGGTGTTGTAGAACATGTTGAGCGGCAGGGCGACGACAGCTTCGAGCCAGTCGTTTTCTATGATCCAGCGGCGGATGTTGCTCTCACCCTGGCCGGCGTCGCCGGTAAAGAGCGAGGAACCGTTATGCACCTCGGCGATACGGCTGCCGAGAGGGGTGTCATGTTTCATCTTGCTCACCAGGTTGGCGAGGAAGAGCAACTGGCCGTCGCTGGAGCGGGTGACGAGCGAGTATTCGGGGTTGCCGGCGTGTTCGATGAGGAAGCGGGGGTCCTTGAGCCCCTCTTTGCCGCCCATGCGTTCGAGGTCGCTTTTCCAGCTCTTGCCGTAAGGTGGGTTGGAGAGCATGAAGTCGAAGGTGCGCGAGGGGAAGGCGTCATTGGCGAGCGTGGAATGTTCGGGGCCACCGACGATGTTGTCGGCGGCTTCGCCTTCGCCTTTGAGCAAGAGGTCGGCCTTGCAGATGGCGTAGGTCTCGGCGTTGATCTCCTGGCCAAAGAGGTGAATAGCCACCTGTTTGCCATGTTCTTCGGCGAGCTGCTGGAGCGTTTCCTCGGCGACGGTCAACATGCCGCCGGTGCCGCCGGCGCCATCGTAGATCAGGTAAGTGCCGGACTCGATTTGGTCGGCAATGGGTAGAAAGATGAGGCGGGCCATGAGGCGGACGGCGTCGCGGGGTGTCCAGTGCTCGCCGGCCTCCTCGTTGTTTTCCTCATTGAAGCGGCGCACCAGTTCCTCGAAGATGGTGCCCATAGCGTGGTTGTCAAGACCGGGCTGCCTCACCGAGCCATCGCCGTTGAGGACAGGGTGCGGGCTGAGATTGACGTCCGGCGCGAGGAACTTTTCGATGAGTGTACCGAGGGCGTCGGCGCGGGAGAGGCGCGGGATCTGGTTGCGAAACTCGAAGTTGTCGAGGATCTCCTGGACGTTGGGCGAGAAGCCGTCGAGATAGGCTTCGAAGTCGGCGCGCAGTTGTTGTTGGCTGGCGCGGGCGCGCAGGTCACGCAGGGTGAAGGGAGACGTGTTATAAAACGCCTGCCCGGCGGCCTGGCGCAAGGCAGCGTCCTGGTTGGTGATGCCGGCGTTGTCGAGCATGAGTTTCATGTCGAGGACGGCCTGTTTGGTTGGTTCGAGCACAGCGTCGAGGCGGCGCAGGACCGTCATGGGGAGGATGACGTCACGGTACTTGCCGCGCACGTAGAGGTCGCGCAGCACGTCATCGGCAATGCCCCAGATGAAGTTGGCGATCCAGTTGAGTTGATTCTGTTCAAAGCTCAATGTTCATCCACTCATCGGTGTGTGGGCGGGGGCAGGCAATCAAGCTAAAACACCCCCCGCAAGGGAATACCCACGGCTGAGTGTGTGTGGCAAGCAAGAGGTGTGAGAGAGCATGACCCACAACTTGCTGCCGGGGCGCTCAGCAGTGGAGGCCGGGCCGGGCGCGCCCTGGGGCCACCCGTCGAGCCGACATGGTCTGTGTTGGGAACCAGTATAGCATGGACCAACGAGGTTCGTAAACCGACAAATTGCTTACAATTCCACGCTGCGCAGCGCCTCATGGATTCGGAGCGGCAGAGACCGTGCTCCCCCGCCGATGTGCAGTCGAGGCTTGCGTCACATGAGTTACAAATAGAGAAACAACACAGAGAAAGAACAGCGCGGACGCATTGAACTAGCACAATTCGGGGCGCCCGCCTCTGCGCGGCGGGGTAAGGCGCCCCCTGTAGGATTCGAACCTACGACCCGCTGCTTAGAAGGCAGCTGCGCTATCCACTGCGCTAAGGGGGCATGTGTGGCGTCTAGACCTTGTAGACCTGACAATTATAGCATCACCAAAACAACCATGTCCAATCCGGCCCACTTTGCAAGGGCCGCCCCCCCAATCACCTCCCCACCCACGCCGGCGATTTGCCAACTTTGCCCCGACGCGGGTATAGTCTCACCAGAGGCTCAGCCGCAGCGTTGGTGACGAAAGGATGGACCCTCCATGCGCAAGACGCCACTCTATGACACCCATGTCGCCCTCGGCGGCCGCATGGTCGACTTTGCCGGCTGGGCGCTGCCCGTGCAATACCCCACCGGTCCGTTGGCCGAACACCACGCTGTGCGCACCGCCGCCGGCCTCTTTGATATCGATCATATGGGCCAGTTCGAGCTGAGCGGCCCCGATGCTGACCCGTATCTTCAGTACATCCAGGTGTGGGATACTGACCGGATGCAGCCCTACGAGGCCCACTACAGTCTGTTGCTCTACAGCGACGGCGCGATCGTCGACGACATCTTCCTCTACCGGCTGCCCGACCGCTGGCTCATCGTCGTCAATGCCGCCAATCGCGCCAAAGACCTGGCCTGGCTGCGCGCCAACGCGCTCGGCTTTGATGTCGACCTCATCGACCGCTCGGACGAGACCTGCATGTTGGCGCTGCAAGGCCCCGCGGCGGAGGTGATCCTCCAACAACTGACCCCGGCGCCGCTGGCCGAACTTGCCACCCGCACGGCCGTCGAGACGACGATCGCAGGCGTCGCCGCGCTGGTGGGCCGCACAGGCTACACCGGCGAAGATGGCTTTGAACTCTATTTCCCCGCCGAGCAGGCCGCCCCCCTGTGGCAGGCGCTCCTCGAGGCCGGCGCCGGTCACGGGCTGCTCCCCTGTGGGCTGGCCGCCCGCGACAGCCTGCGCTTTGAGGCGTGTATGCCCCTCTATGGCCACGAGATTGACGCGCAGACCAATCCGCTGGCCGCACGGCTGGGCTGGGTTATCAGTTGGGACAAAGAGTTTGTCGGTCGCGAGGCGCTGCTCAAGGTAAAGCTCGAAAAACCGAGTACGTTGCTAATTGGCTTTGAAATGGTGGAGAAGGCCGTCCCGCGTGAACAATACCCGATTGCCATCGGGGACGAGATCGTGGGCCGCGTGACCACCGGCATGAAAAGCCCTACCCTGGATCGATTCCTGGGTATGGGCTACGCGCCCGCCGCGCACAGCGCGGTGGGGACCGAGATCTCGGTTGTCATTCGCGGCCAACCCAAGCTGGCCCGCATTGTCAAGCGGCCCTTTTACCAGCCGCGCTATCGATGAGGGACGATAGACGATAGACGATGAACGATAGACGATGGGCGCGCCCCGTCTCACGGAATAGGCGCCAACACAAAGGATGAATTTATGTCCAACTACAAACTTGACCAAAACGCCCGCTATGCCAAGACTCACGAGTGGATGCGCCACGAGGAGAACCTGATCGTGGTTGGCATTTCGGATGCGGCGCAAGACCTGCTGAGCGATGTGGTCTATGTGGAGTTGCCTGAGCCCGGGCGCGCCGTAACCGCCGGCGAAGCGGTGGCCGTGGTTGAATCGGTCAAGGCGGCCGAGGAAGTGAATGCACCGGTTAGCGGTGTGATCGCCGAGGTCAACGATGCGCTGGTCGACAAGCCCGAGCTGGTCAACGAACAGCCCTATGCGGCCTGGTTCTTCAAGATTCAGCCCGGCCCCGACCTGGATGCGGAGGTGGCGGCCCTCATGGACGCCACCGCCTACGACCAGTTTGTCGATGCTGGCGCCCACTAGTTCACAGTGCCGCAAGTAACGGACGTGTTCGTGATAGCGACTTCAGTCGCTCTGCCGATCAGAGCGACTAAAGCCGCTACTACCATACCCCGCCGGTGGGTAACAATCGCTTTGCTTTGGGTCTCTCTGCTGCTTGCGGCGTGCCAGGGCGGCGCCCCTCTGTGGCTTACCCCCTGGCGCAACGCAGACGAAGCGCCGCCCGCCGCCGCTGTGGGCAACGAACCGGGCCGAGACCTTCCCGAACTGCACGTTCTCGCCCCATCGGTGGCCCCCGCCGCCGACGCCCAGTTTCTCGCGCTGGTCGAGGCGTTCAACCAGACAGAGACGGACGTCACGGCCAACCTCACACTGCGGCCTGATTATGATGACGCCCTCCAGGCAGCGTTGGCGCTCGCGACGCCACCTGACCTCTTTGTGCTCGATAGCGGGCGTGTGCGCGACCTGGCGCTGGCCGGTGTGTTGGCGCCCTTTGACCCAACTCTCTTCAACACCCAAGATCTCTATCCCCTGCTGCACGCAGCCTTTTCGCTCGATGGCGCGCTCTATTGTCTTCCGCGCGAAGTGCGCACGTTGGCGCTGCTCTATGACCGCGACCGCTTTGACGAGGCCGGCTTGAGCTACCCCGATGAAACATGGACCTGGGATGATCTGCGCGCCGCGGCGGAGGCGCTTACCGACCGGGAAACGGCCACGTTTGGGCTTGCGCTGCCACCCGACTTCAGCCGCTGGCTCCCCTTTCTCTATCAGGCCGGGGGCGCGGTCACTGATGACGATTTTTCGGTCATGGTCATCAACAGCGACGAGGCGCGCGACGCCATGGATTTCTACGTTCGTCTGGTCTTTGATGGCCATGCCGCGGCCCCGGCAGAGCTGGAAAGCGCGTGGGCCGGCGAGGCGCTGGCGCGCCGGCGCGCCGCGATGGCCATCGAAGGCAATTGGGCGCTGCCCTATCTCCGCCGCGTCGACCCGCCGCCCAACTTTGGGGTGGCTGAACTGCCCGCCGGCCCACGCGGCCGGGCAACTGTCGCCTTTGCAACCTGCTATGCCATGGCGGCCGGCTCGCCCCACCACGCCGCCCAGCGGCTGGCGCAACAGCTCAGCCAGGCGGACATCCTCTGGCGCACACCCGAAATCGACGGCGCCTATCTGCCGCCGCGCCCAAGCCTGGCCGCCGCATGGCGCCAACAGCACCCCGACCAGACGCCGTTCTTGACCGGACTGGCAACGGCGCAGCTTTGGCAATTTGGCCCCCGCTTCAACCCGCTGCTCCAGATGGTCAATGCCGGTCTGCAACAGGGCTTTCTCGGCGTGCGTTCGGTGGCCGACATTCTTGCCCAGGCCGACGGGGTTGGCAATCGCGCCCTGGGGCGTTAGCGTAGCGCGCGGAGCTATTTGGGCCATCCGAGCAAGTTCCTGTGACGCCACAGCTATGGTACACTATCCCCATGTCAACCGAGCCCATGCCCACTGATGGTATCGATGTGATCCTCACCCATGAACGCACCGACTTCGACGCCCTGGCCTCGTTGCTCGGCGCTTCGTTGCTCTATCCGGCTGCGCTCCCCGTGTTGCCGGCTCGCATGAACCGCAATGTGCGCGATTTTGTCGCGCTCTACAGAAATCAGTTCCCATTTGTCCACGCGCGTGAACTGCCGCGCCAGCCCATCAACCGCATCATTTTGGTCGACACGCGCTCGGCCAATCTGCCCAAGGGTGTCCGTGGCGAGACCACATGGTATGTCATCGACCACCACACGCCCACGCCCGACGCTTCGCCCCAGTGGGGCCAGAGCCAGGTCAAGCACTGGCATGAGCCGGTGGGCGCCAACGCCACCATGTTGATCGAAAAGCTTATGCGCCAGCCCATCGACCTGACGCCGGTGCAGGCCACGCTGCTGGCGCTGGGCATTCACGAAGACACGGGCAGCCTCACCTACGCCACGGCGACCGCGCGCGATGCGCGCTGCCTGGCCTGGCTCATGGAGCGCGCCCAAGGCGTCAACCTCGAGGTGCTTCACCAGTTTCTGCGTCACCCACTCAGCGAGCCGCAGCGCGCACTGTTGGACCAACTGATCGAACAGAGCGAGTTTCTCACGATTGCTGGCCACACGGTGGTCATTGCCCAGGCCGATGCGCCCGGTTTTGACGACGAGTTGAGCACGCTCGTCCACCGGCTGCGTGATGTCCACGAGTGCGACGCCGTCTTTCTGATTGTGCGGCTGGACGAACTGGTGCAGGTGGTGGCGCGCAGCGTCACCGACGATATCGATGTGGGCGCCGCTGCCCGCGCATTGGGCGGCGGGGGGCACACCCGCGCCGCGGCCGCGCCCGTCCGCCATCTGAGTGCGCCGCAGCTGCGCGACCGCATTGTCGAGCTGCTCTCGGCCCATACCCAGCCGGCGGTGACGGTGCGCCACATTATGACCAGCGGGCGTCCCCAAGTGCTGGCGCCTGATCTCCGGATCGAGGAAGCGCATCTGCTCATGCGTCGCTACGGGCACGAGGGCTTTCCGGTGGTGGCGCAGGCGGGCGAACCGGATGAGGCGTTGCTGGGCGTGCTGACCCGCCGCGAGGCCGACCGCGCCATGAACCACGGGTTGGGGCAGCGACCCGTGCGCCAGTTTATGCAGGTGGGCCCCGACGGCAACCCTGTCACCGTGCGGCCCTCCGATTCGATCCACGTGCTGCGCAGAGCCATGATCGAGAGCGGATGGGGGCAGATCCCGGTGGTGGATGAGGCCGGCAAGATCATCGGCATTGTGACGCGCACCGACCTCATCAAGCTGTGGGATGAGGACGTCCCGCCCGAACGCCATGCCGCCGAGATCGACCACCGGCTGCGCGCAACGTTGGCGCCGGCGCAACTTGCACTGCTGCAACGTGTTGGGCAAGCAGTGGAAGCGATGGACTTCGCCGCCTTTGTTGTGGGCGGTTTTGTGCGAGACTTGCTCCTCAACAGCGGCAGCCTCCGCCTCAACACATTGGATGTGGATATTGTCATCGAGGGCGACGCGATTGTGTTTGCCCAACGCATCCAGGACCAGTTTGGGGGGCGGATTGTCACCCACAAGCGCTTTGGCACCGCCAAGTGGATTCTGGATGATGTGACCCAGCCGGTGCGCTGGGGCCAGCTTTTGCCCACCCTGCCCTTCGTCGCCACATCAGGCCCGCCCGATGGCATCCCCCCGCATCTCGATTTTGTCACCGCGCGCACAGAATTCTATACCGCGCCGACCGTCCTGCCGACGGTGGAGCTAAGCAACATCAAGCTCGACCTCCACCGCCGCGACTTTACCATCAACACGCTGGCCTTCTCGCTCAACCCCGACCGCTGGGGCGAGCTGCTCGACTTCTTCGGCGGGCACAATGATTTGCGACAGGGGTTGGTGCGCGTGTTGCACAGCCTGAGCTTTGTGGATGACCCGACGCGGATCCTGCGCGCAGTCCGCTATGAGCAGCGTTTCGGTTTCACCATCGAGCCGCGCACGTTGGAACTACTCCACGACGCCGTCGAGCTGGTGGAACGCGTCTCTCCGGCGCGCATCCGCCACGAGCTGGAGCGCATCCTCCAAGAGGCGACGCCCGAACGCGCCCTGGGCCGGCTGGATGCATTGGGCGTGCTCCAGCACGTCCATTCGGCGCTGACGGTGGACGAATGGGTCGAGGCGCAGTTCGTCCGGCTGCGCACGGCGCTGCAACAGCCCGATGTGGAGCCAACGCTGGCGCGCGAACCCATCGAGCGGCTCTATTGGGGAATCTTGACCCTGCGGCTGCCCGGCGCCGACCACAGCGCGCTGACAGAACGGCTCGGTCTGCGCGGTGAGACAAAACGGTTGATGAACGGGCTACATCAACTGCGCGCCGCCAAGTCTTCATTGCGCAACCCAGCAATCACGCCCAGCCAGGTTGTTGAGCTGCTCGAACACGTCGATGACGTGGCGCTGGCGCTCTATCGCGTGCTCGCCATCGACCCCGCGGTGGCAGAGCTGGTGCGCCGTTATCGCGACGAATGGCAGCCGGTGCAGCCGCTTCTCACCGGGGCAGATTTGCAGCAGATGCGTCTGCCGCCAGGGCCGATCTACGGGCGCATCCTGGCCCGGCTGCGCGCCGCCCGGCTCGACGGGCAACTCAGCACGCGCGACGAAGAAGAAGCGTTGGCGCGCGCGATTGCCCAGGAGGCAGTCAATGGCACGAGGAGCAGGTCATGAATTTACGGGGCGAGACTGTGCTCGTCACGGGGGCAACCGGCTTTATAGGGGGGCGGCTGGCCGAGCGGCTGGCGCAAGAGACGGGTGCGCGTGTTCGTGTGCTGGCGCGCACGCCGGCCAAAGCCGCGCCGCTGGCCGCCATAGGCTGCGAAGTCGTTGAGGGGGACCTGGCCGATGCTGCGTCATTGGCGCGGGCAACGGCTGGCTGCGCGGTGGTCTTTCACGCCGCGGCGTGGGTCAGCGAGCAGGGGAGCCGGGCAGCTGTTTGGGCAACCAATGTGGCGGGCGCGGCGCGGCTGGTCGACGCGGCGCGAGCGGCTGGGGCGGCGCGCTTTGTGCATGTGAGTTCGTGTGCGGTCTACGGGTCGCGGCAGGCGTTCGACATCGACGAAACAACGCCTATGCGCACCGGCCACACACGCTACGCCGATTCCAAGATTGCGGCCGAGGAGGTGCTCTGGCAGGCATTTCGGCGGCATGGCTTGCCCGTGGTTGTGGCGCGTCCGTCGCAAGTTTACGGGCTCGGATCGCCGCAGTTCACCCTGCGCCCGCTGGCGATGATCCGCAAAGGACGCATGGTGCTCATTGATGGCGGTCGCCATCTCTGCAAACCGCTCTACATCGACAACCTGGTGGATGGGCTGATCCTGTGCGCCACGGTGGACGCGGCCGTGGGTGAGGCCTTCAACTTTGCCGATGGCGCGCCCATCCCGTGGCGTGACTTTTTTGGCGCCTATGCGGCGATGGCCGGCGCGCCCAAGCTCCCCTCCATCTCATACCCTGCGGCATGGATGGCGGCCCTGCTCTTTGAGGGCTATGCGCGGCTGCGGGGCAAAGAGGCGACGTTCAACCGCACGGTTGTCCGTTCGCTGCGGAGCAACAACAGCTTTTGCATCGAAAAGGCGCAGCGGCTGCTGGGTTGGCAGCCCCGCGTAGACCTGGCCGAGGGCATGCGGCGCACCGAGGCATGGCTGCGCACGCACGGTTATCTGGATTGAAGCTCTTCAAATTCTCAGTGTTCATCTATCATACACCGCACAACAGGTTCAGGTTCCATATTCCTTCAAATTGGGGCCAGATTCAGCTCAACCACGGCGGATGAGCAACTTCTCCAATTCGACGACCCAAAAGAGGAGCGTGCTGACCAGCAGGCAGACGATCAGGTTGCTCATCGACAGTGGCTGGGTTTTGAAGAAATTTTGTAGTACGGGCACGTAGATCACCAGAAGTTGCAGCACGATTGTGCTGCCCACCGCCCAGAGCATAGCCGGGTTGGAGCGCAGCCCAATCGAAAAGATGGATTCGCGCGCCGAGCGCATGGCGAGGGCCAACACGATTTGCGAAAGCACGAGCGTGGTAAAGACCATTGTCTGCCAGGGGCCTGCCGGGTCAATGCGCCAATAGAGATAGCCAACCAACAGAGGCGCAATCCCCATGAGTGCGCCAATCCAGACGATGTCGCGGCCCAAGCCGCGGCTGAAGACACTCTCGCCCGGTGGGTAGGGTGGGCGATGCATGACATTACGTTCGGCTGGCTCCACCCCCAGCGCCAACGCCGGAAAGCCATCGGTGACCAGGTTCATCCACAGGATTTGCAGAGGCAAGAGCGGCAGCGGCATCCCCAATAGCGGCCCCACCAACATGACGATGATCTCACCCGTGTTGCAGCTCAATAAAAATTTGATGAATTTGCGGATGTTGTCATAGATGACGCGCCCTTCTTCGACTGCTGCAACAATGGTGACAAAGTTGTCATCTTGCAGCACCATCTCCGATGATTCTTTGGCCACATCGGCGCCGGTGATGCCCATGGCCACACCGATGTCAGCTTTCTTGAGCGCCGGCGCATCGTTGACGCCATCACCGGTCATGGCGATGATCTGTCCCTGCCCCTGCAGTGCCTCCACGATCTGAAGCTTGTGCTCTGGCGAGACGCGCGCGAAGACCGCCACATCGCGCACGACGGCATCGAGTTCCGCTGGCGACAGTTTGTCTAACTCGCTGCCCGTGAGAAAGCGACCACAGTTGGCAATCCCCAGTTGCTCGGCAATGTGGCGGGCAGTAAGCGGATGGTCACCGGTGATCATGATCGGTCGGATGCCGGCGGTCTGGCATGTGACAATTGCCTGTTTGACCTCAGCGCGCGGCGGGTCGATCATGGCGGCCATGCCGATAAAGATCAGATGCGACTCCAACCTCGCCATATCGCCTTGGGCGGGCGGCTCATCGAATGCCTGAAGCCCCAGACCCAGAATGCGCATCCCTTGCGCCGCCAGTTCATCATGGGCAGCCCAGATACGCTGGCGGTGTGTATCCTCCAAGGGGATGACTTGATTCTCAAGCCAGACGCGGTCGGCCACCTGCAATACACTATCGAGCGCGCCTTTGGTGAGCGCGATATAGGGTGGGGCCTGCATCACAATGTCCAACGCAAACAGGGGAGCTAACGCCGGCGGCAGGGCGGCGTCTGCGGGTGGGCGGCGGTGCACCGTGGTCATTCGTTTGCGCTGCGAGTCAAATGGGACCTCGGCCATGCGCGGGAAGAGTCGTTCTAGTTCGTCTTTGACGAGACCGGCGCGAGCGGCGGCAACCGCCAGGGCGCCCTCAGTGGGATCACCCACCACATGAAAGAGCGCCGGGTCATTCGCCTCTGTATCCAGCTTGGCGTCGTTGCAGAGCGCGCCACCGACCAAGAGCAGGAGAAGAGCCGGCTGTGTGTGCCTGGGCGCCGCGCTGATGACCGAGATGACGCTGCCGTGGTCGCGGCGAATCTGCTCGGAGAGGTCGATGTGCTCGCCGGCCACGTCGAGCACGGTGACGGTCATGCGGTTCTCAGTGAGCGTGCCGGTCTTATCCGAACAGATGACCGTGACCGAGCCGAGCGTCTCTACGGCGGGCAGCTTGCGGATCAGCGCCTGCCGTTTCAGCATCCGCTGCGCGCCCAGGGCGAGGGCTATGGTAACCACGGCGGGCAACCCTTCGGGCACCGCCGCCACCGCCAGGCTCACGGCCGTGAGCAGCATGAGACGCAGATCTTCCCCGCGCAACAGACCGATGCCAAAGATCAGCGTCACGATGGCCAGGGCGATCACGGCCAGGTTACGCCCAAGCCGGTCGAGTCGGTTTTGCAGCGGTGTTGGCTCCTGCGCCACCGTCTGAATCAGGTTGGCCACATGCCCCAATTCAGTCTGCATCCCCGTCTCGGTAACGAGAACCTCGCCACGGCCATAGGTCACCACTGTGCCCATGTACACCATATTCCGACGATCACCCACCGCTTTCCCAACGTCGAAGACCAGATTGGCGTCCTTTTCAACCGGCTCGGACTCGCCCGTGAGGGTCGCCTCTTGCACGCGCAGGTTGGCGGCGTTGACCAATCGTCCGTCCGCCGGCACGAGATTGCCTGCCTCCAGCAGCACTAGATCACCCGGGACGAGCTCACGCGCCGATAGTTCGCGCACTCGTCCGTCCCGTCGAACGCGCACGCGCGGAACCGCCAGTTTTTTGAGCGCAGCCATCGCCTGCTCGGCCTGATATTCCTGGCGAAACCCCAACGCGGCGTTGAGGACCACGATGACGAGGATGGCCACGGTGTCCTCGACATCACCCAAAAATCCGGAAACCAGGGCAGCAGCAATCAAGACCAATACCAGGGTGGAGGTGAATTGTTCCCACAGGATCTTCCAACGGCTTTTGCCACCCCGCTCGATCAGCTCATTGGGGCCGTATTCACGGAGCCGGTGCGCAGCTGTAAGCTCGGAGAGCCCTGTATCGATGTGGCTATCGAGGTGGGCAATTGTCTGCCTGGCATCCATTTGATACCAAAGTGTCACAGCTCGCTCCTTGATCAAGGTAAGTAGTCGCACAGCCTAAAGAACGCAACAGAAAGCAACGAGCAAATCCAAAGTTGCTCAAGTGTACTACAGAACGTTCCACTTGACCCAGGGCCAAAATGCGCTAAGATTGGATGGACAATCGGCAGGGTTACAACCCACCCGAGGCTGAATTCGAAGGACATGGATTGGAGGGCGAATCAGATGCAGACTGCCTATCTGTTCGACGCCATCCGCACGCCGCGGGGCAAGGCGCGGCCGACGGGTGCGCTCTACAGTGTTCCGCCGCTTCGTTTGGTAACGACCTTGCTCGCTTCGCTTGGCCAACGCACGCACCTTGACCCCGCCTGGGTGGATGATCTGCTGCTGGGATGTGTGACCGCGGTCGGTGAGCAAGGCGGGAACCTGGCGCGGGCTGCGCTTTTGGCTGCCGGCTGGCCGCACCCGGTCCCCGGTCTCCAACTCAATCGATTCTGTGCGTCGGGGCTCGAAGCAATCAACCTCGCTGCGGCAAAGGTGCGCGCCGGGTGGGCTGATCTGGTGCTGGCGGGTGGTGTGGAATCGATGTCGCGAACGCCGATGGGGGCGGACGGCGGCGCGTTGGCTGAAGACGTGGCGCTGCGCGAGGCGGTCGGCATTGTGCCTCAAGGGGTAAGCGCGGATTTGTTGGCCACGCTCGAAGGCTTTTCGCGCCCTGCGCTGGACGAATATGCGCTCTATTCGCAAACCCGCGCCGCGGCCGCCGCCGCCAACGGTTATTTCCGATCATTGACGCCTGTGCTGGATGAGGAAGGACGGCCCTTGTTGGCGCACGATGAACATTTGCGGCCCGACACCACGCTGGAAAAGTTGGCCGCGCTGGCGCCGGCATTTGCACAAATGGGCGCGCAATTTGATCGGCTCGCCCTGCGCGCTTATCCCCAACTGTCGGCAGTTCGCCATGACCATACAGCGGGGAATTCTTCGGGGATGGTCGATGGGGCGGCTTTGGTGCTGGTGGGTAGCCGCGAGGCTGGCGCGCGTATGGGGTTGCCGCCCCGAGCGCGCATTCTCGCCGCAGCGACGGTGGGGTCCGAGCCGACCCTGATGCTGACGGGGCCGGCGCCTGCGGCCAAGCGGGCGTTGCGCCAGGCCGGCATGTCCGTCTCTGATGTCGATCTCTGGGAAGTCAATGAAGCGTTTGCCGCGGTGGTGTTGAAATTTATGCGCGACATGGGGTTGCGTGATCTCGGCAACATTAATGTCAATGGCGGGGCAATCGCGCTGGGGCACCCGTTGGGGGCCACGGGCGCGATCTTGGTGGGGACGGCGCTCGATGAGTTGGAGCGGCGCGGGCTGAACACCGCCCTGGTGACCCTTTGCGCCGCTGGTGGGATGGGCATTGCCACGATCCTTGAACGGCTGTAGGCGCGCCGATGCCCGATCCAGGCAAAGCGCCTAGTCCCATTCGTAGGAGTAACTTGAGTTTCGCACCCCTGATTCGGTAGGTTCTGAGCGGGTTTGGCAACAAAAAACAAGCGCCGGATCAGGCTTTTGTTTGAGGAGCTCGACGCCGCTTGACGGCTACTTCCATCCTGACAAAAAGTCGTGTATCATCTATGCAAACAGCCACGTTGTGCTTTCCCATACGCCGGCTGCCGGCGCCTGCGGTCTTACTGGGCCTCAAGCGACGCGGCTTTGGCCAGCAAAAATTCACTGGTTTTGGCGGCAAGGTTGAAAGAGGTGAGCCGGTTGTTGCTGCCGCCGTCCGTGAATTGGCCGAAGAAGCGCGTATTCATACGACACCCGCAGCGCTGGCGCCTATCGGTCAGATCAGATTCCACTTCCCAGCGCAGCCAGCATGGGGCCAGTCGGTGTGGCTCTTCCTGGTTGAACAGTGGCGCGGTCTGCCCGCATCAAGCACAGAGATGACGCCTGTTTGGTTCCCGTTCGACGGCCTACCCTACCAGCGTATGTGGGATGATGCCGCGCACTGGCTTCCCAAGGCATTGCAGGGCGCGCAGTTCACCGCCACCATCACCTTTGCAGCCGATAACGAAACCGTTCGTGAGGTGGTG
Organism: Caldilineaceae bacterium; assembly: GCA_023384495.1. Classification (GTDB taxonomy): domain Bacteria; phylum Chloroflexota; class Anaerolineae; order Caldilineales; family Caldilineaceae; genus CFX5. The sequence continues at coordinate 13,691 of JAHDWG010000141.1, forward strand.
TTTCACGTCGAGACGAACCTCGACGCGTCGCCCACATCATTCTCGTCATTTGCGGAGTCTGCTGCTGCATGAACGACACCATAGTTCGCACCAAGGTTGTCCCGCCGCGGCGCCGGCCTGACCTGTATACGCGCCAGCGTCTTGTCGAGTTGCTGGACGAGTTGATGGGCAACAAGCTGACCATCTTGGTCGCGCCGGCTGGATATGGCAAGACCTACGCTCTCATCGACTTTGCTCATTATACCGAGCTACCGGTTTGTTGGTATTCGCTGGATCCGCTCGATCGCGACCCTCACCGCTTTTTCATGCACTTCATTGCGGCCATTGCGCAGCGCTATCCTGTGTTCGGACGGACGGCGCAAGCTGCGCTTCAGAACTATTCAGCCCGCCAGGGGTCGCTTGACCAATTGATCACGGTTGTGGTCAACGAGCTATATGAGCACGCGCCAGAAGATTTTCTACTGATTATTGATGATTATCATCTTGTGGCGGAAGATGAAGATATCGGACGGTTCGTGAGCCAGTTTGTGCAACAGGCAGATGAAAATTGCCATCTGTTGTTGGCGTCACGGGGCCTCTTGGCGCTGCCAGATATGCCATTGTTGGTGGCGCGCGGGTATGTCAGTGGTCTGGACTTTGAAGATCTGGCCTTTGAGCGCGAAGAATTGCAGAAGTTGATCCTGCAGAACTATGGCCATTCGCTGTCTGATCGGGAGGCCGCCGACCTGATCAAGACCACCGAAGGGTGGATCACCGGCCTGTTGCTCTCCACGCAGAGCAATATCCGCAATGTTTCCGAGCGGATGCGCCGCCTGCGTGCGGCCGGTATCGACCTGTATGATTATTTAGCCCAACAAGTGCTCGATCAGCAGACGCCGGCGCTGCGCGATTTTCTGTTGTGGACGGGGTTGACGGAGGAGTTCAACGCAGAGCTATGCAGCACGCTATTTGACGAGGCATGGCTATCACCGGGTGTCACTTGGGCTGGCTTGATCGAGGAGCTGTTTCGCCAAAACTTGTTTGCCGTGCGCGTGGGAGAGAATGGTGACTGGCTCCGTTATCATAATCTGTTTCAGGAGTTTCTTCAAAAGCAACTTGTCAAGGAGCGGCCCGACGACGAAACCCTGATCCTGAATCGGCTGGCGAGTCACCACGCATCCAATGAAGAGTGGGAAAAAGCACACCGCTGCTACCAACGGTTGGGCGATGTGGAAGCGATTGCCAACCTGATTGAAGTGGCGGGTTACTCCTTGATCCGAAGTGGGCGCATCTTGCTGCTGGCCGGCTGGATCGACAGCCTGCCCAGCGATCTGCTTCAGGCGCGCCCCTTGCTGCTTTCGCTGCGCGGGGATGTGTTGGGGCGCAAGGGCGATGTGGAGCAAGCGCTGGCGGTGCTGAATCGGGCCGCCATGCTCCTGGACGAAAGCGCAGATTGGCTGAACCTGGCGCGTACCCTCGTGCGGCGCGCCATCATCCACCGGCTACGAGGCGACTATCCGCTCTCGCTGGCTGATAGCGACCATGCCCTGGCCGCGCTGACGCGCAAAGCGCACACTGCCCAGAAGGCCACGTCGGCGGAAGCAACCGCTGTCAAGGCGCAGGCGCTGTTGGCGCAAGGTGTAAGCCTCCACACGACCGGTCAATTCCAACCTGCCGTCTCGGCCTTACAAGAGAGCCTTCTTCTCAACCAAGCGCTCGATGACAGGGTTGGCCTGACGACCGCGTCGATGGAGCTGGCGACCGTCTACACGAATACGGGCCAGTATGCGCAAGCGCTCTCGCTCTATCAATTTTGTCTCGAGGAATATCGCCAATCGGCCAATCTGTCGGCGCAGGCGATGGTGCTCAACAACCTGGGGGTGCTTCATCACCTTCAAGGGGATTATGTGCAGGCGCTCGAACGGTTGAGCGATGCCTATGACGCTGCACAACGGAGCGGATACACGCGCTTTGTCAGCTTTGCGCTCACCGGCATAGGCGATCTATTTGCCGACCTTGAGATGTGGCAGACCTCGCTCAAGGTGTACCGCGAGGCATGGGCGATTGCCCAGCGGCTCAACGAACGTTTTATGGTCGTCTACTTGAAGCTCGTTATGGCGCGGGTAGCGGGTGAGATCGGCGCTTGGCGCGATGCGTTCGAGCATCTTAGTACGGCCAGCACACTGGTGCTTGACCGCAGTTCGGATTACGAATGGGCGCTCTATCAACTGGCGGTAGTGCGGTGAGATTATCACCGACCGAAAAAGGGAGGGAGATGCGTGTGAAT
>JAHDWG010000142.1 GCA_023384495.1 Caldilineaceae bacterium
ACGGCGCTGAGCGGCCAGTTGCTGGCAGCGCCGAGCCATGCTCTCTTCCGCAGTTACGACCACGGCGCCAGTTGGGTCGATTGGGGGCCACCACCCAACAACCCGGACATCTTTGACATCGCCGTCACCGCCACAGTGACCGAGGGGATTGTGGCGCACGTTGCCACCGAAGAGGGCGTCTGGCACTTTTCCGCGCCCTATGAGCAGCGTATCGTCAACGCCGGCTTCGAGTACGACAGCGGCTGGCGCTTCCCGGTCACCGCCTACCCGGCCCGCCACAGCACTGAAGAGAAGCACACCGGCGCCCGCAGCGCGCTCATTGGCATCCGCTCACTGGCCGACAACAAGTTCGCCTACTCTTCCGCCCAACAGACGGTGACCATTCCCAGCGATGCCATCAGCGTGACCTTGACGCTCTGGTGGAACCCTGTTTCGGGCGAAGGCGATCTGCCGGGCAGGGTAACCGCTTCGAGCCTGACGGCGCAGGCAGCCGCTAATATGCAGCCGGCTGAAGAATTGGCCGGGGATCGCCAGTACGTGCTTTTGCTCGATGAGCAAGGCAACGTGGTCAAGCAACTCCTGTGGACACGGCGCAACATTGGCGAATGGCAGCCCTTGAGCTTTGACCTGACAGCGTATGCGGGCAAGACAGTGCGTCTCCACCTGGGTGTCTACAACGACGGCATGGGCGGTGTCACCGCAATGTTTGTCGATGATGCAGCGCTGACCGTCTGGCGGGCGGCGACAGCCGAGACCGGCCCGCACTACCTGCCGCTGGTCCACAACCAGGCCGAACCCACACCCACGCCGACGCTGGTTCCCACTGCTATACCGCCCTGGTCTGACCCGGCGACTCCTATCGAACTCTTTGCCCCGCTGCCGGACGAACGCTACCGCAGCCCGGTCGATGTCAACGGCTTCTCGCGCACCTTTGAGGGCAATGTCTATCTGCGTTTGCTCGATGCAGACGGCAATGTGATCGGCCAGCACCGGGCGCGGGGCGGCATGGCAGGGTTTCGGGTTGACTCTGCGCCAGGCGCAACCGCCAACTCATCAGGCTACGACTTTTTCCACGGCTATGTACGCTTTGAAGTGACGCAGGAGATTTCGGCGACGCTGCAAGTCTACGAGGCTGCCGCCCCAGACCAGCCGCCGCTCTCGCTGGTCGCCGTACCTATTACCCTGGAGCCGGGCCAGCGTTTTATCGATCTCAACCACCCTGCGCCGGGCAGCGCGGTCTGTGGCCGGGCGCCGGTGGCTGGCTACTCCAATACCTTCGAAGCCAACGTCAACGTCGAATTGACGGCGCGCGATGGGAGCATATTGGAGCGGGGCAACACGATGGGTGGCAATCTGGGCATCTATGCCGAATTCGCCGCCTATTTCGACTATGAAGCCGCCGGCCCGCTTGCCGCGTTGGTCGGCGCGTATGAAGTGTCGCCGCGCGATGGCGTGCTGGTCGATCATACTCGTGTGCCCATTTGGCTCTACCCGCCGGGCGATCCAGCCTGCCAGTGAGTTGGTTACGCTATCAGTGTGGTTATCAGAGCCGCAGCCGTTATCCGAATGGGTTCTCGGCCTGGAAAGGTGAACCGTGGACACAAAACCAGTGGAAGAAGCGTCACCACATACCGATGATCCTCATGCTACACTAGAAGCGAGGTATATGGCCGAGTATCTCCGCAGAAAGGGATACTCCCTAGCGGGGCTTGCGGAGCTGCCCAAAGAAACAGCAAGACAGTTGCGAAAAGAAGCATCCTTGTTTGCTTCTTTGAGGCTAGCCGAACTGGAAACGGGGGCGGCGCTTGTGGAGAAGCTCCACATGGACGACGTAATATCCCCCGCGCCACCAGGCAAGACAACGGGCAGTGTGCAATCGCCCCAGGAGGAAAATGCAACATGAACAAGACAATCATGCAAGGCAAATGGCGGCAGGTCCGTGGTGGGGTGAAAGCACGGTGGGCCAGCCTGACAGACGATGATCGGCGCATGATCGACGGCAAGCTGGACCAGATGATGGGCCTGCTCCAGGAGCGCTATGGCTACACGCAGGAACGTGCGGCGCACGCGCTGACGCACTATCTGGGCAGTTACGGCAAACGAAGGCGAAACCGCGCCGCCCAGGCAGCTCGAAACTGGCGACCGATGCTGCTGGCTGTCGGGTTCACCACCTTCGCCACCGCCGGTTGGCTTCTGTTCACCCGCCTGATGGCCGCCCGCCGCGAGCAGGAATCCACAAGCCAGGAATCGGTTGTCAGCCCCGAACTCCAATTCGATTAGACTGCGCTTGCTTGCAACGGCGCAAGCCCGCGACTACCAATACTAGCAACAAACGCACCCCACTTGCCAATGTAGGTGGGGTGCGTTTGTATAGAAGCGCTCCATCACACCAATTTGCCCTATCAAAGACCATGAATCGCTACTTGTTTTGCGCCTGCACCGGAACCCGTTCACTTGACCAGGGTCAGAACTCCCCGTGTATCCGGCGCAACCTGAACGATTTTATGATACTGTAAGGAAGGAGTATAGGCGCCTGTTGGCGCGCCAGTTCGGTTCAAAGCCTTGCCACGAAAGAGAAATTGCTATCTGAGGCGGAACTAGACCGCAGATTGTCCGTGACGGTGCTCCGCTGAATCCGCGGTCAAATCGAGAAACGCTGCCGGAAAGGGGTTGCTGGCATGAATGCGCCCTTCGTCACGACGACCGCCACACGAGAAACAGATCCCAGCAAAGCAGTGCAGACCTACCCTCTACCGTTGCTGGATGGGCCGGCGCGTATGGCTGCTTCTCCCTCGCTCATTGAACTGCGGCAGGTTTACAAGAGCTTTGCGACCACGGCCGGAACATTCACCGCCCTCAGAAACATCAACTTGCGCGTCGGGAAGGGCGAATTTATCGCCGTCATAGGCAAATCGGGTAGCGGCAAATCTACCCTCCTCAATATGCTCGCCGGCATCGACCGGCCCACCAGCGGTGAGATCTGGATGGGCGGCACGGCGATCCACAGACTCTCCGAAGGCGAGTTGGCGACCTGGCGCGGACGCCACATTGGCCTTGTCTTCCAGTTCTTCCAACTCCTGCCTATGCTTACCGTGGTCGAAAACGTGATGCTGCCCATGGATTTTTGCCATCTCTGGACGGAGCGCCAACGGCAGCAGCGGGCCATGCACCTTTTGGAACAGGTGGAACTGGCCGACCAGGCCAACAAGCTGCCTTTGGAACTCTCCGGCGGGCAACAGCAGCGGGCGGCGATTGCCCGCGCCCTGGCCAACGACCCGCCTATCCTGCTGGCCGACGAGCCGACGGGCAACCTCGACTCCAAAAGCGCCGAGTCGGTTTTTCAGCTCTTTGTGACGCTGGCGCAGCAGGGCAAAACGATCTTGATGGTGACGCACGACAATGATCTGGCCAAACGGGTGGGGCGCACCCTGGTGCTTTCGGATGGCGAAGTCATCGACGAGTATCTGACGCATCTCTTTCCGGCGGTCGGGGAAGCGCAGTTGCTGGCGGCCATGCACAAATTGCGACCGGTTCGTTACGCACCGGGTGAAATCATCGTGCGCCAGGGTGAAGTGGCTGACAAGTTCTACATTGTCACCGAAGGCAGCGTCGATATCATCATCCCACAGCGCACGGGGGTTGAACTGGTGGTGGCAAGCATGGCGAAGGGCCAATACTTTGGCGAAATCGAACTGCTCCACGGCGGCGAGAATATCGCCACCGCGCGCGCCTCGCTGGAGACCGGGGTCGCCGTGGCTGCGCTCGACCGAGAGACCTTTGCTCAACTGATGGCGGCGTCGCAATCCGCCGAAGCGGAGATTCACCGCGTCGCCGACGAGCGTCTTGCCGAACACGCCGCCGCCGAACAGAAAGAGGTCCCTGCCGCAATAGCGAAAGCGGATGTGTAATCCAATGGCTCGCTGTAAAGATCGGCGAAAAGATTGGTATTGGCAACAATGAAAGACAACCATGAAAGAATAGGAAGGTGGCTATGCAAGCCCAGCAACCGCAGAGAGCAGATCGGAAGCCAGGGGCAGGCGACCCATTGCGGCAGGAAAGTCAACCGTCCTTGTCGCCCACCCTCTCGCTTTGGCAGATCTTTCACAACCCTGAGACCTTCCAGCGCACACTGTTTGCGCGTTTGACGCTGGCCCAGCGCGCCCAGGCCGGGCTGATTCGCCCGCTGCGGCCACCGGTTGAGCCTGAGGGGCCAGAGGGTACGGGGCCGGAGCCGGCTGCACTACATGGCGTCACTCAAGACAGAATGCATCAGCGAGACGACGTGGCCTGCGCAGCCGTCTTGAGCCGCGGCCGTCGCCTGGGGCGTGAGCAGATCACAGCGAACCATCATGATTTCTCCAGCCGCCTGCGTGAACGGTAAACGCATGGTGAAAACAGCCCGCTCCATCGAAGAGTAGGTTCGTATCATGACAGTGACGAGATCGATCCAGGGTAAGCAACAGTTGACCCCGCTCGAAGCTGAGCACCGCCCGGCAGTCATCCAGGCGCGACTAGCCGCGATGCGCAGTCACAACTATCTGGGTGACGCCGTGCTCGGCGGGATCGACGGCTGCGTCACCACCTTTGCTGTAGTGGCCGGTGCGGTCGGCGGCGGTTTTCCGGCTGTGGTCGCCATTGTGCTCGGCTTTGCCAATCTGCTGGCCGATGGTTTTAGCATGGCGCTAAGCAACTACCAAGGCACCAAGAGTCAGCGCGAGTTCGTCGAAGAGGCGCGCCGCACCGAGGAGCGCCACATCGAGAAGATCCCCGAAGGCGAACGGGAAGAGATCCGCCAGATTTTCGCCGGCAAAGGGTTTACCGGGGAGACGCTCGAAGAAATTGTTGATGTGATCACTCAGGACCGCCGTTTATGGGTCGACACGATGCTGGCTGAGGAGTTGGGGCTGCAAGTCGATGGTCCCAGCCCACTGCGAGCGGGTCTAGCCACTTTTGTCGCCTTCTTTGTTGTCGGACTGATCCCGCTCCTGCCCTTTTTTATCCCCGGCCTGACGCCCGATCAGACCTTTGCCTCCAGTGCGGCGATGACCGGGCTCGCCTTTGGGGGGATTGGCATAGCGAAAGGGATAGTGCTGGGGCGATCACCGCTGCGCAGCGGTGTGGAGACCTTGTTCATTGGGGGGATGGCGGCGCTGTTGGCCTACCTAGTGGGCGCCTGGCTGCGGCAGATCTTCGGGGTTGCATGATGGCTGTAGCCACGCCCTGGAGGTGCAATGATGCTCGAAAAAAAAGTTTGGATGACAGCAGAAGGCTACCAGAAGTTGCAAGCGCAGCTCGAGGAGCTTATTAACATCAAACGGCCGGCCGTCGTAGAGAATTTGCAAGAGGTGCGCGGCAGCGCTGATTGGCGCGAAAACAGCCAGTTGATCCATGTACAAGACGAGCTCGCGCTGATTGACGCCGAAATTCGCCGGTTGCAGGATATGCTCGCCCACAGCGAAGTGGTCGAGCCACAGGCCAGCGACATCGTCGTCGACATTGGCGAAACCGTCGTATTGCAGGCGGACGGCGAAATCGAAACCTACACCATCGTAAGCCCGGCCGAATCCGACCCCGACGCAGGGCGCATCTCCTACGAGAGCCCGGTGGGGCATACCCTGCTCAAGCACAGGGTGGGCGACGAAGTCGATGTGGTGGCGCCGGTGGGCCGGCTACACTATCGCATCGTCGCCGTGCGATAGCAGCCGGGGCGCGCATCGAGATTGTTGGGGTGCAACGCGCCTCGCGTTGCCAAACGCCACGAACTTTGCTGCGTTTGCGCAGTCGAGTCTCGTGACATTTCAGCGCGCCGAAGGTACGATTTCTCAGTTGCGTTGTTACCAAAATTGTGAAGCAAACGAAATGTCAGCTAAACTCAGTTCTGTTTGAAAACGACTGTTTTACTGTCGCAGAAACAGTCATTTTCAAACAACCACCCGTATAGAATCGATGCAGAGGCAGTCACGCCAGTGCGGATCGGCGTGGGGTTCATGATACTGCCGGCGTGGGCTGTGCCGGCGGAAACTAGACCAGATCAGTGGCGAATCGAGAACATTTCCATGTCTTCCTTTATCGGCCATTCGTTGGCGGCGCTTGCTATCTATGAGGGCAGCAGATGCGTGCCGTGGCCAAACACAAATTGGCGTCAGGTTGCCGCCTTGATCATTCTATCCTCATCGCCCGATATCGACTATCTGCTGCCTATTCTGCGGCCAGTAGCGCCAGCGGCCCCACCAGACCAACTCTCCTGGTGGATCTGTAGCTGGATGGGCTGCGCCGCCGCCATGGCGCCCCATACCATTCGTGTGACTCATTCCGTTGTCGGTGTGCTGGTTTTGGCTGGGCTTGGAATCATGCCGTTCCTTCTGGCCGATGGTCCGAAATTTCTCTGGCCAAGGTTCACCGCGCAGGCGATTGCCGTTGGTTTTTCCCATCTTCTGCTTGACTTTCTGGTAAGCGCCACGCCGACTGCGTTCTTCTGGCCGGTGAGCAACACGGCCATCATCCTCCCCGTTAGCATCTTGCCTCGATTGGGAGAAATCTCCGTGACAAATCCAGGCCTGTATTTTGCCATCCTGGTCGAAATCTTCGTCTTCGCCCCACTGTGGGCAACGGTCCATTGGCTCAAACGCCAACGCCACGTCTGATCCACAATATGGTGTAGCAAACAACTCAAAATCGGTTTCGAACCCGAAATGTCGAACGCTGGGTGGGTCATGATCTGTCATGGTCGGTCACTTGCGTTCAAGTCTGGAATTCCTGACGCCGTCCACGGGTGCATCCGAAAAATAGGGCGAGCAAATCAACGTCCCCGGCACAGGCGAGTGAATTTCTGCCAGCCGGAAGAGTCTGTCGCCTGTGCCGGGGACGTTTGCCCTAAATCTTGGATACACCCGCCGTCCATTAGCGCTTGTGCAATAGCGCCTTTTGTTGTATGATTGCACATCATTGCGCTGAGCAATGATGCGATACTTCGCTCTGACTTATTCCACCTTTATCATCCACAGCCACAAAGGAGACTGCGAATGCAGGCACGATCCAAGATTTATAGAATCTTCGTTGTTGCACTCATTGCCAGTCTGGTGGTGAGCGCCTGTGGCGGCGGCACAAGCGGTTCTACCTGGTTCAACCTTCCCTCGGCGCCCATTCATGTCCAGGCAGATGGCTCGGCCCGCGCCTTTGGCCTCAACATCGGTGCGCTGCTGCCGCAAGCCACGGTGCAGCAACTGCAATCGGCCAACATCCGCAAGCTGGAAGTGCGCATCGGCTATCATGGCGTCTTCGTTTTGGCCAACGGTCAGAGCCTGCCCTACCTCTCTTGGAACGCAGATGCAGTCAGCACCCTGCAAGATGTGCTCCGCCGGGCGCCGGGCGTGCCCAACGCCAATCTGATCGCCAATGCGTTGCCCTGGCTCAGGCGCATTGGGCTTGGCGTGGCGATCAACCTGCCGGGCGCTGGCGGCGCCATCCCCCGCTGGAGTGGCGAGACGACGGTCGCCACCGAACAGCCGGCATCGGTCATTGGCCCCTTCCAACTGGGCGGCATCGTGTTCGACCAGGGCGGCAACCTCTCGATTGGCAGCGTGCCCGGCTCGGCGCTCGGATTGGCGGGCCCCCTGCTTGACGCCAACACCCTGGCGCTGCTCCAATCCCTGGGGCTGGACAAGCTCCAGATCAGAACAGAGCCCAACGGGATACGGCTTGCAGTCAATGACCGCCCGCTGCCTGGCCTCGCCTATGATAGCCGCTCGCTTGCCGCGGCCCAACCGCTCGTCGCCGCATTTGCGCCGGACGCCGCACCGACGCTGGAAACAGTGATGCCCGCCTTGCAGGGCGCCCAGGTCGACCTGGTCGTCTCGTTTACGGGTGAGCCTGCCGGAGAAATGAATCTGGGCGTCGTGCCCGTCGTGATCAATGATGATGGCTCGCTGTCGGCCTTTGGCTTCCCCGTCCCCGGCGGCGCCGTGGCGCCGCCCGACATCGTGCAGAAGCTTCAGCAGGCCGGTGTGCAATCGCTCAATGTCGATCTCAGTGAAGCAGGCCTGTTTATCGCCGCCAATGAGCAAACGTTGCCCACCATCACCTGGACGCCCGAATCGCTGGCGACGCTGGCGAATGTGGTGGCCCCGGCTGCAGGCATCAGCCCCGATTTGATCAGCGGCGCCCTCAGGCTGGTGGACGAAACCGGTGGCCTCAGAGCCAATATTGCGCTGGGTGACAGCGCCCCCTCGAGCGCTGAAATCAACCGCACACTCTCAACCCCCAGCACCGAAGGCGCACCGATCATCCGCCTCAACGCCAACGTACAGGGCGGCGCCATCCAGAGCATCGAAGGGCTTGGGGACCTGGCTGCCCTGGGGATCGGACCCATTGCGTTGCCCCCTAATGTGATGCAGATTTTGAGCCAGTTGAACGCCCGTCAGATTGGGGTAAATACCGACGCCGGCAAGGTCGATATCAACCTCGACGGCAATACGGCCCTGACGGTTAACTGGGATGAGCCATCGCTCCAGAGCGCGCTCCAACTGGCCGGCCCCTTCCTCGCCGGCACCCCGCTGGAAGACCCGACGGTGGCCCAGTTCGTGCGCGAGCAGATCGTGCCGGTTGTGCCCGGCGCCGATGTGGATGTGACGCTGAATCTGAACTGATCACTCGTGACGCATCAAACGTCAAACGTAGCCCGAACCACTACGTTTGACGTTTGATGACCACTTGCCCCAACCACCCCAACGCCAGCCAGTTCCACAACGCCAAATCAGGCAAGGCCCAGAAGGCATCCACCTGGCCGTGCGCGATGCCGGCAGCCAACCCCGCCAGCAGACCGACAGCCCGCCAGTCGCCGCGGCTGGCCCTCTCCCTCCCTGACACTTGTTGTCGTATGACAGTCACCACCAGCAGCGCAAACCAGACTAACCCCAGCCCGCCCCAGGTTGCCGCAATTTCAAACCAAAGGTTGTGGGGATGCAAAATATTTGGCTCGACCGTCGATTCGGTCAGGTACGCCGGATAGCGCCAGAAGAAGCCGCCTGGCCCCACCCCTGTCACTGGGAACGCTTGCCAAAGCCGGAAGGTTGTCTCCCACATAAACAAGCGGCTTTCAATGGTGGCGCTGTTGGTCAGCCGCTCCCACATTCCGAAGGCCAGCCCGCCAAGCACCGCCATCCCCAACAGCGCCGCGCCGATCCAACGCCACGGTGGATGCCGGGAGGGTGTATGCCGGGGGTACGCGCGCGGGGGAATGCGATGAGGCGGCTCGTCTGTGGCGACGCGCCGAAACCACGCAATTGCCAATACCAGCAAGCCAACGGGGACACCCAACAGCAGCGCCCCGCGGCTGGCCGTCAATGCCAACGCCAGCCCCACCAACAAAGTAAGCAGACGCCAACCCCGGCGCGCCCCGTGGCGGGCGGCCAACAGCAGACCTATCCCCGCAAAGAGCGTTCGCACCAGCATCAGCGCCGCATGATTGGCCGAGTAATAAGGCCCTACTAGCCGCCGCACGCCATCAACCTCTGCGCCCGCACCCTGGCCCCAGCGTACAAGGCCCCAAAGGGCCACGAGCAACCCGCCAGCTATCAACGCCATGAGCACACGCTGCCGCGCTTCGGGGGTTTCGGCCCAGCGTCGCACCGCGGCGTAACCCAGCAATGGCGCAAGCACCCCTTCGGCCAGCCCCTGCCCATAGGCCGGCCAATGCCAGACGTTGACCATTCCTACCAGGCTGATCCCCAACCAGCCGAGCGCAAGCCAGTCCAGCGCAATCCACTGCCGGGTGGCTGCGCGCAGCCGGCGCCAGTCGATGCCGGCAGCCAGCGCTGGCGCCAGGCAGAACAACAGGGCGTGCGCCGGAGGAACCGTGACGAGGGTGTCAAACCAGCGCAGCTCTTTGTGCTGGAAGTAGAAAGGAAGAAGCATCGCCGCCCCGTAGAGGGCAACCCGCGGCTGGGCCAGGGCAAGCAGCGCCCCAGCAATCCAACAGCTTATGATCAGGGGAGGCCAGGTTGCGACAAAATAAAGCCCAATCAATAGGCCCCAACAGAGCGCATGGATCATCGTTGATGAGCGCTCATAGTCCGCACCCCAGCGTCGCCACGGCAAACGACGCGCCGCCGCCCAGCCTCGCCATATTGCGATTGCGCCGGCAGCCAGCCACCACCCCAACCCGGCCCACGTGGCGAGTGGGATCGAAAGGGGCGGACCACGGGCGGATGGCGGCTGCCAATCCGCGAATACTTGGACGAGTTCCGGCGTCAGGGCAAACCCCCACTGGGGATCGTCAGGCGGCGCCGGCGGTGTGTCCACCGTCCAGCCCAGGGCGGCAAGCCAGGGCCATTCTTCGTAGGCAAACGCGGCAGCCTGAATCGCAAAGCCGGGTTGTGTCGCCGGGGCGACGGCGCGCCAGGGCGAGCCGGGCTGCACATTCCATCCATAACGCACGGCCCAGATCGGGGTCGCCCCATCGCCGGCGGCCAGCATCGCGCGTCGCACTTGTTTGATGCGCTGAAAGTGGAGCAGGGACATGCGTTCACGCGGGTCATGAGGGGTAGCGGCAAAACCAAAAGGCTGGACAGCCACCGCATCGAAATAGGGCGCAGCCCCCGCCGCATAGAGCCGTTGCAGATAGTAGACCTCGTCAATGGCCGTGTGCCCACGGTCGGCGGTGGGCGCAAGGGCGGCCAGCAGGATCACCGCGTCGCGGTCGCGGGTGCGGATGGCGTCGCTGGCGGCCTTGAGCAACAGGGCATAATCCACCGGCTCGATGTGGCGATTGCCCCAGTGCGGCGCAATGTTGGGTTCGTCCCACACCTGATAGTGGCGCACTTGGTGGCCATAGCGCTGGGCAAACGCACCCGCAAAACGGGCAAACGCGCCAAAATCACCGGGCGGGGCAAATGGGTTGTCGGGGTTGGTGTCTGATGGCCGACGCGCCCAGGCAGGGCTGCCGTCGAGCAGCACAATGGGTGTCAGCCGCGCTGCTGCAATGTCGGCCAGCAGGGCGTCGCTCGCCTGCCAGGCATAGACACCGGGCCGCGGCTCCAAAGTGGACCAGTCAAAGCGCTGGCGAACCCAACCAAAACCCGCCTCGCGCAGTCGCGCCAACGAGGCTCGACGGGCGGGTGTATCCTGCTTGTCCAGCGCCACATTGATGCCCAGGAAAGGCGTCTGCATCGCGGGGGAATCGGCGAGCGGCAGGACGCCGCGCAGGCCCAACCCCTGTTCATGCAACGTCCGCCAGGCCAAGCCCAAATATAGCGCCACAAAACCAATCAGTGCGCCACACAGCATGAGCCGGACAAGCGCGATGCGTCTGCGCCACTTGAAGAGAGCGCCCGTGGACAGAAATGACGAGGGGGCTCGTTCGTTCTCTGCTCTCACTCGTTTACGGCGCCATGAAGCGTGGCGAGCGTTGAGCGTGCGCGGTCGGGGAAGAAGCATCGTGCGCCACAAGCCTATGGATCATAGCGGAGCAATCCACCCGTGCGCGCGCCGACCCAGACCGAGCCATTTACGTCGACCAGGATATTGGTGATCTGTCGGGCCGGGAACGCAACGTTGCCGGGTGGGGCGCCCCAATGTGCACCATCAAAATAGTAGACGCCGTCACCATTGCTCCCCACCCAGATTTCGCCATCGGCTGTGGTGGCAATCGTATTGACCACGACGCCTGTCAGCTCGTCCACCGGGGTGACCTCGCCGTCGTGAAAGCGGGCAAGACCGCGGCTGTGGCCGACGAGCAAGCCCCCATCGCCGGCGACGGCCAGCGCGCTGATCACACCGGCGGGGAGTTCGCTGTTTTCAGCGCTAAAGAGAAGGATCTGATTCTTCTCAAATCGAAAGAGCCCCCCCCCAGCGGCTGAAATCCACATGGTGTCGCCGTCGGCGCGCAGGGCGATGATGTTGTCGCTGGGCAGCCCATTTTCGCGCGTCAAGTTGAAGAACGTGCTGCCATTCCAAATGCTCAGGCCCGATTCGGTGCCAAACCAGGTGCGGCCCTGGCTGTCAGTCGCAATAGCCTGCACCAGGCTGCCGGCCAGTCCCTCGGCAATCGTGTAGCTTGTCCAACTAAAACCGTTAAAGTAACTGACGCCCAATGCGCCAAACCAAATACCCCCTTCTGGCGAAGCGTGCAGCACCTCTTTGGTAGACGACGAGAGCGAGCTTTCATCACGCGTAAACTGACGCACGGCCCCACCGGTCGCCGGGTTGATGGCCTGGATGCCACGCTCGGTGGCAATCCAGACATTGCCATCTTCGTCCTGCGTCAGGCTGTGGATTTCATTGCCCAACAACGGCTCATCGGGGATGACAAACGAGCGCCAGCGCCCACCGGCGAACATGCTGACGCCACCCCCGGCCGTGGTGTAATAGAGCGCGCCATCCGCGCCCAGGGTGAGGCTGGTGAGTTCGCCGGCCACCATGCCGGGTTCTCCCCTGTAGAACGCCCGACACTGCACCCGCACGGGGTCAAAGTGGCAGATCTCACCCCGGCTGGAACCCACCCAGAGGCCGCCTTCGCCGTCGAGCGCCAGGCCATTGATCGCGCCACCGGGGAAGCTAGACGCCAATACGGAGCGCTGATCGTAGATCGTCCATCTGTCGTCGGCAAAACGATAGAGCGCGTCCTGGGCGCCCAGCCAGACTGCGCCGGCCTCATCCACCACCATACGGCGAATCTGATTGGTCTCCAACGCACTGGTTGCCTCGTCATAGAAAGCGGCCTGCCCATCGTCTGTGAGCACCGAAATCCCCAACCCCGAAGAGACCCACAACGCCTCGCGGTTGCCCACCACGGCCAACGCCTCCACCAGGTTGTTCTGCAGGCCGTCATTCTGCCCTACATAACGCCAGACGCCAGTGTTGGCGTCGAGGATGTCGACCCCATGTTGCTTGTAGCCGACGACCAGATGGCGACGCTCGCTGTCACAATGGATCACCGCAACGTCGTCAAAACTCATGCCGCTGTTGCTGCTGTTGAGCGCGCGCCACGCGCTGAGCTGGAGGTCGAAAATCTGCAACCCTGCGCCGCTGCCAAAGACAATGCCAAAGCCGCGCAAAGGGCAGTTGACAACATCGGTAATTCGGTTGGCCGTCAGCCCGTTGAGGGTTGTGTATTGGGTGTATGTCCCACTGTTTTTGTTCCAGGCAGCCACGCCGCCATCCGTCGCTACCCAGATGGTGTTGAGCGACGCCACTACTGCATTGGCGTAATTGGCATTGGTGTAGCTTCGCCATGCGCCTGCAGCCGGCTGAGGTTGACCTGGCAGTGTTGACGCGGCCGTGGCCAGCGCCGTGGGCGTGACGCGCGCAGGCAAGCTTGTCTGCATGGGGGGTGGCTGCATCGGCGTGGTGGGGCTGACGACGGGCGCAAAAAACGAAACGGACGCTGCGATAGCGTCAAAGACGGGGACAAGTTGCGGCCATTGCTCAACCGATGCGGCACCCAACATCGTAAAAAAGCGCCCTGGCGCCGGTTCCATTATCAGCACCTGGCCGGCAATATCGCCCGTTTCAAGTTCGACAACGACACCGTCCACCCCGTCAATGGCAAGGGTGGGGGTTGGGGTGCGGGCGGAGCCAAGTTCTGCCTCATACGCTTCGACAGCTTTCTCGGCAAGCGCATCGACGGCGCCGCGCATATTGGGTGGGAACGCATCCGGCGCGGCGCTGCTTAACAGGAGTGCGGCGTCGAAGCCGGCGCCCTCGTCATTGCGCAAGATTGCGCCTGTTTCGACAATTTCGACCGTGTAGCCAAGCGGTGGGCGGAAGGCAAAACCGGCGGCGCTGATCCGCTGCACATTACCCATCGCAATGGGCGAGCGTACAGGCGATGGCGCCACGGTTGCGATGGCAGTGAGCGGCTGTGCAGGTAACGTGGCAGTGATAGTGGCTGTCGGTGACGGCGTTGCGGGTAATGCCGCCGTGGTGGGATTGTTGACCCACGCCAACCGCACCACCAAAGCCAACGCCCCCAACAACACCAGCGTTACGATGGCCCAGACCAATCGAAACGACGAGGACTGCACGTCTGTAGAATCCTTTCCTTGCATCACGTTTGCTGGATATTTGCTTGCGCCAGTCTATCACGCACCTTACGCAGCGCCTAATGGATGCCACGAGAAGACTTGTGTTGATACGGGTGGTTGTTTGAAATCAAATTATACTGCGGTTGCTTTGAAAACCGGACTTTACGGGGTTGTTTACCCCTTCAAGCGGCTCCGATTTTCAAACAGAACTCAGTATGGTTGTCGTGCGCTCAGTCAAGGCTTGCATAAATCCTAACGCGTTGTCAGGCGCGACAAGGGATGACGTGAAGCGTCACCGCCGCGCCACCAATACATCGCGCGCTTTGATCACTCGGTCAACACGATGGGCAAGGTCGGTGTAGGGCGGAGCATTGCAAACAATCAGCGGGCTGACCGACTCGACCAGCGCCACCATCTGCTGGCGCGGAAAGCGGGTGGCGTCCCACGCAAAGGCGAGCGCGCCGTGGGGTTGCAACATGGCGGCCCACACCGGCAACGCCGCCGAGAGCAAGGCTTCCAGCGCCCCCTGGTGTTGGATCCCATAGGGCAGGTCGGTGACGATGAGGTGGGGCCGGTAGCCGGGCAGCAACGCCGCGGCCTGCACGGCATCACCGTTTGCCAGGGTGCAAGTTTGGGGCGGCTTGCCGAGCGTGAAGCGCCAGCGCAGCCCCAGCTTTTTGAGTCGCTCCTCTTTGAGGCTGCACGGAATGCGCGCCTCACGGGTATATTGCTGCAAGAAAGCGACGGTCGACTTGACGTCGTCGCGGTTTTGCTCGATGCCGGCTACATCGGCGCCAAGCGTGAGCGCCACAAAGAGCGTGGTGCCGCCACCCGCCAGCGGGTCGAGCACGCGCAGCGCCGACCACGGCTGCGTGGCATATTCGCTGCTAAAGCGTGCAACGTTGCAAAGAAAGTGGGTAAAGATCTCATTGGTTTTGCCCCGATAGCGGCGCGTCGTCACCAGATCGGGCGGCAACGTGAAGGCAGCGGGGAGGTCAAGCGGCCGCAGCAGAGGGCCGGCAAGCTCGCCCACCCCATCGTAGTGGGCAAAATAGGCGCTGGTCATCGCGAACATACCCAGCTCGACCCGTTGCGACGCAGCGGGCGCAACGGGCAGGTCAAACTTGAGGTAACGCTGCCCACCCATTGTCACCATGGACAGGTTGGTTACATCCGCGCCCAGGGGGCTGAGCCGCAGCTCCGGCGCGGCCAGCGTTTCGGCCAGCGCGCTGTATTGGGTGCTGCGCTGCGGTGCGATCTGCGCCACCAGGGTGGTCATGGGTTGCGCCGGAGCAGGCCGCGCCGCTGGTAGACCTTGGCAGCCTCGCGCACCCACTCGGCGTTGTGCGGCGCCTGATAGGTTGCAGCCAGCGTTTCGGCCAGTTGGCGCAGTTCGTCATAACTGGAACGGCCAGGCCGCAGCATGGCGTACATGGCGAGCAGTTCCTCGTTGGGCACGGCAGTCAGCTCGGCGGCGCGGGTGAGGTTTTCGGCCAGTTGGGTATAGCCGGCGCGCTCGGCCACGGCGGCTTGCGCCCGCAGCGTCTCGGCATCAATTTGCAAGTCTGCCGGCGAAAGCTCACCGTGGGCGGCGGCATCGAGCGTAATATCGCCTAGGGCGCGCCCGCTGGCTGCGATGAGCGTATCGCCAGCATGTTCAGAGAGGGGGTATTGGGGCGTAATGTCTGGCACGTTGCTGCTCCACAACTACACGAAGCATCCATACCCGGGGCTGGTCGGGTGGCCGGCGCCCCGGGTAGATGCGCTTACCTACGCATCCCGCTGCACGACCACTTTGGCGGTCGTCACCTCGTCGAGATAGGCCTCGTCGACGATGGCCCCGGCGCCCGGCGCGGTGGGTACGGTCAGCGTGCTGTCTTGGTTGAGCGTAAAGGGATTTTTCACAATGTCGCGCTTGAAATA
>JAHDWG010000713.1 GCA_023384495.1 Caldilineaceae bacterium
GGCGAATAGTGGCCGTAGAAGAGGGGGCCACCGGCAAGAGTACGTGGAAGAACTTCGTAGAGGTCATCGACCAACGGATAATCGGCTAAGCGCTCAACCGGTAGCCATTCGGGTGTACCTTCCGCCGTAGTAGCGACGGTTCGTTCGGCGCTCTCGCCGCAAAAGACAAACATGAGCACACCTGGCCGCGGCCCTTCCTGGTCGCGGCCGGTGTCGATATTGATTACGCCACGCAGAGTCAACGAGACAGGCGTGAGTCCCGTCTCCTCAACCACCTCACGCAGCGCCGCCGACAGAATATCCTCATCAGCCTCAACGTGGCCGCCTAAGCCGTTGTACTTGTTCGCCCACAGCCGCTTTGTCGGCGCACCTTTGAGCAGCAACACTTCCTGCATACCGGTCTGCGGGTTGACGCTGGTGAGAAAAACCAACGTGCGAGGGATGGCCTGATAGCGGCGGCGGCCAGGTTCATGAACACCCTGCTCGTGTACTTTCATGGCGGCTAGCTCCAATAGTAATGCGTAATGCGTAATAGCTCGTCCAGGCAACACGCATTACGCATTACGCATTACTACTTTCGCCACCGTCACCTCCTCTAAGAACTCCTCGTCCACCACGGCGCCGTTGCCGGGCGCGGTGGGCACAGTCAACGTACTATCGGGGTTGAGGGTAAACGGGTTCTGCACGATGTCGCGCTTGAAATAGCGGTCGTTGGCGCTGATGTCGCCGGGCAGGGTGAAATTGGGCAGGCTCGCCATGGCCACGCAGGCGGCGCGGCCAATGCCCGTCTCCAACATGCCGCCATGCCAAACCGCGACGCCTGCCGCCTGCGCCAGATCGTGGACGCGGCGCGCGTCCCCCAGCCCACCGATGCGGCTGGGCTTGATGTTGATGATGGCGCACGCCTCCATCTCAATGGCCCAGCGAGCGTGGTCGGGCGAGATGATGCTCTCGTCCAGGCAGAGCGGCGTCCGCAGCATGGGCCGAAGTTTGGCATGGTCGAAGATATCGTCATGCTCCAGCGGCTGCTCGATCAGCAACAGGCCAAACTCGTCGAGCCTGGCAAGGTGTTCGGCGTCGGAGAGGTGATAGATGCTGTTGGCGTCCACCTGGAGCTTGATGTGGGGCCAGGTCGCGCGCACAGCGCGGGTCGGCTCGATGTCCCAGCCGGGCTTGATCTTGAGCTTGATGCGCTGATAGCCGTTGTCCAGATAGGCGCCCACCACCTTGAGCAGCGTGTCGATGTCCTTCTGGATGCCGACGCTGACGCCCACATCGACGCGGTCGCGCACGCCGCCGAGCATGGAGGCCAGGCTGCGCCCCTGCATGCGGCCAAAGAGGTCCCACACTGCCGACTCCAGCCCAAATTTGGCCATGCGGTTGCCCCGCACACGCTGCAACACGCGCGCCACATCGTCCGGCTGCTCGATGTCGGCGTCCAGGAGCATAGGGGCGAGAAAGTCCTGGGCGATGGTCCAGACCGTGTTGTGGTTCTCTTCGTTGTAGAAGGGCGCGCCGCCCACGGGCGATTCGCCCCAGCCGGTGACGCCCTCGGCGTCGACGCGGACGATGACGGCAAAGCTGCCCAGCTCGCGCCAGCCGCTCGTCTCAAAGGGGGCCACGTAAGGCAACTGGATCTGGCGCAACTCCACCCGATCAATACGCATGGTCACAACTCTCCCAAGGCTTCATCGTTCGACGGGATCGACAATAATTCAGGGACGATTCAAGCAAACGCGGCAACCGGGGCCTGAATATACTGGTCCGGCTGTTCGACACGCCGCTGAATGGCGAAGAAGCGCCGCTCGATCTCTTTGAGTACAGCAGCATCATAGTAGATCATGCCACAGCCGAGGCAGATCTCCACCGGTGTATTGGGGACAATCAGATATTGCCCTTGATGGCTATAGAGATAGTTGATACGACGCGCAACAAACTCCTCACCACCACAGAAATTGCATTTCGACTGAGACTCAGTTTGATTCATAACGCTAT
>JAHDWG010000143.1 GCA_023384495.1 Caldilineaceae bacterium
GGCGCTCTGGAGCGCGAGAGCGGGACCGACCAGGGTAAAGATCGGCAGCGCCATCAGCGCCCGGCGCGCTTGGTCATAAGCACGCTGCGTGCGGAAACCCTGTAGCACTTCGCAAAGGATCAGATCACCAATTCCCAGCTCTTCCATGCCTAATACTCGATCCAATAGATCCGTCTGTGGGGTACGCGCTCCGTTAAAATAGTCTATCCAGACAGATGAATCAACGATCCACACGGTTCGCTTCCATCGGAGCGCCCTCTTCAGTCGGGAATCGGCTAAGACGCATAGCCGCTAGATCACCTTCCCAGCGGAGACGACCGCGTAGCTTGCGTATCTGCTCTTGTGCTTTCAAACGCACGAGGGTGCGGAGCGCTTCCTCAATCACTGCTTTTTTTGTGGGCAAACCAGTGTATCGCATCGCATCGGCCAACAATCGATCGTCAATGACTACATTTGTACGCATGATCGACACTCTTTCTCCAACCCATACACAAAAATAGTTCGATCTGTGTGTATAGTTTATCTAATTATAGCAGTTTGGACAAGCGAGAGGCGCAAGTAGTTGTTCATTTTTTGGAACTACTCGGATTATTTGCCACCTGCAATTTTCTGTTTTCAAAGCAACTGTGATTTAGCCAGCGGAACCGCAACGCATAGACCGCAACGCCAAACGCAACCGCCACATTCAGCGACCGCTTCACCCCCCACATGGGAATGGCGACGGTGCGTTCACAGAGCGCCAATAGGCCCAGGTCGACGCCGGTCACTTCGTTGCCGGCCACCAATACGACGCCCGCGCCAGCAGGCAGCGCCGCCCCCGCCAGCGACTGGGCCGCGGGCCCACCCTCCAGCGCCCAAAGCCGCCACCCCTCCGCCTTGAGTTGGCGAGCCAGGTCGATCGCGTTGTTGTGATGGGAGCAGGGTATGCTCTGCTCGGCGCCCAGCGCCGTCTTGGCCACCTTGGGGTTCGCCGGTGTGGGGGTGACGCCGCAGAGGTAAAGATGGGCCACCCCCGCCCCGTCGGCGCAGCGGAAGATGGAGCCCACATTGAAGGCGCTGCGCACATTGTCCAACAGGGCGGCGAGCGGTGGGCCATCGAGCGCGGAACACTCCCGTTCGCCGGCCTCGGCGCGCTGTGGCAGCGTGCGGACTATGTCAACCGGCGCGCCACAGCGGGGGCAACGCAGCGCCGGCGGGTCATGTTCCGTCCACGGGAAGCGGAAGCGGCACGTTGGGTCCACACACTGGCGAATCTGGGCATCCATCATGGGCATTATGTGGCCTGGCCAGGCAAGATCAACCCGCGCGCCACGGCGTCATCCAGCAGGGTTTGGGCAAAGCGCCAGAGCTCGGTTGAGCCATCGTCGATGGGGCGAAGGCGTTGCAGCACGCGGTCGAGGTTGGCGCCAAACTCGGCCCACGTCCCGCCATTGGCATAGTAATTCTGCAAGAGCGGCATGAAGCGGTCCAGCGCATTGGCGAACTTCGATTCGGGTGTCTCCCGCGCCTCGAACTCTCGCCAGAGCTGGTGGAACTCGGCGGCCTGGTCTTCGGGCAGCAGACCAAAGAGACGCTCGGCCGCGGCCCGTTCGCGCGCCTGGAGCGCAACCCGATCCACAACGGCGTAGGCCGGGGTATCACCGGCGTCAATCTCCACAACGTCGTGGACGAGCAACATCTTGACCACGCGCAGCGGGTCCACAGGTTGATTGGCGTGTTCCACCAACAGCAGGGCCAACAGGGCCACATGCCAACTGTGTTCGGCTGAATTTTCGCGGCGCTCCAGCCCGATGGGTTGGGTGGCGCGCAAAATGCCCTTCAACTTTTCGAGCTCGAGGATGAAGGTAATCTGCTGGTCGAGGCGTGAATTATTCGAAGTCAATGTTCACTTGTCAATGGTTATTGGTCAATGGTTGCTGGTCACTTGGGTTCGGTTGCGACAATTCATCTTCCGCAGCCGGCTGGATCAAGAGCGCCGCCAACAGGCCGGCCCGGCCCACCAGCCCCACGCAACGCCCCTGCTCGTCCACCACCACCACCCGCTTGAGCTGATTATCGATCAGCACGCGAACGGCGGCAAATGCCGGGTCTGCCAATTGCGCAGTGACGACAGGCGTGGTCATCAACTCACCGGCCAGAGGGAGCGCCGCGGGTTCGTCGGGCAGCGCTTCATCGCGCAACAGCGCCCGCACCCACGCCCGATGAACAGCCGGCAGGCGCGTCAACAGGTCGCGCTCGGTCAGCATCCCCAACGGGCGCCGCGCCCCGTCGGCCACCACAAGCCGCTTCTGGCCGCTGTTGCGCATAGCCTGTACGGCATCCTTGACTGAAGCGTCCGGCGCGAGGGTGGTCGTCGGTTCGAGTGTGATGGCCTCGATGCGCGCTGCGGTGTCCAACAGGGCGCCGGCCTGAGGCGACGCGCCGGGCGACGCATAGGCCACTTCGCGCAAAATATCCGACCGTGTGATCACCCCGATGAGGTGGCCGGCCTGGTCGGTCACGGGCAGACGTTTGAGCGCCTGGCCGCGCAACAGGCGCACAGCATCGGCCAGCGTCGCGGTATGGAGAACGCTCACGGCTGGCGCGGTCATCATCGCCGCGGCGGGCTCGCTCTCCTGCCCGCGCAGCGCAGCGGCGCGCTCGGTGGGGGTCATCTGTTGCAACTGGGTCAGGTTGGTCGCCATGCCGGCGCGGCGCAAGTCGTTGTCGGTGACCATGCCCACCAGGCGCTGCTGCGCATCGACCACGGGCAGCGCGCGCACGCCCTCGCGCACGGCCAGCGCCGCCAGTTCCGCCAGTGGCGTCTCCGGGTGGATGGCCACCGGCGGCGCCGACATGACGGCGCGCACCGGACGCTGGCCCAGGTCGCCGTTGAGCGCGGGCAGGGGTGGCAGCCACCCGCTCTGTCGCCGCTCGGCCAGCGTGCGCAGGCTCTCGTCGGCCTGCACATCCACCCCAATCGATTTGGGAACATGCACCAGTTGGGTGACGTAGATGCCCCGGTGACCCGACGCCAAATATGCAACGATGCAGCCCAAAAAGAGATAGAGCGCCGCGCCGCCGCCAAAAAGCTCGATGCCCATCATGGCGCAGGCAATCGGCGTGTTGCTGGCCCCAGCAAAGACGGCCACCAGCCCTATCGACGCCATCAACGCCGGATCTACACCCAAGGGCCCGCCCAGCGCATGGCCCAGCGTGGCGCCGATCACAAAAAGGGGGGTCACCTCGCCGCCGAGGTAGCCCGTTCCCAGCGTGACGGCGGTAAAGAGCAGCTTCAAGAGGAACGCATAGGCGAGCACGCTACCGCCCTCCAGGCTGTCGTGGATCAGCGGCAGGCTCAGGCCCAAGTAGTCGCGCGCGCCCACAAGCCAGGTGAGCGCCAACACGGCCACGCCGCCGATCACCGGGTGCAGCGGCGGCCAGCCCACGGCGCGGCGCACGGCGTAGCGGATGCCGTGCGTCAATTCGACAAAGAGGATGCTTGTAAAGCCAAAACAGACGCCGGCCACGGCCACCTTGAGTAGCAGCAGCGGCTCGATCTCGACCAGCGGCATGTGAGGATAGTGCGAGTGCGGCGCGCCCAGGCTGCGGGTGACCAGATCGCCGACATAGGCGGCGGCCAGGCAGGGGATCAGCCCCTCGTAGCGGATGCGCCCCACGCTCTGCACCTCCATGCCAAAGAGCAACCCCGCCACCGGTACGCCAAAGACCGAGCCAAAGCCGCCGCTGATGCCGGCCATGATCATCAGCCGCCGGTCGTCGGCGTTGAGCCGCAGCAGCCGTTGCGCGCCATCGGCCAGGCTCGCCCCCATCTGAATGGCCGTCCCCTCGCGGCCAGCAGAGCCGCCAAAGAGGTGGGTCACCACCGTGCCCAGCAACACCATGGGGGCCATGCGCAGGGGGATGCGCGACTGGTTGCGGTTGACCTCGTCGATGACCAGATTGTTCCCCTGCACCGCGCTGCCGCCAAAGCGGGTATAGAGCCAGCCCACTGTCAGCCCGGCCAGCGGCAGGCCGAAGATGAGCCATTCATAGGTCAATCGCATCTGGGTGGCCCAGTCCAATGAGATCAGAAAGATGGCCGACGCCGCGCCCGCCAGCGCCCCGACGACCGCGCCGAGCAGCGACCACTTGAGCGCAGTCTGCAAAAAGGCGCGCAGATCGATAAGTCGAAGCTGGAAAAGCGAGTTGATCTGGGCATAGAGATTCAGCCAAAAGCCGCGCCGGCGGGCGCGCCGGGCTGCCTGTTGGGCGCGCACGCTACCCTGGTGTGTGATGTCGTTGGATGGATGCTTCATCGCTCGGTTTATCCTCACGTCAACGGTTGGCCGTTTGCACGCAGCGCACAGGGGCCAGTAACGACAATAGCCTCTACTCACCTGCCCATATCGGTCTGGACAAGTAAGTAGAGGCTATCAGTCTGGTCTGGCCAGGCGGCTAGCGAGCCTCATCGCTTGCCGGGGGGCTGCTATGCGCCCGCAACCGGCAGTTGTTTGTTGGCGTGAGTATAGTCGAACGCGCACTACTTGGGCAAATTGCCCGTCTGGTTTGGGTGACCTGCGCGGCCTACTCTACCGGCAGGGGCGTGCGGGCAGCTTCGGACTCTGCATCGGCGGATGTCACGGGTTCGGTGGGGTCGCGAGGGGGCGGCGCCACGGGCTTGCCGGCGCCCGTCGTCGACTTTGACCGTGCATTCAACGTAGCCTGTCGGGCAGGCGGGGATGGGGCTGGCGTTTGCGGCGTTGCATCGCTTGCGCCGGCAGGGGGCAATTTCCCGGCGGCCTGCTTCGCCTCGCGTTCGACCTCGTCGGCCAGCTCTTTGAGCAGCGCGCGGGGGTTCATCTCTTCCAGCGCCTTAAACTCTTCGTTGAACTGGGCCATCAACTCGCGGGAGAGGTTGCGGACATAGCCCCACGCCCTGGCGATCTGGCGAATGGTCTCGGGCAGCCGTTTGGGGCCCAACACCACCAGCGCAATGACGGCGATAAAGAAGAGCTCCGCCAGCCCGATCCCAAAGAAGCTATCCATGCGCAACACTCTTCCCAGTGGGGGCTTCACTCACACAGGGCGCGCGCCGGCGGCTCTCCGCATCGAGCCGCCATAATGCATCTACGCGGTTCACGCTGCTTTGTCGCGAGTCTCAGCATCGGTGGATGCGTTCTGGCGGAACTCGCGAATCCCCTTGCCCACCGCGCCAAAGACCTCGGGCAACTTGCCCACGCCAAACAGCATCGCAACGATCACCAAGATCAAAATCAACTCAAAATGACCAATTCCGGGCAACATAATTTTCCTCCTGTTATCGATACACTGAACCTAACGCTGAACCCAAAGCGATGTGCGTGGGAGGTAGACGATGGACGATGGACGATGGACGATGGTCTATCGTCTATCGTCTGCCGTCATCTCTCCCACCATTTCAAACAGCCGGCGTTGGGCCGGTGATAACTCGGTGGCGCCCGTGAGAATCTGCGCCAGCAGTTCGGGCGTCACGATTTCCCCGCGGTGGCCGGTACGCCCCATCATTTGAGCCAAAACCGGGTTTTGCGTTCGCAGCCGAACAATCTCAGCCGCAATTGCTTCCAAACCCACCGTCTCTGATGGAGCATCGGCGAGGGCGCTGATGCGGGCGATGAGGCTGGCCATCTGTTGACGCGCCTCTGGGTGCGCCGCCATGGATTGAACCATTTCGCGCTGCTGCTGCTGATACTCGGTATGGTTCCACAGAAACACATCTAGTTGCGCCCAGAGCCGCTCGGCCTCGGTGGCGGTGGCCGCGTCAAACACGAATTGCTCGCCCAACGATTCCTGCAAGAGCTTGAGGGTGGGGGGCAGGTCAGGCGACGGCTGCAAGAGGTCCACGGGCGCCTGGGCCAGCAACCGGCGGATCTGCGCCCGGCGCTCTTCCAACGCGGCAATCTGTGCAGTAATCTCTGCCTCCAATGCGCAGAGGACATCCTGCGCCGAACGCGCCCGTTCCGGCTCTTCAAGCAGGGTACGGATGCGCTCCAGCGTGAGCCCCAACTCCTGCAAATGTTTGATACGGTGGAGTTGGAGCAGGTCCTGGGCGTCAAACAGCCGATAGCCGGCCTCGGTGCGCTGCGGCTCCTTGAGCAGTCCGAGTCCCTCGTAATAGCGGATAGTTTTGGTGGTGACGCCGAGAAGCTTGGCGACTTCCCCGATCAGCAGTTGTATAGTCACAGTTCGATCCTAACGGCTCAAGCCTGTACGGCCGTATACTGTTACTATAAACCTTTCCCTAAGGGGAATGTCAAGAGGCAATTTGGGGAATTTTGGAAATTCGTGGATAAGGTCAACTGCGCGCGGCTTCGCGCAGGCGGACATAGAGCGGGCTCGACCCGAGCTGGATCCCGTCCACCGCGATCTCGATGGCGTACTCGCCAGCCTCTTTGAACTCAAGGTTCTGCGCGTTGATGATGAGGTTGACCGCGCCGCCCTGACCGCCGGCAAAACGAATGTTCATTTTGCCGTCCACATTGACCAGCGCGTTGCCGTCGGCGTCGATGATCATCAGCCGCACTGTGTGCTCGCCCTCCTCGATGCGCGCCGCCCGCATGCGCGCCACCAGCGCACAGTGGGGGTATTTCACGGGCAGGTCGGGAACCAGCAGCGTGTCGGCCGCGCCGAGGATGTTGAGCCGGCCGCCATATTCAGCCGCCGCGTCGCAGAAGGTGAGAATTTCTAGTTGCATGGGAGCGTCCTCAATCCAGAGGCGTAACGAACTTGTAAAGTGCGTCGCGCCTGGGCAAGTGTGCAATTTCTTCTAAATCCCCAACACCCATTTGGCAATGCTGAAGTAGAGGATCAACCCGGTCACGTCAGCGGCGGTGGTGATAAAGGGGCTGGAGACGACCGCTGGATCGAGGCGCAGCCGGTGGAGGATCATGGGCAAGAGTGCGCCAATGAGGTTGGCCCAGATCACCAGCGCCACCATGGTCAGGCCGACGACCAACCCAACTTCCGGCCCACCCCGCCAAAAGAAGCCGCGTACATAGACGACCGTCCCCAACGTGACGCCCAGCAGGACGCCAACGCGCACTTCCTTCCAGAGCACGCGGAGCCAGTCACTGATGGCAAGCTGCCCTGTGGCCAGGCTACGGATGATCAGCGTGGCCGACTGCGTACCCGTGTTGCCACCACTGTCGATCAACATGGGGATAAAGAAGGCCAATGCCACCACGGCCTCGATGGCTTCTTCATAGAAAGCGATCACCGAGCTGGAGAGAAAATCGGCCACCAACAAGAGAAGCAACCACCCGATCCGCTTGCGCCACAGGTGTGACACACCGGCGTAACGGTAGTCGAAGTCGATTGGCTGCACACCGGCGATGCGCTGAAAGTCTTCGGTTGCCTCGGCCTGCGCCACATCCATGACATCGTCGAAGGTGACAATCCCGACCAACACGCCGTCCGAATCGACCACGGGCAACACGTTCAGGTCATAACGTTCCATGGCCTGCACCGCCATCTCCCGATCCTCAAATGCGGAGAGGCTCACGAAGGTGTGGTCCATGATCTGTTCGACTGTGTCCGCCGGG
The DNA here is from genome assembly GCA_023384495.1 of Caldilineaceae bacterium. Classification (GTDB taxonomy): domain Bacteria; phylum Chloroflexota; class Anaerolineae; order Caldilineales; family Caldilineaceae; genus CFX5. The sequence goes on from JAHDWG010000143.1 coordinate 7,560, forward strand.
CTGGCGAGGATGAATTTGCTCAACGCCAGTTCGTCGAGCAGCTTCCAGTGGTCGTCGACCACATAAATGATGTTAACCGTTTCAGCGGCAGGGCCAAACGAGCGCATATGGTCGAGGGACTGCGCGATGGTCCAGTGGGCGCGCACAGCGACATAGCGCGGCGTCATCAGCCGACCAATGCTCTCTTCGGGGTAGCCCAGCAACTGGCGCGCCTGCTTGAGGTCGTCCGGGCTGAGAATGTTGAGAAGTTTTTGGGTCGCCGCACCAGGCAGCTCGGCAAACAGCGCGGTCCGATCATCGGGATCGAGATCCGCCAACAAACGTGCGGTCTCCTCGTCTGTCAGATCGTGCAACAACCTCCGTTGATCATCGGAGGAGAGCAACGAGAAAACATCCGCCGCCATTGCGCGTGGCATGGCGCGAAAGAGCAACACCCGGTCCAACTTATCGAGCTGAAGCAGCAGGTCGGCAATTTCTGGCTCGTGCAGGTGGGTGAGCGCTGTGCGAAGCGCCATCCGGTCCCCCTGCGCCACCAGGGCCTTGATGTCGAGCGTTTCGACGGTCTCCAGTCGTGATTTCATGCGTATCTGCCCCAAATAGTGCGCTCATGGTGCGGATTGTGGGCACAACCCGCCAGCTCGCACTGTTCGATGAGCCGCGCAGAACGGGCCAAAGACCTGGCTATGATAGCAGAGACGCACGGTCTCGCCAAGTTGCGCCGGGGCCAGGTCATGGGCGCCTGTGCAATAGGGAATCCACACACTGCGTAACCCATAAACCAAGCCCAGTGAATCGCCAGACGGGGCAAATATATATCGTGTTTAGCCGGTGCGGAACCAGACCCGCATCTCGCCCGGCGCGCGGTTGTCCCACACACAGTAGGGGATCGCGGTCACGTCAACGGGCTGGGTGGTCGGGGGCCGGTTGCGCCGGTAGAGGGCATCCTCCCAGCCCGCTTCCTGGATCAGCGCGCCGGCGCCGTGGAGGACGGTCACACCGCCGAGCAGGTCGGGGCGATGTTCGACGGTGAACCGTTCGACCGCCGCAGGGTCTAGCGAGATGCGGTCGAGGCCAACGCCGCCATGGTCGATACCTTCCATACAGTAAACAATCGGTCCACGCTGTAAGGCAAGCCGCCCTTGCATCTGGCGGACGGCCGGGTGCGCCCAGACGCTTTGCACCGGCATGGCCAGCGTCAGCTCGACCTGGTCGCCCGGCTCCCAAGTGTGGTGGATGGCGAGGTAGCCTTTGGTCAGCGCCGGCTCCTCGGCCAGCGGTGCGCCGTTGACCCGCACCTGCCATTCGTCACACCAGCCGGGGATGCGCAGGTGCAGCGTGAATGCTTGGGGCTGCGCCGAACGAAGCTCAAGTTGAATGGCCCCGTCCCACGGATAGTTGGTGACCTGACGCACATCAACATCTTGCCCTTGTACCTGGACTTTGGCGGAACTTTGGGCGTACAGGTGAATCCAGACGCCATCGACGCTCGTGGAGTAGAAATAGTCGCCCAGGCTGGCGAGAAGACGCCCCAGGTTGGGCGGGCAACAGGGGCAGGCAAACCAGGGCACACGGTGGTGATCCCCAGCGCTGGCCAGTGGGTTGTCGTAGAAGAAGTGTCTGCCCTCAAGCGAGACGCCGCTGATAAAGCCGTTGTAGAGCGTCTGCTCGATGATGTCAGCGTACTTGCCGTCTCCGGCAAACTGAAGCAGACGGTGGTTCCAAAGGATCAGCGCAATCGCGGCGCAGGTCTCAGCGTAGGCGCTCTCGTCTGGAAGGTCGTAGTCGCTGGTGAAGCCTTCGTTGCGCCGCGAGGGGCCGATCCCGCCGGTGAGGTACACGCGCCGGTGAACGAGATTGTCCCACAGCCGCTCGCAGGTCGCCAGCAGCGTTGGGTCGTCTAACTCGTGGGCCAGGTCGGCGACCCCGGCCAGCAGATACATGGCGCGCACCGCGTGACCCACCACCTTGCCCTGCTGGCGGATGGGGGCGTGCGCCTGGCAGTATTCGTAGGTCTTGGCCCAGAACTGAGCCGGGTCTTCGCCTCGTTCGCGCGCTTCCTGGTCGAAGTAGTTGGGCGACTGGCCGCGCTCTTCGACCATGTATTGGGCAAGTTGGAGATAGCGTTGCTCGCCCGTGGCGTGATAGAGCCGCACTAGCGCCAGCTCGATCTCCGGGTGGCCGTCGTAGCCGCGGCGTTTGCCCGGCTCGCGGCCAAAATGGGCGGCGAAGTGGTCAGCATAGCGGCAGAGCGCAGCGAGCAGCTTAGGGTCGCCGGTGGCCTGGTGATGGGCGATGGCCGCCTCTATGAGATGGCCCGCGCAGTACATTTCGTGCCAGTCGCGCAGGTTCTTCCAGCGCATCTCGGGTTGGGTAACGATAAAATGGGTATTGAGATAGCCGTCGGGCTGCTGGGCCGCCACGACCTTGTTGGCAAATTCGTTGACCAACGCGGCCAAGGATGGATCGGCTTGGGCGGTGAGGGCATAGCAGGCCGCCTCCAACCATTTGGCCGCGTCTGAATCGCCAAAGATCTGAACAATGGGCGAGGGGACGGGCCGAGTGAAGTTGAGATCAAAGGCGGGGATGCGCCCTGTCTCCATCAGCATCTGGTGCATGTGCGGGAGGGTGACGGTGCGGTTGGTCTCCTGGCGTGGGGCCCAGAATGGATCGTCAAGTGTAACTTGAGCGAAGGGGACCGGGGCCAGTTGTCTGCGTACGGATGTGGTTGTCATAAGTCACCAGTTGGTCATGATTGATGGTCAAACTGAAATTCCACTACGCATATGCATTGACAGCTATATTTCTATATGGTAATATATGGCCTGTGGACATTCTCTTTGCAGTGCTCGTAGAGCCGAACCGGCGGCGTATCCTCGACTTGCTGATCGAGAGGCAGCGCTCGGTCAATGAGATCGTTGAGGCGCTGGGGCTGAGCCAGCCCGCCGTCTCGAAACACCTCCGTATCCTCAAGGAAGCGGGTCTGGTCGAGGTGCGCCCGGATGCGCAACGCCGTCTCTATGCCTTGCGCCCGGAGCCGTTGAGCGAATTGGACGATTGGCTGGCCCCTTATCGCCGTCTTTGGGAGCAACATCTCGACGCGCTTGAGCGCCATCTCGACACGATGCACGACCCCGATTCAATGCAGACAAGGAAAGAGCAGTGAGAACTATGAATCCAACTCTAACACACCTCGATGGTCGCAGCCAACTGCGGTTGGAGCGGCGCTTCGCCCACTCGCCAGCCAAGGTCTGGCGCGCCCTTACCGAACCTGCCCAACTCAACCTGTGGTTTCCGTTCGATGTGGAGATCGAGCTCAGACTAGGCAGCAAGATCAACTTCATCGAAAAGGGTGGTACAGAGCCGTCGTCGCAGGGTGAAATCATCGAGCTTGACCCGCCGCGGCTGCTTGCCTACAGTTGGTTCGAGGATCTGCTCCGCTGGGAGTTGCAGACCGATGGTGACGGCTGCCTGCTGATCTTTACCCATACCTTTGCAGACCGGGCCGGCGCGGCCAGCTTTGCCGCCGGCTGGCAAGTCTGCCTGGATGCCATGACTGAGGTGTTGGATGGGCAACCCATCGACGAGGCCACCTATGCAGGGCCAGAATGGCGTCACCAAATGGCTCAACTGCACGAAGCCTATATCGACGCTTTGGGCTTGAGCGCAGGAACCGTCAAGTCCAATGCTGATGGCTGGCAAGTTCGCTTCGAACGCCAACTGACCCGGCCCATCGACCAGGTCTGGGCCAGGCTCACCGGCGGGAGCGAGCCCGCTGTTGGTAGTCGCCCACCCAACGGATTTACGACTGGTGCAATTCAGGCCGGTCTTGTCACCGCAGTCGAGGCTCCCGACAGGCTTGAATACGAATGGCAGGTTGCCGACTGCCCCGCCGGCCGCGTGCGTTGGGAACTGGCGCCAGGCGCCGGTCACGGCGCTCGCCTTATCCTCACCCAGACCGGTTCGCGTGAATCGTCTGTTCAGCAAGCCACCGCCTTGACGGCGTGGCAGCGGCACATTGAACATTTTGCGAAAAAGATAGTTGACGAATGAATCACCGCAGTCCGACGAAATCGAAGCCTATCGGGAATTGTGCGAAGTGGTAGAGGAATGGCTTCAAATTCAGGGAGCGGACGGAACACCTTTGCCTCCACCTACGGCTCAAAAAAGTACGGCGGCAAGTTCGTCGTTCGGATCCCCCCCGAGCTGCACGAGCGCCTGGCAATTCGGGCGTTGATTGAGGGCGACAGTCTCAACAACTACTGCAAGCAAATCCTGGAAAAGGCAGTCGCTTGAGGCGTTGTCACGTCGTGTAACGGTAGGGTATAATAAACCCAACCGCAACTTGTGATGATGTCGGATATGGAAGATCGTTCAATGACAATTCAAACCCTTGACCCACCCAGACAAGCAGCCGACCGTTCGCGCTCTCAAACGGAAGCGTCGCCCCACCCCTCACAATCCCCTGAATAAAGTACCGTTGCGCAAAAAAGAAGAGCAAGATCACCGGCAGGCTCATGGCCGTCGAGGCCGCCATGAGCAGATCCCAGCGCGTGTTCATCACGCTGCGGAAGGTCGCCAGGTCGATGGCGATGGTAGACTTTTCGGGCGAGTTGAGATAGAACAGCGGGCCGATGAAGTCATTCCAGCCGTTGAGATAAGGTAAAGTGCAAGACCAAGATCAGCGGACGGGGCGTATGCCGCGGTGGCGGGCGAGTGACCATTAGGAGCGCGACCAGCGCCATTGCGCCCCAGGTGGCGACAAGGTTCGTGAGGATCGCCGTCACGAGGATTACGGGCAGATAAAGATAGAGCGCCGAGACCGCGCCATAGGCCGCAACCACCTCCATAATCGCGCTGCCAATCCGGTCAGCAACAGGGCGACAGCCGTCTGTAAATGGCGTTGGCTGAGTTGGGCGCTGGCCAGGCCGCAGGCTGTCGCCGCCAACAAGGCCAAATAGCCGTGGACCATCCGTATCTGGTCAAAGAGCGAGACAAAGCTGGTCCACGCCCAGAAGACGAAAATGGTGATAGGGATGAGGATACCGAGCGCATCGGGCGCCAGATCATCAAACAGTTCGTTCGTCTGCGTTTTGCGGCCAGCGCTGGCAAGCATCTTGTCATCACTCCATTTCTGAACACATTTCTGAACATGGGACCGGCGGGCGCGCCGAAGCACAATGCACCCAATCAGGCGGATCAATTTGGTGTGATGGCCCCACCATGATACCATAGAAACCAAACCAGCCTGGAGCAAATTATGGAACCGAACCACCTTTTACAATTCTTGCAAAGTCGCCGGAGTATGCCGCTCAAAGAAGTGCGACCCGATCCAATTGACCCGGCACAGATCGAATTGATGCTCGAAGCCGCCAACTGGGCCCCCAGCCACGGGAAGACCGAACCGTGGCGCTTTACCGTCTTTATGGGTGAAGGGCGACGCGCGCTTTCGACGGCGTTTGGCGAGGCCTATCGCCGTATGACGCCGCCGGAAAAGTTCGACCCGATGGGGCAGCAAGTCCAGGCTGACCGTCCCTGGCAGGCCCCGGCCTGGATCAGCCTGGGCATGGTCACCGATGGCAAGATGCCCGAATGGGAGGAGATGTCTGCGGTGGCGATTGCCGCCCACAATATGCACTTGATGGCAACCAGCCTGGGCCTGGCCTGCAAGTGGACGAGCGGAGCGATTGCCATCCATCCCCATGTGGCCGAAGTGGTCGGCCTGCCGCCGTCGGGGCGGCTGTTGGGCTTTCTCTACACCGGGCTGCCCGCTGCGCCGCCGCCGTCCGGTTCGCGCCGCCCCGTGGCCGACAAGGTGCGCTGGGTTACGGCATAGCCCCCAGGGTCGATAACGGGGTCGATAATGGGGTCGATAACGGGGCGATAAGGGGGCGAAGATGAACACACGTAATTCGATTTTGACGCATGACAAGCTCTTATACTGATTTATGCACTCACGAACCATACCAATGGCATGACCATTCCCAACCGATCATACACGTTGACGCGCCGTCGCTTGCTTCAGTGGCTTGGCGGCCTGACCGTCACCGGCGTCGCTGCGCTGACCTATTCTCGCCTCGTTGAACCCCGTTGGATCGATATTGAGGAGATCACCCTGCGTATCCCGCGCCTGCCCGACTGGTTGGCCGGGCGGCGGATTGCGCAGCTCTCGGATCTTCATCTATGCGAGATGACATCCCCTGCACAGCTCGACGAGGCGGTCACCCTGGTCAACCAGCTCCACCCGGATTGGCTCTTTCTCACCGGAGACTACGTGGGGGACAACGCCGACTATGCAGAAGGTTTGGTCGAGCCGTTGCGTCGCGTGCAAGCGCCTGTCTACGCAGTCTATGGGAATCACGACTATTGGTCCAACTTGCGGGTTGTGCGCGAGATGTTGCAACAGGCCGGGGTGACGACGCTGCGCAACGAGGCGACTCGCTTGGAGGATGGCCTCTGGCTGGGTGGTGTAGACGATGTATGGAGCGGCCGGCCCGATTTGGAAGCGACCCTGCGCGACATACCACCGCGTGTGACGACGCTCTTGCTAGCGCATGAGCCTGATTACTTTGACCGGGTCTTGCAACGCGCGGCGCCGGTTGCAGCTCAATTTAGCGGCCATAGCCACGGCGGTCAAGTGCGCGTGCCTACCCTCCGCCCGGGGCCCGACGGGCTTCGCACCTATGCGCCCATTCTGCCGCGTTACGGTCGGCAATATCCTATCGGATTGCGACAGATTGGCGACCAGCAGGTCTATACCAATCGAGGTCTGGGTGTTTGGCCTGTGCCCTATCGCATCAACTGCCGTCCCGAAATCACCCTATTCACGCTACAGCCTGCGCTCTAAACTGAGTTTTCTTTGGCAACACCGATTTTGCTGCCGGTGAAACCAGGGTTGTCAAACAATCACAAACATAGGTGGAAGTTATCCTACTGCATTCGGGCCGCTTCGTCACCCATAATTGGGCCGTTCGCCGCTCTTATCAAACCATTAGCGTGTGATGATCCTTGTAGGGTGGCGATTGAGTCTGTGATTTTTTAATCGTTTGATGTTCACAGTGGCCTGTGATAAACTTGTAAGTTATGGATAGCACGCCCTGAACGGTTTCTGCGGCGGGAGTGAATAATTCGCAATTGCGCTACCCTTCGCCCCGCAATCATGCAGCATATGCAGGCAACATTTCACAGGATCTGGAATGAATCTGAAAAAAATGCGCAGCGGCGCTATCTACCTCTTACTCCTGATTGCCCTGGGGGCATTTCTCTACACCTCCCTTTCGAATAACGCCAATTCGGCGGCGAGGGCTGTCCGCATCGATCAGGTAGCGCAGTACGTGCGCGAGGGGCGGGCGCGGCAGATCGTCATCAAAGATGACCGCATCACCGTTACTCTCCGTGGTCAGGGTGACGGCGCAGATACGCTCATGCAGTCGCGCAAAGAGAGCGAAGATGGTCTGGTGCAGACGCTGCTCAACCTTGGTGTAACCGCCGAACAACTCAGGATGGTTGACATTCGTGTGGCCGAGCCACAGTTCTGGGAGAACTGGAGCGGTATTCTGTTGGCGCTGCTACCCTTGCTGTTGCTGGGCGCTTTCTTCTTCTTCATCATGCGTCAGGCGCAGGGGGCAGGCAACCAGGCCTTCAGCTTTGGCAAGAGCCGGGCGCGCATGTTTACGGGGGATCGCCCCACCATTACATTTTCCGATGTGGCGGGCAATGATGAGGCCAAACAAGAGCTACACGAAGTTGTCGAGTTCTTGAAGGAGCCGGAAAAATTTGCGGCCCTGGGCGCCCGCATTCCGCGCGGCGTGTTGCTGGTAGGCCCGCCCGGCACAGGCAAAACGCTCATGGCCAAGGCCGTCTCGGGCGAGGCGGGCGTGCCTTTCTTCAGCATCTCTGGCTCTGAATTTGTAGAGATGTTTGTGGGTGTGGGCGCCAGCCGCGTGCGCGACCTCTTCGAGCAGGCCAAAAAGAACGCTCCCTGCATCATCTTTGTCGATGAAATCGATGCCGTAGGTCGTCATCGAGGCGCGGGGCTGGGTGGCTCGCACGATGAACGTGAGCAGACGCTCAACCAAATTCTGGTCGAGATGGACGGCTTTGACACCGACACCAATATCATCATCATAGCCGCCACCAACCGCCCTGACATTTTGGACCCGGCCCTGCTGCGCCCCGGTCGCTTTGATCGGCGCGTGACGATGGACACGCCCGATGTGAAGGGTCGCCGGGCCATTTTGGAGGTTCATGTGCGGGGGAAGCCGCTGGCGGCTGATGTCGATCTGGATGTCATTGCGCGGCAGACGCCCGGTTTTGCCGGCGCCGACATT
>JAHDWG010000144.1:0-4028 GCA_023384495.1 Caldilineaceae bacterium
AGGGTGCGCCAAAAGAGGCGCCGGTGGCGGTGCGCAGCCAGCCGGTCAGCATGTTGTTGTCGGTGGAACGGCCCAGGTCGAGCTGGAAGCGATGCTCTTTGAGCGCCCGCGTATGTTTGCCCAACCCCTTGGGCTGGATCGGGCTGGCAGCCAGGGCGTTGAACGAGAAGGTGCCCTCGCCCGTCGCGCCGGCATCAATGGTGGCGGTCCAGACGCCGGTGCGGTCGTTGATGTTGACCTGGATGTATTGCACCAGTCCGTTGTTGAGGGTCACACAAAGCACATTCGCTGTGTCGGCGCAATCCACGGCGGCGCCGTCGGGCGTCCGCACCACCATCGTCTCAAAGCTGCCGCTGTAGCCCGTCTGCAAAAAGCCGATGCTCTGGATTTGCGAATCGACGGCCACAGTGTAGGTTTTGCTCGGCTGTGGCGGCGCCGGGGTAAACTTGTAGCCCTGTCCATTGGCGGCGCCGGCCAGGTCCTGGTTGCTGACGACGACTTCGTTGGCGCTAAAGGGCGTCTGCTCCACCACGGCGATCTTGGCGCCGGCTGTGTCGCTGCTGCGCACCCGGTCATAGAGATACCGGATCTCGCCCGTGGCAAAGTTGAGCCAGACCTGATAGGCCCGGCGCGCAATATCGCCACTGCCATAATCAGCGTCGCCGTCGGTGGAGATGATATACCAGTCATCGAGGCCGCCGATGTAGACGCGCACCTGGTAGCCGTATTGCTGCGTCTCATCCGGCGAGGCAGCCACCACCCGCGGCGGGAAGGGGATGTAGTTCCAGACCAGATTTGCGCGCAAGATGTCCAGGTACTGGTCGAACCCGAAGAGACAAAACTGGGGATTGACCAGACATGGGTTCATGTGGATATAGCCATCGTCGTAGACATCGACCACCTCCCTGTCGGCGCCATAGAAGTTGAATGGCTGCGGCAGGGTGATGCGCAGCGGTGCGGTTGGGCCCAGCGCACCGGCGTTGCCCATGACGCCGCTGGGGATCCACTGAAACTCGCCCGGCTCCAGTCGATCCCAGCGGTAGGTGAAGCGGTCACTCACATAATCGCTCCATTTGCCAGCGCCGGCGCTGTGGCTGGCCTGGGCGCGCAGAATATCGGTTGCGTTTGCCAGTTGGTCGGGTGGGACGTAGAGAAAATTGCCGCCCGTGCCCAGCGCCGTCAGCAGATAGGGCACAATCCCGGCCGATTGCGAACCATCGGCGGCCAGCCCCAGATAGCTCTTCTCGGCGCCGGTGACGTTGCTCTGGATCTTGGGCGGGCTGTTGCAACCGCCCAGCAGCACAATCGAGCCGAGGAGCAACCGCTTGGTCAACTGTTGGCGGACAAATTCGGCGCTGGCTCCCGCCTGGGCATCGCCATCGGTGTAGACCCAAGCCTGGCCATCGTATTTGTTTTCCGCCGCCTTCGCCAGCGCATCCAGGGCGCGCACAGGACAACCGGCATCGGGGCCGGTAGCGGTCAGGCCGTTGAGCACGGGGTCGATTTGATCGAGAAAAAAGCGTCCTTCCGCCAGCTTAGTCAGAAGGCTGTTGGCGTTGAAGGTGTAGAGGTTGTGTTCGGTCCCGCGCGGGTTGCGGGTGAAGTCGTTGACTTGCTCGCGGATCAGCGCTTTCACAGCATCGATCTTGGGCGTTCCGGCGGGCTGGCTCATGCTGGCGCTGTTGTCCACCACCATCGTCACCTGATCCCACCAGCGGTAGTCATAGGGCGCGGCGGCCGCGGTGGCGGCAACATTGGCGCCGGCCAAGAGCGGCTCGACACCGGCGGCCAGCGTCACGGCAAAGGGGTTGGCAATGTTGACATTCTGCACCACGGTGGCGGCGGTGGCGGCGTCGGTGGGGAAGCCGAGGTCTTTCCAGACTCTGAGAAAGCGGGCCATGTTGCACTGGGTGTTATTACGAAAACCGGGGTCGGTGAAGGCCCTCAGGATGCGGTCGCCGCCGTGGCTGATCGTATCGCTACCATCGTTGGCGGTGTCGAGAACATCCCACAGTAAGGCGGCGACCGCGCCCTCATTGAGTTGGCTGACGGGGTTGGAGGTCGGCTCGAAGTCCACCGTGGGGCCGCTCACATCAATGTAAAAGCTGGGAAAGCCAGAGCCAGGCATGAGGGTGCGGGCGGCGCTCTGGTAGTAATCGGGAAAGCCTTCGCCCCACGAGAGCTTGTCGCCGTTCATGCCGGTGTTGTTGCCGGGCAGGGTATGGGGGCCGCCCGGGTTCTGATTGCAGCTAAACTGGTGGTCGGCAAAGTGGCCCCACTCGTGGATGATCACCGAATCGTCCCACTCGTCGGTGCTGGAAGCGTCGCCAGCGATGACCATCACACCGCGCGTGTCGCTATAGAACGAACCGTTGCCCTTGCCCCCTTCCCAGTTGACCGTAACCGTGCGGTCGAAGAAGGGTGCGCCGGCCCCCAGGTTGTTGTTCCAGTACTTCCAGGCCCAGTAGAGACTGTGGGCGATGTTGAAGACCTGAGATTGGTTCTGGTTGATCCGGTAGACGGCCACGTCGAAATCAACCGTGCCGCCCTCGGAGTCCTTGGCGCCCGAATCCCAACAGTAGAGCTCGCGCTCGCTGGTGTGCTCGATGCGAGCGATCTTGTTGGGGCCTTCCCACACTTCGGCGCAGACCCGGTAGTAGAGTTCCAGTTCGTCGTTAAGAAAGCCGTCGTCATCGCAAAAGCGAAACTCGAACTTGCCGTTGGCGTCGGTGACGTAGAAGCCGTAGGAGTCATCTGAGAAGGTATCTTCCTCACGCATCTCCACGAGGATGTTATGCACCGGCACGGCGGAGCCTGTCTGATTCACATAACTGGGCGGGTTGGCGGCGGGCTGGCGTTCTTCGCGCGTCAAGATGCCGGTGACATAGAAGCAGCCTTGGGGAACGTTTGGCCCCCAAGCCTCGGCGGCCACCACCAGCCCCGATTTGTCGATGGTCGGTTTGGTGTGCGGCGCTGTGTAGCGCTCAAGGCGCGGGTCCACATCGGTCACGGTTGAGCTGTCGCCGCTGATCTGGACAAAGAGCACCCCGATGGCCGTCATCGTCGCGCTGGCATTGGGGTGATAGGTCGCCTGGCCGCGCACTGTGTAGACGCCATCACCCGGGAAGCGGACCTGGCGCGTCTGCTGTACCTGCTGGTTGGCCGCCACTGCGCCCACCGTTTCCAGCGCCGGGCCGCCCAGCAATTCACCACCGTCGGGCAGTTCCCAGGTAAAGGTCAGATCCGGCGCAGCGCGCAGCGGGGTGGCCGCCAGCGTCCAGGCGGTGGTTTCACCAGCGAGCGGCGCACGGTCCACGCGTAGGACAACCTCAAGCTGCTGATAAGATCCACCAGCCAGGTCGACCAGCGTCGGCGCCTGGGCGGCGACCGGCAACGCAGGGAGCGTCAATCGCATCACTACCGCAACCAATGTCAGCAAACTAAAGCGCCAGGAGAGAGAAAAAGACTGTATGCGGGACATAGACCCGCCTCCTTTGCTACGAATGGCATACAAAATTCGGCTGTTCTTGTGGTGCAAAACCTTGCCCAGTCGGCGATGAGGGAGTGCGAGGAGCAAGAACATCTGTCATGATTAAATCAGAAGTGCAAACCGGAATCAAGAGGTCCTGCCATACGGAAAGTCGTACAGAACTGCATACATGGCCCCGGTTCGTCCGTTGCGACCAGACTTCCGGGAGGCCCCCAGCAAGATTCTCGGTCGAGAAACTGCGCTTGGGGCGCCTCCCGGAAGTCTGAATTGACGCGACGTTTGTGAAGCCCTTGATTCATTCGTTCCTGCGACTGGACAAGCAAGCCACTTTCGCTTACGATCAGTCGTACAAAAAGTCGTACAGCCGCGTAGCCCTCGCGCATGTTCACTCCGGTGCTCGTCGTGACCGCCGCGTTCACAATTGACAATCCACAATTGACAATTGTCCAGGTTGTGATTCCCCGTGCTGCAAGCAACACTCATGGCAACAGAACGATTATTTAGTCAGTGGCTCAAAGAGCGTCGCAAGGCGTTGGAC
>JAHDWG010000144.1:4128-15869 GCA_023384495.1 Caldilineaceae bacterium
GGCCCGCCGGGTGTCGGTAAATCGCGCCTGAGCATCGCGGTTGGCGAGTGGGCGGCTCAGAGACGAAGTGAGGACGCAGGTTTGCTCAATCCTGCGGCGGCCCAAGCCCGGTTGCCGCACTTTGCCGACGGCGTCTGGTTTGTGCCGCTGGCGGCGGTGCGCGAACCGGCGCTGGTGGTCTCGACCATTGCCCATACACTGGGCATCGTGGAAGCGGGCGCACAGCCGATCTTGCAGACGTTGCAGCACCACCTGCGCCACAAGACGATGTTGCTGGTGCTCGACAACTTTGAGCAGATTGTCACAGCCGCACCCCAGTTGGTCGAATTGTTGAGCGGCTGTCCTGGAGTCAAGGCGCTGGTCTCCAGCCGGTCACCGCTGCTGGTGCGGGGTGAACACGAGGTGACACTCGAACCGTTTGACCTGCCTGATCCTGCCGGGCCGCTGCCGGCGCCGGGAGGGCTGGGGGGCTACCCGGCGCTGGCGTTGTTCGAGGCGCGTGTGCAGAGCTTTCAACCCACCTTTGCCCTGAGCGAGGAGAACGCCCGTACCGTCATTGAAATCTGTGCCCGGCTGGATGGTCTGCCGCTGGCAATTGAACTGGCGGCGGCTCGTCTACGCCAGTTTTCGCTGGCGCAACTGGCCGCGCACCTGCAACGGCCGCAAGCCGGCTCGCTCAACCTGCTGACCGGCGGCCCCCGTGACCTGCCGCCGCGCCACCAGACCTTGCGCTCGGCCATTGCCTGGAGCTACGAGATGCTGGCGCCGGCGGTGCAGCAACTCTTTGCCCGGCTCGGCGTTTTTAACGGCGGGTTTGACTATCCAGCCGCCGCAGCCGTGGCCGCGCCCGCCCGCGAGGATGAAGGCCAACGCCGCCACGCTTTCTTGGGCGATTTTCAAACGCTTTTGGACCACAGCCTCATCCAAAAGGTCGATACCGGTGGCGAGACGCGCTTCACGCTGTTGGAGACGATCCGCGCCTTTGCCCTTGAGCAACTGCGTACAGCCAACGCCGCGCGGGCAGCCGCAGCAGACCACGCCCACTACTTTTTGCGTTTTGCCGAAGCCGCCGCCCGGCATATCCAGGATGAGCAGCCCAAAGTCTGGCTGGACAAGATCGAGCGCGACCACGACAACGTACGCACCGCACTCAAGTGGCTGATCGCTCACGACAGCGCGGGGGCCTTGCGTCTGGCGGCGGCGCTGCGCGAATTCTGGTATATCCGCGGCTATTTCAGCGAGGGCCGCGCCTGGCTGGCGCAGGTATTGACGCCGGAAAGCCCCCCCAGCCGGGCGCGCGCCGGGGCGCTCTTGGCCGCTGGCCAGTTGGCCCAAAATCAGGGTGAATACGCCATCGCCCAGGGGATGCTCGAAGAAAGCATAGCCCTCTTTCGCCGGTTCGATGACCCGGGTGGCTGCGCCGAGGCCCTGCGCGAGCTTGGCTGGGTTCTATATAACATGCACAAGCGAACAGAGGCCATCGCCCAGTTCGAGGAGAGTCTATCCCTGTTTCGCGCCCTGGGTGACCAGGCGAAAGTCGCAACGGTTCTGGTCTCGCTGGTGCATGTGATGGGTCTGCAAGCGACCGGGCAGACGCTGGTGCGCAGCTATCTGCAAGAAAGTCTGGCGATCTTCCGCCGGCTCAACCGCGCAGAAGACGTGGCCTTTGCCCTCAGCCGTCAAAGCGAATGGGAGACGCTGCTCGGCGACTATGGGGCAGCCATCGACTCGCTTACCGAGGCCCTGGCGCTCTTACGCGGGTTGGGCGCCAAACGGGGCGTTGCCTGGGCGTTGGAAGCCTTGGGTGATGTGGAACGGTTGAATGGAACCTGGGCGTCCGCACGCACCCACTTGAGCGAAGCCTTATCGCTGTTCCAAGAGTTGGGTGACAAGGATGGCATCATGATCACGCTGCATCACCTCGCCCAGTTGGAACGGGTGGAGGGTAACCTGGCTGACGCGGTCGATGGCTACCGCCAGAGCCTGGCGCTTTGCCAGACGCTGGACAACAAACATATGACCGCCCGCTGTCTGGCCGGGTTGGGCGGTGTGGCGCTAGCGCGGGGTCAAAATGAACGCGCCGCGCAACTCCTCTCCGCAGCCCAAACACTCTTTGACGCCCTCCCCCCCTTCCTGCCGCCCGGCGACCAGGCTGAATACACCCAGATGATCCAGGCTGCGCGGTCCGGTTTGAGCGCCGGGGACTTTGCCCACGCCTGGAACACAGGCGCGGCGCTCACCACCGAACAGGCGGTGGCGTTTGCAGTCTCGTTTGCGCCATCCGCAGCGTGAGCGCGTCCCGGTTGAATCCTTACTCGTAGGTCGCCCTACCAGGGCAACGGCATCGCTTCAGCCCCTGTTGGTTGCTCATACGCACCTTGTCACGCTGGTAGCGTGACCTATGGTTGGACGGCGCGCTGTGTCGCTGCTTCTTTCATCAAGCGTGCGATTTTTCGTTCAGTTCAGCGTGACACGAACCAAAGAAAGAAGCTACCGATCATGCAAGCGTTCTATGGTCTGGCATTCGCTCTTGCGCTGCTCTTATTGCATACCCCAACCAGCGTCGCCCTGCCCAACGAGATCGAGTGGATGGCGACCGACGACCACGGCAACAGCCAGGGGTTTGATCCATTGGGGATGTGGAGCGTGGGGCCGTTTGAGTTGCATTTGCCGACGGTGGCCCGTCGCTAACCTAGCCACTGGCGAATGAGGGGGGCAACCACCGCCGCCGACGCGCCCATAAACAGGAATCCAGCGACGATCAGCGTGACGGGGACGCGCCAATGATCCGCCCAGGAGTCGATGCGAGCATCATGCCGCCCCCAACAAGGGAAGGGTCATCGCTATACCCCGTAGTAACCCCAATCTCATGGAGCAAGAAACAGTCGTCAGATTGAGGCTCACGGTGACGGTCACCTGGCCATCACCGTGAGCATGTCGCTCAACCCGTGGTTGAGCGAACCATCAAAAATCATAACGACCGGTTGCAAACCGGTGTGGAGCCATTGTCGGCGCATACGCGCTTTCACGGTTACGCAAACAGCGACGACATGCGCCGGGTGCGCACCATGCCCGCCATTTCTTCGTCAGTCGGGCGGGCCTGGAAGCGGCTGGCGGCGTCGAGAATCTTGGGCAGCAGGCGGATGTCGCCGGCGGTGTTGAGAAAGAGGCCGGGGCGCCCAGTCACCCAGTGGACGGCGCGGTCGATGTCCTCCTGGTTGACCAGCGGCTCGTACCAGACGCTGTGGGTACGCTCCTGGCTGCCCCACGGCCCGGCGGTGATCGACTTGATGGTCTGCACGGCCACGTTGCGCTCGGCGCACAGCTTGAGCAACGCCTCAAAGTCGGCCATGTATCCCTCGTTTTGCTGCATGACATAGTTATAGGGCAACAGCACCGAGTCGAAGTCAAAGCGCTTGAGGCTGCGCACATGGAAGGCAGGAATGTTCAGCCCGTGCCCGGTGACGCCAATAAAGCGCACCAGCCCCTGCTCGCGGGCCTCGATGGCCGCTTCCAGCGCGCCGCCCGGCCCCATGGCCGTATCCCACTCGTCGGGGTGGCCCAGGTTGTGCAGCTGGAGCAGCTCCACCGAGTCGACCTGCAGGCGTTCCAGCGAGCGGTGAAATTCAGCCTTCGCCTTCTCGTAGGTGCGCTCGCCGGTCTTGGTGGCCAGGAAGAAATCCTTGCGGTGCTGCTTCATCCAGGGGCCGATGCGCAGCTCGGAATCGCCGTAGCTGGCCGCGGTGTCGATGTGGTTGACGCCATATTCGAGCAGCACATCGAGCGTGGCGTCGGCTTCGGCCTGCGTCACCCGGCCCAGCGCCGCCGCGCCAAAGAGGGTCACCGTGCTCATATGGCCCGTGCGGCCAAAGGGGCGTTTTTCGATTGTTTTCATGACCATATCTCCTCTGCTGAGATTATCCAGTTACGATACAAACCCGTAAAGCTGGCAACGACTCAAGGCAACGACTGACACTGAGTCGGCGACTGACACTGAGAAGCGCCCTCAGGCGCTGAAAATCAAGTCACTGCGGCGCCTTTTCACTTTCAGTCGCGGTTTTCAACCGTGTGAAACGTCAGCCACGCGGACCTTCTGCGGCGAGAAAACGCCGCACGCCGGCGCTCATCGCCTGCTCGTAGACCTGCCGAACTGCGACCTTCTGCTCGCGCGCCAGCCGCAGACAGTCGGCGTGCTCGGGCTTGACCCCGGCAACGGTCTCGCCCGCCCACTTGAGCTTGACCCGCACGGCGCCGTATGGGGTCTCGACCGTGGCAAAGCTACGCCGCGCCTCGTGGCGATGCGCAGGGTGGACGCGCACACCCAGCGTGGTCGTCTCGCGCAGGATCAGGTTAGCCAGCGCGCTTTCAAGCGTGGCCGGGGCCAGCACGCTCAGCACCACGCCGGGCCGCCCCTTCTTCATCTGAATCGGCGCCAGCCATACGTCGAGCGCGCCTGCGGCAAAGAGCGCCTCACTCACCGGCCCATAGAGTTCCGGGTTCATGTCGTCGATGTTGGTCTCGATTACAACATGACTCCCCCCTTCCGTCGCCTCACCAAGCATGAGACGCGCCACGTTGGGCCAGGCAAAGTCCTTCTGCCCTGTCCCCACGCCGGTGCGTTGCAACCGCATGTGCGGCTGGCGGAAGATGGCGAACTCGGCCAGCAGCGCCGCGCCGGTGGGGGTCACCAGTTCACCCGGCCCTGGCGCAGGGCGGACGGGCGCGCCCACCGCGGTCAGCAGGTTGAGGGTGGCCGGCGCCGGAACGGGAATGCGCCCGTGCGCGCTGTTGACCCACCCTTCGCCCAGCGGTAGGGCGGAAGCGTAGAGCTGCGTCACGCCCAATTCATGCAGCCCAGCGCAGACGCCCACGATATCGATGATGGCGTCCAGCGCGCCAACCTCGTGAAAGTGGACTTCCTCGACGGTGGACCCATGCACCGCCGCCTCGGCCTCGGCCAGGCGGGTAAAGACGGCCCGCGCCCGCGCCTTCACCGCAGCGGCCAGATCAGCCGTGTCGATGATGCGCGCCACGTCGGCCAGGTGGCGGTGCTGGTCACCCTCGGCGGCGCGCACATGCACCAGGGTAGCGCGCAACGGCCCTCGCATCACCGCCTCGGCCTCCACCGACCAACTGCCGGCGGGCAGCGCCAGCGCCTCCACCGTGCGCCGCAACGCGGCCAGCGGCCACCCGGCGTCCACCAGACAGCCCAAAAACATATCGCCGGAGATGCCGGACGGCGTATCAAGATAGGCGATCATATGCCATCACATCCCATCCACCAGCAGCGGGATGGCCGTCGCCGCAACGCCGTTGAGCGAGCCGCTGCGAAAGCCGGCCAGGTCGAGCGTGACAAAGCGATAGCCGGCAGCCTGCACGCCACTGACAATGGCCGTGTGGTGCGCCAACGCCTGGGCGAACTCTTCGGGCGGCAGCTCGATGCGGGCGATCTCGCCGTGGTGGCGCACGCGGAACTGTTGGAAGCCCAGCTCCACCAGCACATCTTCGGCGGCTTCGATCTGGCGCAGCAGTTGAGGCGTGATGGGCGTGCCGTGCGGCACCCGCGACGAGAGACAGGCCATGGCCGGCTTGTCCCACACGGGCAGGCCCAGATGGCGGGCCAGGTCGCGCACGTCGGCCTTGGTGAGGCCGGCCTCGATGAGCGGCGAGCGCACGCCCCGCTCGCGCGCGGCGTCCATGCCGGGGCGGTAGTCGCCCAGGTCGCTGGCGTTGTTGCCGTCGAGCACCACCTGCCAGCCTTCGTCGGCGGCGATCCGCTTGAGCTGGTCATGTAGCTCCGACTTGCAGAAATAGCAGCGGTTGGCCGGGTTGGCGGCATAATCGGCGTCGAGGTACTCCTCGGTGTTGATCAGCCGGTAGGGGACACCCAACTGTTCGGCCAGCTTCACTGCATCGCGCATCTCACGCGCCGGGTAACTGGGCGAGACGCCGATACAGGCCAGCGCCCGCTCGCCCAATTCCTGGTGCGCCACCGCCATGACCAGCGCGCTATCCACCCCACCCGAGTAGGCCACCAGCGCCGAGCCACAGGCGCGGATAAGCGCTTGCAGTTCCCCCAGCTTCTGCTCGAGCTGCTGAGATACCCCCCCGTGGGGTGTGAACACTTTGTTCGTTGACTCCATAAAAGACAGACTCCTCTG
The DNA here is from genome assembly GCA_023384495.1 of Caldilineaceae bacterium. Lineage (GTDB taxonomy): Bacteria > Chloroflexota > Anaerolineae > Caldilineales > Caldilineaceae > CFX5. Next base: position 10,290 of record JAHDWG010000144.1, read on the forward strand.
GCGCTATCTGGCCGTGCTCAGGCCGGTTGTAGCTGTTCGGTCATGTTGAACTGGGCGCGCAACGCCGTGATCACCCGGCGGGTGAACTTGCTGCCAAGAATAGCCTTGAGCGTGTTCATAAACGCCTCCTCGGTCTGGGCTACCAAGGAGTGACGAGGGCTGGGGGCGGAGAGTAAACCGGCGCTTTGCATAAAGCGCACGTTCTCAAGATGCGCTTGCTCAATGTAATTCCTTGCTTGCTGCACCTGGGCTGGCATTCCCAATTCCTTGCCCAGCTCCTCTCCAACGTCAATGAGCACTGGATAGAGGGCAATCGTGTGCTCCACACTAAACAAGCGATAGTGGTAATTGTTCAGCGTCGGCGCCACGATAAAGAAATGATAGGTGAAGTTCCCATCCACATTACTACCAAGCTCCACTTCGGCCTCGATCAAATTGCTCGTTTTCTTACCCAGCAGTACAGCCTGTTCGCGCAATAGTGTGACTGGCGCACGCACGGTTGCATCATCTAGTTCATCCGGCCATAAATCATCCATCTTTGTCACCTCTTGCTTATTCACAAATTGAGCCTCAACAGAATTGGCAGATGATCCGAACTTTCACCTTTGTTGGGCTGGCCGTCCTCCTTGAGAAACGACCGTTCACCATCGGTATCCAAAATTTGGACACTCCCTGGTCCAAAGTGTTCCAATAACGCTGGACGGATCAAGACTTGGTCAAGCATATGCCAAAAGTAGGATTCATGGCCCGGTTCGTTGCGATAAAACGTCCCAGGGGCGCCTGGTGTCAAATCGTCAAAGAGCCCCCACATCGGGTTGTAGAAGAGGGGATACGTTCTATGCTGCACCGAACGGGTGCGACGCAGCGCGATTTGCCTGCTCATGACTCCATGAAAACCATTGGCGTTGACCATCCCTGTATCATATGGGTTCATATTGAAATCACCGATGAGGACAGTTCTCTCGTGGCCGACCAACCGTTCTGCTGTTCTGACCAAATCAGAAAAAATCGCACTTTCTGTCGTCAGGTCTGTTTCACTCAAATACATTCTGCTTGGGCCATGGAGCACTGCCAACAAAATGTCATTGACCGCATTCGGCCAGCGCAAGCCACGAGCGACCAGTCTATCGTCCTCAAGCACTAAGGGACTGTTTTGTACAGAGAAACTTGTGAATGTTTGGATTTTCTTGCACCCCTGACTTGGCGCATGATGATAGGTAGCTTCCCCTGACTGATTCAATGCGATCAACAGCCGTTCAGATGGAATTGTCGATTCAGCAAATGTCAACACGTCGATTTGGTAACGCATTGCAAGCCGCACAATCGAATGATCCAGACGGTTTTTGTTCAAGTTCCAAAAGAGAATCGTTAGCACGCGATCAACGTCCCCCATCTACAATCCGCGCGTTGATGGCCGCGGCCATGCACGCTGCGCCGTAACCGTTGTCGATGTTGACCACGGCCACACCCGAGGCGCAACTGTTGAGCATGGCGAGCAGCGCGGCCAACCCGCCAAAGCTGGCGCCATAGCCCACCGAGGTGGGCACAGCAATCACCGGCGCAGCGGTCAGCCCGCCCACCACGCTGGCCAGCGCGCCCTCCATGCCGGCCACGGTGATGACTACGTTGGCCTGCTGGATCGCCGGCGTGTGGGGCAGCAGGCGGTGGATGCCCGCCACGCCCACATCCACAATGCGTTGGGGATGATGGCCCATGAGGTCGAGGGTGAGCGCCACCTCTTCGAGCACGGGCAGATCGCTGGTGCCGGCGGCCACAAGCACGATCCCGGGGTGGCGCTCCCGCTCGGGTTCGCGGTCCAGCCAGAGGCAACGCGCCAGTTCATGGTACTGCAGATCGGGCGTCTGTTCCTGCGCGGCGGCAAAATGGGCCAGCGTGGCGCGCGTGCCCAGCACACGCGGGTGGCGCGCCGCCAGCCGCGCCACGATCTCGGCGACCTGGCCGGGTGTCTTGTGCTCGCAATAGACCACCTCGGGAAAGCCTGTCCGCAGGCTACGGTGGTGGTCCACCGTGGCGAACCCAACATCCTCAAAGGGCAGCGACCGCAGCGCCGCCAAGGCGCCGTCGACATCTTGCCTGCCGCCAGCGACGGCTTCGAGCAGGGAGCGAAGTGTATCCTGGTTCATACGTGTTTATCTGATTGAGAGCGACCCCAACTTGAGATGTGAACATATCTAGTCGCCAGCCTCCCTACCACCGTTCCGAGTGGGGGCCAAAGTTCGCTTCGTAGAAGGGAGAGACCATCCGCCCCGGCGGGACGAGCGCGTCGATGACTTTGTGGTCTTCCTCGCTGAGCGTCACCGGCAGCGCGCCCAGGTTGTCTTCCAGTTGCTCCATGGTGCGCGGGCCGATAATGGGGCTGGTGATCCCCGGCTGGTTCATGCACCAGGCCAGCGCCAGTTGCGAGAGGGTGCAGCCTTTGGCGTCGGCCAGGGGTTGCAAGCCATCCACCACATCAAAGAGCGCCTCCACCATGCGCGCCCGCAGCCGTGGGGTGGTCTCGTAATCGGCAAAGCGGCTGTCTGCCGGGGCGGGCTGATTGCGCGCGTACTTACCGGTGAGCAGCCCGCCGGCCAGTGGGCTCCACGGGATGATGCCGATGCCGTAGCTCTGCGCCATGGGGATCAGCCCGCGCTCGATACGCCGGTCGAGAATGTGATAGGGCGGCTGCTCGGTAACAAAGCGGTTCAGCCCATGCTCTTTGGCGGCCCAGAGCGACTCAACTACCTGCCAGGCCTCGAAGGTGCTGGAGCCGACATAGCGCACCTTGCCGGCGCGGATCAAGTCATCCAACGCGCGCAGCGTCTCGTCAATGGGGATGTCGGGCTGCGGGCGGTGAATCTGATAGAGGTCAATGTAGTCTGTCTGCAAGCGACGCAGGCTGGCCTCGCACTGGGCGATGATGTGACGACGGCTGTTGCCCGATCCGTTGGGGTCATCCTCGTCCATTTGGCCGTGGACCTTGGTGGCGAGCACGACGCGCTGGCGCTTACCGTTTCGTTTGAGCGCTTGCCCGGTCACTTCTTCGCTGCGCCCACGCACATAGACATTGGCGGTGTCGAGGAAATTGATGCCGGCGTCCAGCGCCCGGTCGATAATGGCGTACGACTCTTCGGGATTGGTCTTGCCGCCAAACATCATGCAGCCCAGGCAAAGCGGGCTGACCTTGACGCCGGTGCGTCCCAGTGAACGATATTGCATGGCTGCTTCCTTTCGTGCGAGGGTACTAGACGATGGACGATGGACGATGGACGATCATAGTGTAGCATAGAATCGCCCTTTCTTGATCATTGTCGCCCCTTTTGCAACAAATCGATCATAAGCTACAATGGTTGACAATCCTGATTCCATGGTCTTGATTCCACGAGCCTAATTCGATGGGATGGGGCGAGGCGACGTGCGCAGGTGGGCCGAGCTGGCGTTCGGTGCTCCCAAACCTGAGACCGTTTGAAACCCCGCCGCAAGCACACACGGAGATGTCCGATGAAAACCATCATTCTTGACGAGCCAAGGCAATTTCGCCTCACCGAGACCGATGCGCCGGGCCGGCCTGGCCACGGCGAGGCATTGGTGCGCGTCCGCCGCGTCGGCATCTGTGGCACCGATCTCCATGCCTTCAAGGGCGACCAGCCATTCCTCACCTATCCGCGCATCCTGGGTCACGAACTGGGCGTGGAGGTCATCGACCTGGGGCCGGGCGCCGAATCTACCGGCCTAAGAATCGGCGACCACTGCGCCGTCGAGCCCTATCTCAACTGTGGGGTGTGTAGCGCCTGCCGCCGGGGCCGAACCAACTGCTGCGCCAGCCTGCGCACGCTGGGGGTACACACCGATGGCGGCATGCGCGAGTGGGTCATCCTGCCGGCAACAAAGCTTCACAAAGCGCCCGGCGTTTCGTTGGATCACCTGGCGGTGGTCGAGATGCTCTGCATCGGCGCACATGCGGTGCGACGGGCCGCGCTGCCCCCGGGCGCGCCAGCGCTGGTCATCGGCGCCGGGCCGATTGGGCTGTCGGTCATGCAATTTGCGCAACTGGCCGGGGCCCAGGTCATCGGCATGGAGATGAGCGACCGTCGCACTGAGTTTGCCTCGACGCAGTTGGGCGTGCAAGATTGGGTAGACCCACGCCACGAGCCCGTCGAGGCGCTGCGCCGATTGCTGGGCGGCGATCTGCCGCTCACCGTCTTTGACGCCACCGGCAACCCACGTTCCATGGCGCAGGCGCTTCACTATGTGGAGCAGGGCGGCTCGCTCGTCTACGTGGGGTTGGTGCAGGCCGACATCCCCCTGCCCGACCCAGAGTTCCACCGCCGCGAGTTGACGTTGCTGGCCAGCCGCAACGCCACGGGTGAGGATTTTGCCCACGTGATCGGCCAGATCGCGGCGGGCAAGGTGCAGTTGGGGCCCTGGATCACCCACCGCGCCACGCCCGAGGAGATGCTCGACGAGTTCCCCAACTGGCTCAACCCAGATTATGGCGTCGTGAAGGCAATGTTAGAACTGTAGCGATGCACATCATTGACCAAAGAGTTCGGCGTGACTGCCGGTACGCACCAGTTGCAACTCATCACCCTCAATGCGGTAGATGAGTAACCAGTCGGGTTGAAGATGGCATTCCCGATACCCCTTCCAGTTGCCGACTAGCGGGTGGTCGCGATAACGTGCATCAAGCGGGTTAGAGGTGACCAATGTTTCAATCACCCCTTCGAGTCGGGACAGATCAACACCTTGGCGCAACAAGCGCTTCACATCGCGCCGGAATCGTGTCGATTGACGGATGGACAGCGGCATCATTTATTGCTTCCAGTCAGCAAAAAGTTCGGCAGTGGTTGCAAACCTCTGTCCGCCACCCGCTTCGAGTTCGGACATCGCCTCTACCGTCTCGTCATTTGGACGTTTGGCGGTAGGCTGAAAGGGGAGGCCGCCGATATTCACCGCCTGTTGAAGAAAAAGGCGAATGGCATCCGCTGTGGAGAGACCGAGCGCTGCAAACAGCGCATCTGCCTGTTGTTTGAGTTCAAGACTGACTCGCGCCTGGACCGTGACATTGGACATATTTCCTCCTCCTAAAATCATACGATTGACTGCATTTTACAGTCAAATGAATGCAAATTGCAAACATTGACCGATGACTGTGTAAGAGAAAGAAAGAACCACACCATGACCAAGCTGGGGCAACATCCCGTCATCGACTGTGACCTGCACAATGAGCTGCCGGCGCTGAGCGCGCTCTACCCCTACCTGCCCGACCACTGGGTGGACTACTGCAACGAGTCGGCCTTTGTGGGGCCCGACGCCAACGACTACCCGGCCAACGCGCCCACCACCGCCCGCGCCGGCGCCAAGCCGCCCAATGGCCCGCCCGGCTCCAACCTGGCGCTGCTGCGCGAGCAGGCGTTGGATGCGCAGCCGGTGGAATATGGCATCCTCAACTGTGCATATCGGGTGGCGAGCGTTCACAATCAGGACCTGGCGGCGTCGCTGGCGACGGCCATCAACCAGTGGCAGATCGACGAGTGGCTGGAAAAGGAGCCACGGCTGCGCGCCGCGATTGTCGTCCCT
>JAHDWG010000714.1 GCA_023384495.1 Caldilineaceae bacterium
TTGTTGCTCAGTGCGCCGGTTGGTCTGTTTGCGCAGGCGACATCCGGCCAGGACGCCGTGCATATCCTGCATGTGCGCGGCGTCATCAACCCGCCCGTCGCCATGTACATCCAGCGCGCGCTGGAAGACGCCGCGGCGCAGGACGCTCGCCTGGTGGTGATCAAGATCGACACGCCGGGCGGGCTCGATTCCTCGACGCGCGAGATCACCCAGGCGATCCTGGGGTCGTCTGTGCCGGTGGCCGTCTATGTGACGCCGCCCGGCGCGCGGGCTGCTTCCGCCGGCCTCTTCATCCTGGTTTCGAGCAACCTGGCAGTCATGGCGCCCAGCACCAACACCGGCGCCGCCCACCCGGTGGGCCTCGGCGGCGACGAAATGGACTCGGTGATGGTGGACAAGGTGGTCCATGATGCTGCCGCCACCATCCGTTCGCTGGCCACCCTGCGCGGGCGCAACGCTGAGTGGATCGAGCGGGCGGTGCGCGAGAGCGTCTCGATTACCGGCGAAGAGGCGCTGGAGCTCAACGTCATTGACTTCATCGCCCGCGATATTGACCATCTGGTCGAACAGGCGCATGGCCAGACTGTGACCACGGCCACGGGGCAAGTGACGCTCGATGTGGTCAATGCGCCCCGCTACGAGTCGCCCATGACCTTTGCCGAGCGGCTGTTGCATGTCATTAGCACCCCGGACATCGCCTTTATCCTGCTCAGCATCGGGACAATTGGCCTGATTGCTGAGATGTACAACCCGGGCGCCTTTATCCCCGGCGTCACCGGCGTGATTTCGCTCATTTTTGCTTTTTTTGCCCTGGGCAACCTGCCCACCAACTGGGCCGGCGTGGCCTTTATTGTGCTGGCGATTGGGCTGTTGGTGGCCGAATTGAATACCGATGGCACAGGCGTGTTGGGCACTGGCGCCACGATCGCCTTTCTGTTGGGCGGTTTGCTTTTGTTCAGGCCATTACGCACGGTCTCGCCCACGCTGCCCGACATTCATGTTAGCCCGTGGCTGCTGGGCGGCTCCACCGCGCTCTTTGGCGGCTTTGTCCTGTTGGTCATTACCCAGCTTGCCCGCACGCGCAAGACGCCCTTGCTCACGGGCGTTGAGCAATATCTAGGCAAGCCAGCCATCACCTACCAGGAGCTGGCGCCGCGTGGCCGCGTTCGCTTCGAGAGCCAACTGTGGAACGCCGAGGTGCGTTCGGGGCAGACCATCGCCGCCCAGCAGCCGGTGCGCATTGTGGGCATGGATGGCCTGACGCTACTGGTCGAACCTGTCGCTGAAGCGGCTGCGCAAACAGCGGGGGCGGCTCCACCAAGCCCTGTCACGCCTGCCGGCGAGGCCAAGCCGGAGGAGGCAACAACCGGCGGCGAAGCCCAACCCAACGTGAATGATCCACCTGCATCGAGTTTGGCTACGTAATCATTGACCGGCGCCCATGGCCGGCATCCAATAATGACAGCAAAAACAAGGAGAGAGCGATGGAGAATCTGGGGAATCTGATTACCTTTCTTGCCGTATTGGCGCTGCTCATCATCCTAGTGGCGCTTGCCGTCCGCATCGTGCCGGAATACCAGCGCATGGTGGTCTTTCGCCTGGGGCGCGCGCTGGGCGCGCGCGGGCCGGGGCTGATTCTGCTCATCCCCTTTGTGGATCGGGGCATACGCGTCGACCTGCGCGAAGTCTTCTTCGATGTGGAGCCACAGACCTGCATCACCAAAGACAATGCGCCGCTATCAATTGACTTTTTGGTCTACTTGAAAGTGGTTGATGCGCTCCGCTCGGTCTTGGAAGTGGCCGATTACACGGGCGCATCGCGCGGCATTGCCATGACCACTCTGCGTGCGCTCGTCGGCGATATGAGCCTGGACGATGTCCTTGCCCGCCGCGACCAACTCAATGATCTGCTGCAAGGCAAGCTGGACGATGTGACCAACCGCTGGGGCATCAAGGTGACCGCGGTGGAGATCCGTGAGATCATCCCCCC
>JAHDWG010000145.1 GCA_023384495.1 Caldilineaceae bacterium
CCGACGATGGCGAGAGGAATTTTTTCCATTGGTTTGTTTCCCTTTTGTTGTGTTACAATGGATAGTGACAGGTGATTCTAACGTGCTGATCGAATCTGCAAATGGACACAGTCTGGTCAGTCAACAACATTCCGATTCGTCTCACAACCGAGCGTTGGTTTCACATCGTTGAGAACCATGATGACGTGGCCGGCTATATGAAGACGTACTGGACGTTGTAGAAAATCCAGAATTTGTTGTCCCAGGCCATCGCGGTTCGCTCATTGCAATTCGGCATTATGGACATCAGCGCTACCTCGCTGTGATCTACCGTGAAGTTTCAGCGCAGGATGGCTTTATCATCACTGCCTGTTTTGCTGACAAAGTTGATCGAAAGAAATCGATATGGAAACAGTAGCTGCTACAATCCCTCCCTCTGTCCTTCAAGCTGTGCCGATGCTTATTGACTTTCCAAAGCAGAAATTTTCGGTTGATTACGATCTTGAAGCAGATGTATTGTATATTAGTTTTTACCGACCGCAGCGAGCAACAAACTCCGTATTGACTGATGACGGATTTATTTTGCGCTACCGTGACGACCAACTCGTCGGCATCACCGTTCTAGATGCCTCTACACGCGCGCCTGCATCGAACTGAAGTTGTGCCGTGCGTCAAAAGTTCACTTTGTAGTTCAAACTGAGCTCATCCCCTGGTGCGCCGCGGATGCCCCAGTTGTGTTTGGGCGTCTCGGTGATCGTGATCTCCACATCCTGGGGCTGAATGCCTGCCCTCGCCAACCGCTCGAACAGCTCGCGGATAAGCGCCTTTTTCGCCTCCACCGACCGCCCCTCGAAACAGCTGATCTCGATGATGGTGTACCGCTCCGACCGATCCGCCGGGTAGAGAAACTCATCGGGTTCCAGATAGAAAAAGCGCTGAAAACGCTTGTCCGCCGGTAGCTGAAACGCCGCCATCAATGCGCCGTGGATCGCCGCGCTGATCTCCTTCTGGCTTGGGTGGAGCGCACTGCGCAACCCGTAGATTTTGACTTGAGCCAATCGGAACTTCCTTTCTTGGCGCCTTACATAATGATCAATACAATGGCTGGGTAGATAGCCATCACCTCAGGAACGAACAATGCCCAAGAGCTACTCGATTGCCGAAGCCCAAAAGCGATTGCACGAACTTGTCCGAAGCGTTGAACAAGACAGCGCCATCCAGTTGACGCGGCGGGGAATACCCGTAGCAGTGCTGCTGTCGATACAAGAATACGAACGTCTGCAACGACCCCAAGAGAGTTTTTGGGAACGGACCTGGCCTTTCGACCTCCCCCGGATGAGAACGGGATTGAATTCCAAAACGAATATCAGCGACTACACCAACGCGATGACTGCGTAAAGCTCTTTCTGCTCAAACCAGGCCGCCTCAAATTCGATCAAAGCAAGCTCTTGGGGCGCGTCGTCAAACGCAGGATCGTGTAGATAGACTCGATCTTGTTCGATTCCGGTGACCACGACTGCATGGATCGTTTCTTGATAGTTCCAATACGTCAGAAGTTGTGTGTTAACCGAAGCAATGACGGGCAAGCCGGTGTCGAGATAGGAACGTAGAATCTGAGTGTTGCCATATCCGACGCTCACAGACAGCCCCAAGGCAGATTCAAGATGTCGCAAGTTCCGAAAAAAGGTGCCCACCGGCATCGTACGCAACAGTCGCATCAGGTGCTCATAGTTCACTGGTATTTGGAGATATGCCAAAATCATTGCTGTGCAGGCAACCAAGCAATCAGCCTGACGGCGCTGTTTCCAGTGTGAGACGTGTAGCAAGCTCATTCGCTCGCTCCTGTATTGCTGCGATTTGCTCAGCAGTTAGCGGAATGATATCACCAGTCATGGCATCCACATCGATTGTTCCCAATTGTGCAACCCGACCCCAATCCGCAAGTAATAGACTTGTGGTCATCCGCCAGACAGGTCGCTCCCCCCAGACCAGGATCGGATCGTCAGCCACAATCGCCATCGCCACATCCATGCTCAAATAGCCGTTCGCGTTTCGTCTTGCTTCCTGAGGTGAAACCAAGACCTTGCCAGCGAAGGGCTTCCCCATGAACTGGCCTTGGATTTGAACCCCACCTTCGGGCCAGATTCCATTCCATTCATACAGCACCTGGATCATTGTCCACCTCCAGTTCTATCTTGCAACCGGCATTCTGAAAACCGATCAGCCACCCATCACGCCTCCCGTTGCCCGCAGCAGCGTCTCCTGCACCAACAACTCGTGCGCATAGCCACGGTCTGGCGGCTGTTCACCCCGGATGGTGGCGATAAACGCGGCCAGCGATAGGTCGTGCGTCTCCTGGCGACCCTGTTCGGGCACGGGGATCATATGCAGGCCCTTGTCGTAGCCGCCACCCGCCTCCTCAAGACAGAGCCGCAGCGTGTGCGCCGGCTCGAATGGCTCCACGACAATGGCGCTCCCTTTGGTGCCGTACACCTCAAAGCGCCGCGCCATGGGGCGGGTTTCCATGGCCGCGATGTCGATAATGGCAATCGCCTTGTCATATTCAAAGACGCCGAGCGTGTTGTCCTTGAACGCAGGGATGGCGTCTGTCGTATCGTTGCGCAGAAAGGCCGTCACCTTGTTGGGCCGACCCAGCAGCCAGACCACCTGGTCGAGCATGTGGCCGCCCAGATCATAAAAGATGCCACCGTGGTGCCGGCTGATGGTGTCGCGTGTATTGTATCCAGTACCCTCACGCCCGGCTGGGATGTTGGTGGACATGTGCGCCCGCACCGAGAAGACCTGCCCCAGCAGGCCAGACCGGGCCCACTCGGCCACCTGGCGAAAGCCATGATGGTAGCGGAACATGTAGCCCATCTGAAGCACCAGGCTCTGCTCCTCCGCGCGTTGGACGATCCGCTGCCACTGGTGCCAGTTGTCGCCGGCGGGCTTGTCGTAGAGCACATGCTTGCCCGCATTGACGATCTGCTCGGTCTGGTCCAGGCTTTCGGCATTCAGCCCCTCGGAGGTAACGGCCTTGATCGTCGGGTCGCCCAGCATCTCCTCGGCGCTGTGATACCAGTGGCGCACCTGGCGGAAGACCGTGTCGTTCTCCATCAACTCCTGCCGGCGCACGGGGTCTGGCTCATAGACGCCGGCCAATTCTACTTGTGGATTGCTCAACATCGACGCAATCCAAGAAACAGCGTGGCCGTGCTTCGTGCCATACTGCGCCATACGAATCTTGCTCATGAATGCTCCTGGTTCAAGTGATTAGCACCTGGCCACTACGTTGCAGAACCCTCGGCGGAAAAACCACTGTCAACGGATTCGAGGAGCGGATTGAGCGGACTCCTGCCCTGAATCCGTCCCCAAGCAGATGAATGGGAACGGATTTTGCACAAATAGCATCCGTTCAATCTGTTCCCCGAATCCGCTGACAGCTTTATTCCTGATCTCTACTGATTCCCTACGCACAAACCGGGTTGTCCGCGCCCCAGCGATTGAACGCCCCTGCCCCCTCTGTCGCCAGCTTATAACGTGTGTCCGCCCACAGCCGATACCACTCGGCCGGGTCGTGCAACTCGCTTGCCGGGTTCTGCCGGCTGCGGGCGACAAAACCGGGGAAATAACCGCGCCCGGTCGGCTGGCCAATAGGGTTGTAGCGCAGGTCAAAGCTCCAGCGGATGTTATCGCTATGGTTGGAGTGCGAGGCGTGGATGGTTAACTTGGTCAGAAAGAGCACATCGCCACGCTTCATGGGCACCGACTTGGCCTTTCCGTTGAGCAGCTTGCCCGGGATCTTCAACCCCCCCACACTGGGGCAGTGGTCGAGCAGGCCCTGGCGGTGGCTCCCTGGCCAGACCACCAAACAACCATTGTCCACCGTGGCGTCCCACAATGGGAACCAGACGGTCAAGATATTCGTATGGTCCGCTTCGGGCAAAACCACGCCGTTATCCTGGTGGACCGGTGTCTTACCCAGTTGGACATGACCGTTCTCGGCCTTGGGCGTCAGGTGTTCGGGTGGTTTGAGCCGCACATGCTGTACCGGGTTCGAGTAGATCTCCGGCCCGATGAGCGACTCGACGGCATCGAGTAACTTGGGGTTGGTCAGCGTGCGGAAGACAGCCGGCCCGGCCCAGAAGGGGGTGTCTTCCTTGACATCGGCCTGGGGGAGCGAAAAATCAAAATATTGGGCGTGGACCTTGCCGCTCTCCTTGTAGATCTCGATTAGCCGCTGGCCAAAGGGCAGATCGGCGTAGAGCGAAGAGATCTCCCCCTTGAGATAGAGCTCCTCGGCCAGCCGGTCCAACACGCCGTGATACTCCGCGATGATCGGGTCGAGGTCTGCTTCCGGGTCAAAGAGCCCTTCGACCAGCAGATACCCCTCTTCGTCAAACCGTGCAACCTGTTCTGGGGTCAAGTGTGCCATATCAGCCTCCTAAAAGTGCGGTTGGCGCTTTGCGCCCGTCTTACGAACACAGAGAACTGAAAAGCGGAACACAGAGATGCACAGAGTTCGGCGCTGTGCATCCATCATACCAGAACGCCGAGCAGCCACAGAGCACCTAGAGAGAAAAGCAAAGAGATAAGTCCGTCAGCCTCCCCTTTTACCCTCTGCGCTCTCTGAGCCTCCTCTGTGCTCTCTGTGTTCCGCTATTTTACTCCTCACGCGCCGGAGCATCATCGTTGGTCATCCGCTCACCACGCAGGAGGAAGGCGCGGATGTCATAGCGGCCCGGCCGCTCTGGAACCAGATGGCCTGATTCAACCATGATCTCCAGCGGGTTGACCTTGGTGCGCATGGGCATGATCACCTTCTCGTGCATGCGCGCTGATTCGTAGACGGCGTGGATCATCTCCAGCGCCTTGTAACCATTTTCGCCACGGCCACGATGTGTGTCCACCTTGCCCTCGATCCAGTCGGCCAGTTCATCAGCCTGGCCAGCGCCGCCCTCTTCCCACTCAAAGCGGTCGCCCTTCTCGGCCACGGTGAAGAACTTGCCGTCGGGCACGTGCAATTCCCAGCGGCCGCCGGTATCCTTGTTGAGCAGTTGCAACTGCTCGGTGGTCATATTGATCAGGCCCTCGCTGCCATAGATCAGCGCGCCCTGGTAGACAATATCGGTGACATCGCTGAGCAAGAGCGCGTTGGCGCCATTGCGGAACCGAAACGCGCCGATGGCGCAGTCCTCGATTCGAGTGCCGCGCTCATACTGGTCCGTCTTGCGCTCGATGTTGCCCATGACCCACTCGCACTCCTCGTCGCTGAGCAGATAGCGGTACATGTCGGTCTGGTGCGAGCTGTAGTTGGGCATCCCCTGCCAGCCATAGCTGGTGATATGCTGCACCTGGCCGATTGCGCCCTGGGCAATCAGGTCTTTGGCGAGCGTATAGGCCGGTAGAAAGCGGCGCTGATGGCCGATGACCAGTTTGACCCCGTTGCGACGGCAGGCAATGATCATCTGCTCGGCGCGGCCCAAGGTGTCGGCCATGGGCTTTTCGCAGATGATGCCCTTGGGCTTGTAGGCCGCCGCCGCAATCGTCCAGGTGGCGTGCCCCGTGTGCCAGGTGCAGATGGAGACGACATCCAGATTTGCCTCTTCCATCATCTTGCGGGCGTCAGTATAATGTTTGGTCTTGAGACCAAAACGGGCGTCCATATCATCCTTGGCTCTGTCGTTGATGTCGGCGAGGGCGACTACATCATTACGCTCCGATTTGATGTACCCGGAGACGTGATTTCTGCTGATGCCGCCGGAGCCAATGACGCCGGCGCGCAGTTTGTTTGCCATGCTCTCTCCTGTCTTGGTTGAAGGTGTACTGCTCAGTTTCACTCTATGCTGTCGCGGTCGCATCTTGCCTTTGGCACAGACCACGTTACACAACTCGCCATAGTATACAACGGCATCGCTGCAACTACAACGTGGCTTTTTCTGTTTTGTGGCAATTGTGCGCCGCATGATAGCGCCGGAGAAAACCGTGGAGCGCGACGCATTCTGTCATCCCGTCCGCGCTATTCTGCTCTGCGGCCCCACCGCCCGCATTACATTCAACCGCTAATGTGTCTTTCGATCCTTTCAACCAGCCGAGGTTGACGATTATACTGGTCACAGGCCGACAGCAATACTGAACTCTATTTGAAAACCGAAGTCACTCGAAGGGGTAAGCATCCTCGCTACTGCATCTTTAACAAAGAAACTTTGCAGACCGACTGGTGGCATGAACACCAATCGTCAAACAACTTGGTTGTAAAAAAGAGCACCAAGTCCAGTTTTCAAAGCAACCGCACGATTGAAAGCCCTCATAAGGGAGACCATGTTCACGATCATTGCAAGTTATATCTCATCGCTCATTCCCCAATTGCCCGTACTGATCATCCTGGTGGCGGGCCTCATCTTCGCCATGCGCCAAACAGCGCCAACATCGCGGATGGCTCGCAGCGTTGTCTGGGCCTTTGGGCTCCTCCTGGCCCACAGCCTGTTGGCGACCGCGATCACGGTCACGCTGCCCCAATTGATGATCGACCGCGGCGCCACCGCCTCCGACCTCACCTGGATCTTTGCGCTTGTCCGGTTTGTAAGCAGCCTGGTTGAGGCGCTGGCATATGGGATCATCCTCGCTGGGCTGTTGGGCCAGGGCGAAACCCGCCATTTCGTCCGCCGCTTGGGGCCTTGGATCGGAGGGCTGGCCGGCCTGCTGCTAGGCGGCGCGCTGGGCGCGCTTCTGGGCGACGCCATTGGTCTGGCCTTGGGCGTCACAGACTTCGAAGGCGCCAGAGGATACTTCGTCGTTCTCGCAGTGATCCCGCTCTTTGCGCTGACCGGGGCCATCATCGGGGTGATTGCAGGCCGGACAGCTTCTCACCAGCGTTCTTCACCGGCTGAATATAACAATCGTCAAGAGACTTGATGGAGCCGGCAATGGCGACAAAAGCAACAATCCGCCTGTTTACCACAACAAGCACTGGGCTGGGGGTGACGGCCGTACCGGTGGTGGGCTGGTTCTGGGGTGGTTGGGCCGCAGAGACGGCGATGATCCTCTATCTGCTGGAGACGCTGCTGGCAGTGCCCCTCATCGTTTTGCGGGTGCAGTTGCTGCGGCCACCCGCCGATCAACTGGACCCAGGCGAACTCCGCAAACGGCGTGAATGGCTCCAGACTTATTTGATAATCGTCGCCGGCTTTGGCGGCGGCTGTACGGTCTTTATGGCCGCCTTTTTGTTCCTCTTCATGGGGTTTCCATTGGATCTGCCAGCCCTGCGCGCCGGGTTGATCCCCATCGGCATCTTTCTATTGGTCGGCCTTGTCACCGACCTGATCCTTCGGCAACCCCTGGCCTTACCTGAGGTCGAGACCCACTTTGAAAAGAGTCTCGGCCGCGTCTTTCTCCTCTTTCTGGCCGTCTTTATCGGCGTCTGGCTGGCGGCCATTGAGATGATCTGGTTTCTGGCCCCCTTTGTCGTGCTCAAGACCCTGGCCGACCTGGAACAGCCGTTGACCTGGCTGGGCGACCGCACCCGCCACCTATACGCCCGGTTGCGCAAGGGCCGAATGCCCTTGAGCGGGTGAGGGGCGGCAAGGGGCAGGCGACAACCACAGCGCAAAATTACCACCCAAAAACCCGATAACCTCTCTGTTGCACGGCGGCGCAACCGGCGTGCTCTTTGGCGCGCCACCGGCTTGAGCGGTGCGTTGCACGCTTGCGTGCGATGCACCTTTGACGCCGGGCAACCCGAAAAGGTGCATCGCACTCTCCGAGTGCAACGCACCGCTCAACCACTCAACCAGAAGATGTTTCTTTTGTTACATGCCAACCGCATGGGTTGACGCCTATCCTCTGCCCCATATGCAGACGAACGCCAGTTGAACGTTCGCTATTGATTTAGGAGAGTCACCCATGTATTTCCAATCTATTATCCCTCTCCCCTTGCTCAGGCTGGGGTTTGCCGAGAAGCTGCTGGCGCTGCTTGCGGTCGCCAGCCTGCTCTTACAACCCCTGGCCGGAATCGTCCGCCCGACGGTTGCCCCTCAACCGCTGCCGAGCACCGGCTCCTTTGTGCAGCCGCTTACTTCGGTTGCGCCGGTGGCGCCCGACTCTTCGCTGGCGCCGCCCTACGCCCTCCCACCCGAGTTGGAAGGGACGCCGGAAGTGCCTGCCCTGCGCACGGCAGATACGGCCACCTTTGACCTGGGCGATGGCCGTTATGCACTGGTGCAGGATGTCGCTCCCCTGCACTATCTGGATAAGGATGGCGCCTGGCAGCGGATCAACCCCGCCTATCAACAGGTGGCGGGTCGCTGGGTCAACGCTACCAACACCGTGCGGACGGCGCTCGACCCCTCCACCAGTGCGGCCACCCTCAGCGCCGCCGGTGTCAACCTGCGCTGGCAACCGCAGACGCTCGAAATCGTGGACGCCGCCGGTCACAGCCGCACGCTCTCGACGCCACACAGCAACCCGCAACCCGGCGTGCCGAGTGAGGATAGCTCTACTGTCCGCTATCACGATGGCTGGACCCCGGCGGGTCCAATCCCATTCGTCCCCCGGGGAATGGCAATCCATGACCAGTGGCAAAGCGGCCCCGGCCAGGTGGAATATACCCTGCGTCTGCCCGGCCTACCGACCGTCTACCCGTGGCAGTCTACACCCGCAACGCTGGATGTGCGTGTGCAGTTGCAGTTGCAGCCCGGTGCAACGCTGCTGGTCGAGGGCGAACCAGTTGCCCCAAACAGCAGCTATACAACCCGCGATCTGCTTGTCTTCCGCGACGCTAGCGGTGAAGAACTCATGCTCCAACCGCCCAGCACCTACGAGCAGGCCCACCGCGCCCAGGCGGTGGCAGGCGACTACCAAGTCACAACGGGCGCCGACCCGGCCCAGGTCGAACTGCGCGTGCGCACGCCGTGGTCCTGGCTGGCCGCACCGGAGCGCCAGTTCCCGGTGATCATCGACCCGCTTTTCCAGATGCGGCGGCCCTTTCTCATCGCCGAGGCGACCTACGACCCCGCCACCGGGTACGCCTTCAAAGATTTACGCTATGTGAATAACCGGCTCTGGGTGGGGCGCAACCGCAACTTTGCCACGCGCGCCGTCCTCCGCTTTGACCTGCCGCTTATGCCGCCCGGCGCCCAACTTGACCGCGCCTGGCTCTACGCCGTGCCCTCTGGCTACCACCGCCTGCGCCTGGAAAAGATTGGCGGGCTGTATGGCGAGATTGCCGCCTACGATCTCCAGAACGAAAACTGGATCAACGGCGGTGAACCCGCGGTGAATCTCAACACACCCATTGAGCCAGGGACGCAACTGACCGCCTACAGCGCCGGCCAAAAGCGTCACCCCGGCGTCAAGTGGGATGTGACAACGCAGGCCAAAAGCTGGTTGCCCATCTACGGCAGCCCCTTTGTCAGCAACCCTGGCATCCTGCTGCGGCTGAAAAATGAGTTCTGTGACCCAGCCAGCCCCCTCCTGCTGCCAGAGACGCTCCTCTGCGGCTCGCTGGAGTACGATATGGCGCTCGACGCCTGGGACCTTCACCCCGACCTGGAGAACACCCAGGTCAACGGCGCCGAGGACGATCCCCAGCTTCTGCCCAGCGCAACGGGCGGCATCCGTCTAGTGGTCTTCTACCACAGCGAGACCACGCTGCTCGAAAGCACACCGAGCGGTGGCAACGTGTTGTCCTACGGCATTCCGGGCAACAAGCTGCCGCAACAGGCGGACCTCAACCCGCCCTACTACTATGCCGAGCATCGCTACCGGGTGGATGTGCCGCCGGATAGATGGCAGGCCGTGGCGGCGCGCAGCTTCCGCCAGCCCATCGGCAAAAATCCCCCCACGCAGATCGGCGAGATCTACCAGGTCCCGCTGACAGGCACGATGCAGCTTGACCTGCGCTCGAGCAACGACTCGTTCTCGGTCAGCCAGGGCATGAGCGGCGAAGGCCAGGTGAGTTATCTGCTGCTCAACGGGCGCGGCGAATCATCGCCGCTCTTCCAGCAGAAGCTGCCCTTGCGCACCACCTATAGCCCGGCGGCCAATGCCCAACCAGGCCGCACCACCGGCTATGACATCCGCCTGGTGGGGGAGGCAGAGAGCATCGTTGCGCCGCTCAATGTCAAACAGACGGTCAACTACCAGTTCGACAGCGCCGACCCCATGGCGCTCTGGGACCTGCAATTGCCGCCGGGCAGCAATGCCGCCATCCGCATTGGCGTCGTCGGCGATGGCACGCGCCCCAAAAACCTGGTCACGCAGTTTGCCAACCGATTTGTCGCCAGGGTCGTGCGCGTGAACAGCATGGGCGATGTCCGCAATTCGAGCCTGGGGGACAAGACGGTCGGCGTGCCCACTGCGCTCAACCCCAACCTGTTCACCTCGTTGGATGTGGACAATGTGCAGGCGGGCAATCACGCCCTCGTGATTCAATACAATGGGCCCGATCTGACGACCTACAATGAGGAAGAGTGCGGCAAGGAGTTCTGTGACTTCACCGTAGTCCCGGTCAAGTACAGCCTGGAGGTGGAGGTGCTCGCCTGCCCGGCCGGCGCCTTCCCCACCAACACGGGTCGCTGCCAGGCAGTGGTCTGCCCCAGCACCACCAGTCTGGCTGCCTACTATCGCGAGACCAACGACTATGGCCTATGGAACAACAGCGACTGGAGCAGCGCCAACGAGACCAATCCGGTCAGCAGCGTCGTCGGTGACACCGCACCCATGATCGGCCCGCGCAAGGTGGGCGCCCAGTTCCGCCCACTCACGGTGGTGGCTGTCGGCGGCAAGATCACCTACAACAAGACCAACGGCAACATTATGGTCGTCAGCGAAAACGGCAACGAGGCGATGCCGGCCAAGGTCCGGCTGGTGGAATGTCCAATGCCGGGCGCCACGACCGTGCCCTTCCTCAAGAGCTTCAATGTCTTCGAGGGGCGCATGAGCCATCCGCACGCTACGCTTGAGGCAGGGCTCCGTCCTGCCCCGTTGGGCAGCGGCCAGATCAAGTTTGACCCGTGGCCAATTGCCGACCGTCAGGCCGGCGACCTGGAGGTGGAGCAATTTGTCGTTGCTCCGAATACGGTCAGCACGGCAACCGGCAGCGCCCGTGTGCGGCGCACCGTCGGCCAACAGCAGTTGGTGACAGTGCGTTTCAACGCCAGTTGGTCGGTCAATGCCGGTGGCTGGCCGTCGCTCACCAGCACCATCGCCGAGGCGGCCAACCAGCCCGCTCTGCCGACCTTCGCCAGCTTGCTGCTGGACCTGGGCAACCAGTTGGAGCTGGACACCACGCCCGCCGACGGCGACAGCGGACGTATCTTCATCGCCATCCGCGCCAGGACGGCCGTCGTGGCGCAGCCGCCCAAACTGGGTGGCGCCAGCAAACCGGTGCAACTGGTGATTCTGCCGCGTGGGATTCCCATGCCGGCGCTGGGCGTGCTCTGCCCGGCCAACTGTCTCGACCTGCGCGGGCCCAACGACGTCGCCAACGGCCAGCTCGACCGCGCCTGGTCCATGCCCGATGTCCACACCAATGTGGACGCCAAGACAGTGCTCATGAACGCGGCCGGCGTGATGGAGGTCTACAGCAGCGACCATCCCAACATGGTGAATGGGACGAATCAGGCCTTTGCCAAAGAGTTCAGCTTCGACGCCTACAAGGCTACCGTGACGGTAGACTTCACCCAGTGTGGCGGCGCCGGGCCGGACGTTTGGGTGATCCGCGGTGAGACGACCATGACGCTGCCCAACATCGGCAATACCGGGGGCAGCGGTGGGATCAGCGCCGGCTTTATGCTGTGCGAAACCTCGCTGCGCAGCGTCAAGTTTAGCTTCGAGTCGCCGTTCGGCGTGCCGATTGGCAACAGCGGCCTCTTTCTCACCGGGCTGCGCGGTGCGGTGGACATCTTCCCCGATTACACGCAGATCAAAGTGGGGTTGAACTTCCAGGCCGCACCGGGCGGCGATGGCGGCATCTTCAAGGCTTACGGTGAAGTGACCATCGACACGCGCGGCCTCTTTGAGTTTGGCGGCGGCGGCACGGTCTTGGGCGTGGTCGATGCCGATGGCCGGCTCTGGGTGGCGTGGAGCCCGCTCGACACCGGCTTTGAGATCAACGTGCGGCTGGGTCGCTGGTTCCGCGGCTTTGCCCGCGCCCACATGTGGCAAGGGCAGGGCTGGCAGAACCGCTACTCGTGGCTGCCCGACAACAATGAAATGCACTTTGCCGGCGAGATCGGCGCCACCATCACCATCGAAGAGAGCGCCGTGATGTGGCTGGTGCCACCGGCCGACATCAGCATTGGCATTGAGGTGGCCTTTGGCGAGTTCTGCACCAACAAGAGTTGCACCCGCTATGAGTGGGGCATCAAAGGCAAGATCGTCATCGTCGGCTTTGATGTGGGCATCTACTACGGCTTCGACAAGGGGCTGGACTTTATCCTGGGCAACGATAACCACCTGCTCATCGACGAATATGGCGGGGGCCTG
Source organism: Caldilineaceae bacterium (assembly GCA_023384495.1). Lineage (GTDB taxonomy): Bacteria > Chloroflexota > Anaerolineae > Caldilineales > Caldilineaceae > CFX5. The sequence goes on from JAHDWG010000145.1 coordinate 12,466, forward strand.
GTGATGGCCGCGGCCACGGGTGCGCTCAACGTAGGTGTAGCGCCCGCCAAAGTCAGCGGCGTGGCGACGATCCCGTTCACGGTTTCGCCCAGCGCCGAACAGATTCTCGTTGCCGCCAGTTGGCAGGCAGGTTCACCCATTCTCACCCTGATCGACCCCGATGGCGTGGAGCTCAGCGTCGATACCGTGGCGGCCCACAACGGCCAGACTGACGGCAGCCCCAACATCCGCCTCTTTGGGCTCCAGCAGCCCAAGCAGGGGGTGTGGCAGGCCCGGCTGAGCAACCTGAGCGAAGAGGGGGTTGAGCACTATCGCTTCCTCTATTTCGCCAACAAGGGCGCACCTGGTACGCCAGGCAACCACGGCCGCTTCCTGACGCCGGCTGCCGTGGGCGAGCCGGGTGCGAACAGCTACAACATCACCTGGGAGGTCCCGGCGGATGTGACCGAGCCGGCCACCATCAGCCTCTTCTACGAACGCACGCTCAGCAATGGCGAGGCGCTCTCGCAGACGGGGACCATCACGGGCAACCTGCTCATGGGCGCGCCGATTGTGCAGAACCTGCCCTTCAGTGCCGGCAGCTTCCAGTGGAACACGAGCGGGCTGCTAAACGGCGACTATCGCATCCGAGCCGTGGTCGATGATGGCGTCAACGAGTTGCCGGAGGGGGAGATCAGCATCCCCGACAACCTCTGTCTGCCGCAGCCCAATGGCCTACCCACGGCGCGCGCCTTTGACCCCAATCGCTTCCCCGGCACGGTTGTCTTTACCAGCACGGGCACGATCCGGGTCAATGACGTGACGCCGCCGGCCACGCCCATCGGCCTGCGTGCGGCGCCCTCTGACAGCGCGCTGTTGGTGGAATGGGACGCAACCCCCGACCCCGACGTAGCGGCCTATCTGGTGCGCTGGGGCATCCGCCGGCCCGATGCGCTGCCGCAAGGCTTCCTGGTGCAAAACGAGAAGCTGATCGCAGCGCCCAATGGCGAGCGGCCCCAGCTCTACCTGATCGCCGTGGACAACGGCAAACAGTATGGGGTGGATGTGGCCGCGCTTGACATCAACGGCAACGCCAGCGCGCCCACCGCGGCGGTCTTCGCCGTGCCCGACGGGACGAGCAACCCGGTCCCGCTGCAGCCGGGCAACCTGGCGGTGACGGGCGTGAGTTCGACCAGCGCCAGCTTTGGCTGGCAGCTCAATCCCGACGGCCCAACCCCGGCGGGCTACCGGCTGACCTATGTCGAGCTAACCCAGTTCGCGCCGGCAGGACAAGTGGAGGTGGCCGGCCCCGCGGCGACCCTCGCCGACCTGAAGACAGGCGTGACCTATGACATTCAGGTGGCGGCGCTCAACAGCGACGGTTGGTCCAGCCTGCCCACCGAGCGGGTGCGGGTGGTGGTCAGCAACGGCGTCGATGGCGACGGCGATGGTCTGCCCGACGACTGGGCCACGGCCCACGGCGTCAGCAGCGCCAATGAAGATGCAGATGGGGACGGTCTGACCAATGGCGCCGAATATGCCCTGGGCAGCAACCCCAATGACCAGGACAGCGACAACGACGGCGCCAGCGATGGCGAGGAGCAGCTAGCCGGCGCCGACCCGCTCTCTGCCAGCGAGTTTGCCGGCGCCTACACCCAGCCGCGTCTAAGCCTGGAGCGCGATACACTGCGCTTTACGGTCAAGCTGCAACCCGGTGGTGACGCTGCGCCGCAGACTGTGCAATGGTTGAATTCCGGCGGCGGCAATCTGCAATTGCAGGCCAGCAGCGCCGAGAGTTGGATCCAGCCGGCGGTGGTGGGCGATCAGGTGCAGGTGGCGCTGAACAGCAGCGGGTTGACTCCCGGCTTCCATTCGGGCGTGGTGCGGCTGAGCGCCGCGCTGGGGAGCGACCCGGTCATCGGCGCCGGGCCGCGTGGCGAGAGCTGTATCCGGGTCAACGCCTGGGTGCAACCGGCCGACGATGATGTGCCGCCTGCGCCCAAACAGGACCAGACCATCAGCTTTGCGCCGTTGAGCAATCAGCTGCTTGGCACAGCGCCAATCGTGCTCACTGCTACGGCTTCATCCGGTCTGCCGGTGAGCTTTGCCAGCAACACCCCGACGGTCTGCACGGTTGAGAATGGCGTCGTCACCCTCATAGCCGTTGGAACCTGCAGCATCACCGCCGTTCAGGCGGGTGACGGGACATTCAACCCTGCACCCAGCGTTACACGGAACTTAGTGGTTTTTGACGGGAATGACCCGCTGCCGCTCAAAGTCCATCTGGCGCTTGTGTTGCAGCAGTAAACAAAGATAAACCCGACAGCCCCGACAAGCGCATTCCTCAGGATGCGTCTGTCGGGGCTGTCGGGCAAGAACTCGGAGCGGAAATAGGGGGACGAACATCGAGCAGCACGGTTCGAGCCGCTCGTCACTATCAACTCGTCGGCATCAAACCGCCGTATAGCCCCCATCCACGCAGATGATCTGGCCGGTGGTCATGCGGGCGGCAGGCGAGGCCAGGTAGATTACCGCCCCGGCGATCTCTTCCGGTTCGGCCAGACGCCCCATGGGCACCTTCTCCAGATTCTTGGCAAAGGCCGGGTTTTTGACCGCCGCCTCCAACATCGGCGTGCGGGTGAAGGTAGGCGCTACGGCATTGACCGTAATCTTGTTGGGCGCCCACTCGGCCGCCAGCGAGCGGGTAAACTGGCCGACCGCCCCTTTGGCCGAGGCATACGGCGTGCGCAGCGGGCCACCAACCACGCCGGCCTGCGAGCTGATGGTGATGATCGCCCCTTCGATGTTCTGTTCGATCATCTTGCGCGCCACCGCCGTGGCAATAAAGTAGGCGCCTTTGAAGTTGACATCGACGATAAAGTCGAACTCGTCCTCGGTGTAGTCGAGCGCCGGTTTGGGCGTGTTGACACCGGCGTTGTTGACCAGCACATCGATGCGTCCAAACGCCGCCGCTACATTGTCGACAAAGTTGTTGATGCTCGCCACGCTGGCCAGATCCAGCGGCCACGCCTCGACGCGGCGCCCCATGGCGCGGCACTCCTCCACTACCGGCTGCGCCTCCTCGACGTTGCGGTTGCCCAGCGCCAGATCAGCGCCCCACTCCGCCGCAGCCAGCGCAATCGCCTTGCCAATCCCCTTGCTGGCCCCGGTCACGATCATCACCTTGCCGGTCAGGTCGAAATTTACTCGTTTGGTCATTTTCTTCTCCTGTGTTTTGGGGGGTAGGGCGTAGGGGGTGGGGCGTTAAGAAAACCACACCCCACCCCCT
>JAHDWG010000715.1 GCA_023384495.1 Caldilineaceae bacterium
CTACATCGGCTACGTGCCCACGCCCGAAGCGATCCGCCACGGGGGGTACAGCGCGCTCTCCGCTGTCCACACCCGGCTGCTTCCCGAAGCCGGCTGGTTGATGGTGGAGCAGACGCGCGCACTGCTGAGCCGAGCCTTTGCCAATCAATTGAAAGATTTTGCGTCGAAAGGGTAACATCATGGCCAATCAACTCGCCATCCTGGGTGGCGACCCGGTGATCCCACCCGGCGCGGTCAAACCGTGGCCGCCGATCACGGAAGTCGATGAGGAGTACGTACTCGCGTCGCTGCGCGGCGCCAACCATGCCTTTGGCCCCAATTGCGTCGAGTTCGAGAAGGAATTTGCGGCGTGGAACGGCAACCGCTACGCCATCACCACCAACAGCGGCACCGCGGCGCTCCACATGTGCGTGGCCGCCTGCGATTGCAGCGAGGGTGACGAGGTGATCGTCACTGCCTATTCGTGGTCTTCGTCGGCCACCTGCATTCTGCATCATAACTGCATTCCCGTCTTTGTCGACATCGATTGGGAGACGATGAACATCGATGTCGACCAGATCGAGGCCGCGATCACAGCCAAGACGCGGGCGATCATCGTCGTCCACCTGCACGGGCTGGCGGTGGACATGGATCGTGTGATGGCGATTGCGGCCAAACACAACCTCAAGGTAATCGAAGACGCCTGCCAGGCCCACGGCGCCCGCTTTAATGGCAAAAAGGTGGGGACGTTGGGCCATTGTGCAGCTTTCAGTTTCAACCAGAACAAGAATCTCTGTTCGGGTGAGGGCGGCATGTTTGTCACCGACGACGAAGAGATTCTGGCCAAGGCGCGCATGCTCTGGTCGTTTGGCGAAACCCGCACGCCCGCCGAGTCACGCGACTACCACGCCTATGCGCTGGGGTGGATGTACCGCAACAACGACCTCACCGCGGCGTTTGGGCGCGCCCAGTTGACCCGCCTCGACACCTATCTGGCGTGGCAGCGGCGAAATGCGCAACAGTTGGCCGAGTCGCTGCACGGTGTTCCCAACCTCTTGCTGCCCACTGAACCAGCCGGCCATGAACACAACTGGTACAACTTTGTCATCCGCTTTGACATGGAGGCGCTTGGCCAAACCCAAGACCCGGCGGCCTGTCGAGACAAACTGGTGCAGGCGTTGCGCGCCGAAGGGGTGGAGGCCGGCGTCTGGCAGCGTTTCATCCTGCCCCGCATGACCGTCTTTCAGGCAAAGAATGCATACGGCCATGGCGCTCCGTGGAGCAGCCCCCATGCACAGCCGGTTGACTATTCGCTCGACCAGTATCCGGTGGCCCAGCGACACAGCGACACGCATGCCTGCCTTGTGCAGACCTTGCGCTATCCCAACGGTTCTGACCTGATCGAGCTGATCGCCGAAGGCATCCGCAAGGTGATGGCGCGGGCCGAAGAATTGGCTGGCGTGTAGCGTATCGTTGCTCTACACGGTCAATAGCCTGCGGGCGTAGGCGATATGTTGGCGCATCGCGTTGTGTGCGCGCTCGGGATCTCGGTCTGCGATTGCGTTGTAGATGACGCGGTGCCCACGAACAGCTTCCAACAACTGCCCCTGATCCTTTTCCGCCTGCACTTGCAGCCAGGTGCGCATGGCGCCCTGTAACCCTGTCACGATGGCAATCAGCAGCGGGTTGTGTGTGGCGGTAGCTAGCGCCTCATGAAAGTCGGCGTCTGCCCGGATATTGAATAGGAGATCATCAGGATTGTTGGCCGCCTCAATTTGCTCGACCAATACTTTGAGTCTCGTCAGATCGTCAACAGTCGCTCGTCGTGCGGCCAGCGCGGCGATGCCAGGTTCGTGGATCTCACGTAGGTCTAGCAAATCTTCGTGTGTACAGTTTCCCAGGGCGACATAGCGTTCAATCGACTGGCCCAACACATTCCCAGGCACACGGGTAATATAGGTGCCACTTCCCAACCGGCTCTGCACCAGTCCTCTGTGTT
>JAHDWG010000146.1 GCA_023384495.1 Caldilineaceae bacterium
ATAATGGCGCATGATCTCGTTCTTGCGATTGGCAAAGGGGCCATTGCTCACCGCCGCGATCTTTTCGCCGGGGGCAAAGAGGCTGGCGACGCTCGTCTCCACTGCGCCCGACCCCGGCGAGGTCTGGATGGCGATGTCGTTGGTGGTCTGAAAGACCTTTTGCAGCATCTCGACCGTCTCCCAATAAAGGGGCGACCATTCGGCGCTGTAACTGGGCCATACCTGCTCGGCGAGTGTGTCGAGCGTTTCGTCAAAAATATCAACCGGGCCGGGGATCATCAACTTCATCTGTGGTTGGGCCATGATTTCTCCATTCGTGCTCCAATATGCTCATGATCAAATCATCGCGCCAGACGCCGTCGATCAATGCGCTGTCGCGTTCGATGCCCTCGCGCACAAAACCGCACTTTGCATTGCTGGCGATCGCCCGCTGGTTGACGGCCAATACCCGCAGATCGACCCGGTGCAACTGGAGTGTATCGAAGGCGTAGGCCAGCACCAGGCGAGTGGCTTCGGTTCCATAGCCATACCCCCAGCGGGCAGCGTCAAAGATGCCAATTGCATAGCGCGCCCGCCGATCGTGTTCGTTGAACGAGTGGAGCCGGGCGTTGCCGATGCAGCGGCCATCGACATCGATGATCCAACTGTGCGGTGATTGCGCCACATCAGTATACCACCGTTGCACCTTTTCGGGCGTAAGCGGGGCGAGATTGTGGGTGTCACCGCCTACCAGGAAGACGAATTCCGGGTCGCGGCCCAAAGCCAGGCGATCCGCCTTGTCGCGCGAGATGGGCGGGCGCAGACGAACGCGCTCGCCTTGCAACGTTGGCCGCGCCACGACAGGCGGATCGGCGTGGCTACTCATCTGCGGCCAGCTCGTCGGATTGTTCGTCCCACACCCAAAAGCCAGTCCCGGCCGGCGAAAAATCTGCCCACGCCGCGCTGTTGCCCGGCGTCTCTGTATTTGCCATGACCCAATCCGCGCCAAAGGTGGCGGCGCAAATCGAGTCGCCGGCCTGCTGGCTGGGTAGTTGGCAAAAGGCGACCGGCGCTGTGAGCATAAATGGGGGCTCTTGTCGCACACCCGCGGCGTACTCGACCAGGGCGCGATCACCGGTGCAGAGCAACGGTAACTGAGGCGCTTCCGGGCAATCGGCGGCGGAAATGGACCTCTCGTCGACGGCTGGCGTCACCGGGATCGGCGCAATCTCTACCGCGACCACCGGTGGCGGCGGCCCTCCCGTGGGGCTGTACGCGACGCCAAGCCAGAGCGCCAGTGGCGCAACCAGCGGCGCAACCGGAGCTTTGCAGCCGGTCAACAGGATTGCGGCCAGGGTGCACATAACGATTCGAGTCAAGATTCACTCCTCCCATAGCAATGGCGAACGAGCAGGCGCAAGGGGTAAAGCGGGAACACATTCTTTCGGGGTCTCTGCGTATCCCTCTGCTCCAGCTTATACCCGTGTGCCGCTATTCAGATTCTGTCTCCGTGATCAGATCGGTGACGGTGATGGCGGCGCTGCCCGTGATCGATTCGCTATCCGTGATCACGGCGCCGGCTTCGATTTCCTCTTCCTCTTCCGCTTCGGGCGTCCACGTTGGTTCCGGGGTAGGCGTCTCCTCCGGCGTCGGCGTGGCTTCGGGCCAGGGCGTGTCGGTGGGCGGCGGCGTCCACGTTGGTTCGGGGGTAGGCGGTTCGGGGGTAGGCGGTTCGGGCGTAGGCGGTTCAGGGATGGGCGTCTCTTCCGGCAATGGCGTCCATGTGGGGGTGGGTTGCGGCGTCCAGGTTGGTGTGGCGTGGCTGATGTAGACGCGCACGCGGCGCTCGTATTCGCTGCCCACCTGGTCGCGCACCACCAGCCGCAACGTGTGCGGCCCATCCCTCAGCCCGCTCGTGTCCCACTGCCCCAGCACGCCGTCGATCACCGGCCCGCCAAAGGGGCCGGCCACGGGCGGGCTAAACGCGCCGGGGTCGTGGCTAATGCCATATTGCAGTTCATACGACGCAAAGGCGGGCGCATTGGCGCTGCCAAAAACGGTCACCACCCCGTCGACACTCTCCCCCTCCGCCGGCGAGCGGATGACCACCTCGGGCGCGAATTCGAAGACATCGCTCTCGTCCTCGGGCGGCTGCGGGATGCCATGTTCCTCGGCCCAGCGCCGGTATTGGGGTGGATAGATCTTGAAAACGCGTTCCTCAATCGCCTCGGGCGGGGTAAACTCGGTCGCCAACTTCCCGGTCGTACGGTCGAGCCGGATGATCTGATAGAGGTCCTTCTCAGGCGGCAACGGCGGGCGGTCTTCGGCAAACCAACGCATGCGCCGTTCGGGGCAAGCCTCGCTGGGCGCGGTTCCCGTCTCGGCGCAGACCTCAAACTGGCGCACACCGGGCGGGGGTGTGAAATCGACCACCGGTTCGTTGGCATGGGCAACCCGCATGAACTCGTTCCAGATCGGCGCCGCGCCGGTGATGCCCGAAATCTGCACCATTTCGCTGTTGTCGGCGTTGCCCACCCAAACCCCCGTCACCAGTTGCGGCGTGTAACCCAGGGTGAGCACGTCGCGGAAATCATTCGTGGTGCCGGTTTTGGCTGCGGCGGGCCGGTCGAGGCGCAGCAGCGAATTGGGCCCAAAGACAGGTGTGCGCGCCTCGTTGTCGCTGAGGATTTCGGTGATCAGAAACGCATCCACCGCGCTGATAGCCGGTTGGCCGCCAGCGGCTGGGTTGCGCGAACAGGGGCGAGCCGGGTCGGCGGCGTCGCAATAGAGGTTGCCTGCGCCGTCAGTGATCTTCAGAATCGCGGTGGGCGGCGTGCGCACCCCAGCATTGGCAAAGACGGCAAAGGCGCCGGTCATTTCGAGCAGTGGAATCTCGCCGGCCCCCAGCGACAGGCTCAGCCCAAAATCGGGCCGGGTGAGGGTGGTTATGCCCATGCGCTGCGCCGTGGACAAGAACTGGGCCAGGCCCGTATCTTGTAAGGCGCGCACGGCGGGGATGTTGAGGCTGTTGCCCAGTGCGGTGCGCACCGTCACCATGCCCCGCTGTTTGAAGTCGTAATTGGTGGGCCGGTAGGGTGGGTTGGCGCCGTCGGGAAAGTCCTCTTCGATGTCGGCGACCAGCGTGCCGGGCGTCCACCGTTCGGCGGCGGGGCGGTTGGGCTGCTCAAAGGCCGACACATAGACGAGTGGTTTGATGGTGCTGCCCGGTTGGCGCGGGGCCAGCGCCATATTCACCTGACCGTCGATCTCCACATTGTTGAAATCGGCGCTGCCCACAAAGGCGACGATCTCGCCCGTGTCGGGGCGCAGCGCCACCAGCGCGCCATTCGAGACATTGTGGCGGCCCAACAGTGCGATCTGTTCGCGCACAATGCGCTCGGCTTCGCTCTGCAAGCGAGGGTCGAGCGAGGTGGTGACGTTCAACCCCAGTTCATAGATCGCGCCGGGGCGGTCAAAGAGCTGCTCCAGTTGCTGGCGCACAAAGAGCGTGAAGTGGGGCGCTTTGATATCCCACTGAAACGGCTCGTAGGTGAGCGGCTCCAGCCAGGCGGCGTCGGCATCGGCCTGCGAAATGTAACCCGCCTGCACCATCAGCCCCAACACCACCCCCTGCCGTCGTTTGGCGCGTTCGGGTTGGGTATACGGGTCATAGAATGCGGGCAACTGGGGTAGGCCGGCCAACAGCGCCGCCTCGGCCAGCGTCAACTCGGCCAGATCCTTGCCAAAGTAGGTTTCGGCAGCCGCGGCTACCCCATAGGCCAGATTGCCGTAGTAAAGCTCGTTGAGATAAAGCTCCAGGATTTGGTCTTTTTCGTAGGTGCGGCTCACCTCAGCGGCCAGAATGGCCTCTCGCACCTTGCGCGTCATCGTTTGTTCGGGCGAGAGCAGAACTCGTTTGACCAATTGCTGTGGGATCGTCGACGCCCCGGAGACAATGTCCCGTTCGAGCACGGCGTAGTAGAGGGCGCGCACAAGCGCTACTGGGTCCACACCGGCGTGGCGATAGAAGTTGGCGTCTTCGGTGGCGATGGTGGCGGCGATGAGATAGGGCGAAATGCGCGCAAGCGGCACTTCGGTGCGACGGCCCGCGGCAGGGTCATCCGGCTTGATGGTTTCGTAGAGCAGGCCGCCCTCGCGATCATAGATGCGCGTGCTCTGGAACGAGCTGGCGCGCGCCCGCAGTTCATCGGGCGGGGGCAGCGTGCGCGCGATCACTGCATAGGCGATTAGCGCTGCGCTCAGCCCAAACGCGGCCAGCGTCACAAAGGCCAACACACCGCTGATAAAGCCGCGCCAGAGTGAGTTGGGTGATGCTGTCGATCTAGGCGGGCGCGGACGTTGCGTCTGCCGGGGTTGAAGATCGTATAAACTCATGAGTCAAAAATTTCCAATCGAGAATCGTGCTACGTCATACGCCATAGGTCGTCCGTCTCTTCAAGGCGCGCTCACCAACAATGACCCTACACTTCACGGCCACGTCCACGGCAGCGTATTTTGATAGACCCACGCCGCCATGTGCAGCCCCTGCAACAAGATCAACGGCGCCGCGCCCCCCACCAGATAGCGGGGCGTCGGCAACACCCGGGGCAGCAGCCAGGCCAACCAGACTGTGGCCGGCAACGCCGCCAGGCTGAAGAGATCCCAGTCGCGTTGGCCGCCATAGTCCGGGTTCCATATGGCGATAAAGAGCAGATAGGCCAACGCAGCGATAGCCAAAAAGGGCTGCGCGCCGCCAGTGGTCGTTGGTCTCGCATTGGCGTCCGTTGCCTTGCTCGCTCCCCGGCCCATCACGATTGACCAATATGCAATAACGATCCCCGGCCAGATGACCGGCGCCACCAGCAGTTGCTGGTTGAGCAGGTCGCGCAGATGCGGCCAACTGAACAGCGTGTAGTGCTCCCAACGGGTCGTCGCCTCCCAGAGGGGCACGAACCACCGTCCGTCACCGCCACCGGGCCGGTCATGCGTCAACAGTGCTTGGATGCCATGCCCGCCCGCCGCCATCATCCACAATACGCCGCCGGCGACCGCGAGCATCGGCAGCCCGATCGCGAGTATGGTCAACAAGACGATGCGCGGCTGCGATTGGTTTCGCTGTGCGGGCGTGCGCGCCCAATGCCACCCCAAACAGAGCAAGCTTGGCGCCAGGATCACGGTGCTGGGGTGCGTGGCGTGGGTGAGGGCCAGCACGGTCGCCGCCGCCCAGAGCGGTTGCCTCCGCTGCAAGACTTCCCAACCCAGCCAGAGGTAGAGCAAAACACCGGCCGCGGCAAAGCTGTAGTTTTCCACATAGCCAAAAAAGAGCTGCATCAGCCCCAGTGTGGTCAGCAGACCAAAGCTAAGCCACGCTGGGGCCAGACTCGTCGATTGGCTCAACATCAGCACACCCGCCAAATAGACCATACCCGCCAGCGGGCTGAGCAGCCGATAGACCGGCATTGCATCCGCCCATCCCCAGGTTTCGTTTCCCCAGCGCCACACCAGGCCATGCAACCAGACATCCAGCGGCGCCTGCCACGAGTGGGTCAGCCGCAGCGCCGGGTCGGGCCAGGCGATGGCATGGGTGAGGATGTAGGCGTCTCCCCAGCGGGTGTGGACGATGGGGAAGGCAAAAAACGCGGCCACGAGCGCCAGGCTGGCCGGCAACAAATACCGCCATGATGATCCCTGACGGGCGCCCTGGCTGCGCAGTTGGGGCCATCGTTCGCTCCACCAGAAAACAAGCATCGGGGCAATCACCGCCAGCGCGCCCATCGCAACCGCCCACCCGGGCGCATAGGTTACCGGCCAGAGCCCCCACCAGACGCTTTCCGCATCAGCCGGCCCCGGCAATGCGCCCGGCGTCGGTGGCAAGGTGCGCACATAGAGGCGCAGCCCCAGCAGCAGCAGGGCTGTGAGGTGCAACGCAGCGACGGTCGAGCGTTGACGCGCCAGCGTGATGGACAAAGACATAGCGTCTATTCTATCGTGCAGCGCCCAAAAGAAAAAGCCGGGCGCCCCCATTGCGGGGAAGCCCGGCCTGTGGCCCAGTGAGTTGGTCTCTCATGGGCGATAGGCAATCGTCTATCGCCCATCATTCTCGCTCTACTCGCCCATCACCAAAAATTGGGCGGCGACCCAGCCACCATCGGGGTTATCGGTGACGGCATCGGGCGACCCAGCAATGCGTACCCACGCGCCGTCACTGCTCACTTCCTCCACGGCATACGTCTCGCCATTGTAGACGTAGCCGACAATTTCGCTTTCAGCGTTTGGCTCGCCGCGGACGCGCAGGCGGGTGCCGTCGGTCACAACCAAGGCAAACCCCGCCGGTGGCGGCTCAACCATGACGGTCTGTTCACTGGTGACAGTTTCACTGGTGACGGTTTCGGTGGTGGTCACCGGCGCTGCCGGCACCGCCACTGTAGCAGTGTCGGTAATGGGGCCTTCGAGGCTGACAAAGCTGGCCGCAACCCAACCGGCGCCCCCCGGCGCGTCGTCAATGGCCAGTTGCACCCACAGGCCGTCGGAGCTGATGCCCAAGACGCGATATTGCTCGCCTTCGCTGACGCCGGCGACGACCTCGGCAGTCTCCAACGGTTGGTTGCGGACGCGCAACGAGCGCGTAGTGACGGTGGCGACCGCAGCGTCATCCGCGGGCGATGCGCTGCTGGGCTGGGCAATCGCGGCGGGAGCGCTACTTTCTCCTGCCGCGGGGGGCGTAATCAGGGTGCAACCACTGAGCAGCGCCAGCAACAACAAAGACGACACGATGCAGAGCAGACTGGTTTTCTTCATACAAAAATCCTTATCAATCCATTCGGTAGATTGCGCCGCCAAGCGCTCGACAACGCCAGGGCCCTCAATCCATGCTCAGACAGAGCCTCGTTTCTAGGGGGTTGACTCACCACGCCAGGCGCCCCATCTCGGCCTCACCTGTGCGCCAAAACGATGCAATTATCCCATGTGTTAGGGCGGTTGACAAAATCGAGACGTAAGCAAGATTCTATCCGATCACCAACCCACCGCGATGGACCAGCGACCTGCCTCGGCCAGCGTGTCGGCGTCGTACGCGATCATGACCAATTGCGCCGGCCTGGATACAGCGTCTGCTGGGATGGGCAGATGGTACACATCACGGATGCGCTCACCAGGAACCCAATCGGTGGTGGGCGCCACCAGCCGCAGCGGGAAGAAGTCCTCTTGCACCGGGTCACCCTGTGGCCACAGGACGGGCGCACCGTCGGGCGAATGTAGGCGCAACGAAAGCTTGAGCCGCTGAGTGAGGGCAGTCTGTGGGCGCCAGTAGAGCGCCACGCGCAGCGCAGGCCCACCGGCCTGCTCTAGCTTGTCCAGGTCATATCCCTCCAGGTGGAGCCGGCCCTCCGCGAATTGCACATCGACCGGATGCGCCGGCTCGCCTACAACGGCCTGCCCGCGCGGCCAAACGCGCACCAATACCCCATCGCCGCTAAAACTGTAGAGCGTGCTGATCCCATCCAGCTCGCGCGTCAGGTAGATGGGTGCGCCTTGGGCCACCAGCTCGGCCACGGTTGTGCGGCGCAACGCTACATCGTTGGCGACAATGGGGGTGGCGTTGCGCCCCAACCCTTCGGCCTGTTGCATATAGCGCAGCGCAGTGGCTTCCCCTTCTAACGCCACCACCTGGCTCCCGGACGGAAACTCACTCTTTGCCAGCGCCACGGCGTAATCGTGCGCCGCCCAGCTCTGGCTGCGGTTGATGATGGGGCCGCGCAGCGCCATCAGGCTGAGTATGACCACGAGCACCGCTGTGACGTATGGCCCCTGCAACCGTTGCTCGCCCGCGCCGGTCACGCGGCCAATGCCGCCCGCCACAAAGAGGGCAAACGCCAACAGCGCGGGCAACAGGAACACGTCGGCGTCATGCACTCGGTAGCTGACGGCAAACAGCAGGTTGAACATGAGCACAAGCAACACCAGCAACCAGTCCATACGCAACCGCCGCGCCGGCCCGACGAGTTGGGTCAGCCCCACCAGGCCCATCGACAGGCCAATAAAACCGCTCTCGTCTACCCAGCGCCACCACCAATCGGCTGCGCTGCGCTCGACGGCCAGAGGGTTGTCGGCAAAAAAGCCGGCATATTGGCGCGCCAGGACATGATCCCAGAAGCCTGCCCATGTGTGTACGTAGCTGCCGTTGAGGTCGCGCACGCCCATCATGGCCCGCAGTGGGATCAAGAGATAGAGGAGCAACGGCGCCAACAGCGCCAATGACCAGACCAGCCACGCTGGTTGGGGCCGCGCCATGCTGGGATAGCGCCAGACCAACACCGCCGCCACGGGCAAGGCCAGCAAGAGCGCAGTCCGATGGTGGGTGAGGGCAAGGCCAAAGAGCAGACAGAGCAGTGTGACCAAGCGAGCAGGGGGATGGGCGCGGCGCGCAGGCATGTCGTGGAGAATGCGTATGGCAACCGTGAGGATCGATGCGACAAAGAGACCATGCAAGGCATAGACCTCAGCCACGGTCGCCTGGCTCCACCAGAGGGGGCTGACCCCAAACGCCAGCGCCGCCGCGATGCCCGGCGCCCAGGGGACGCGCCCGCGCACATCCGTTGTCAACTGTTGGGCCGCCTGGCAGGTAAGCCCTACTGCGGCGGCGGCGGCCAGCGCCGAAAAGAGATTCATGCGCCAGGCCCAGTTGCCCACGGGAAACAGCAGGCGGCTCCACACCCCGCCCAGCAGCACATAGAGCGGGTAGCCGGTGGGGTGGGCAATGCCAAACGTCGGGCCGACCAACTGGAATTCGAGCGTGTCATCAAAGAGCTCGACGATGCTCGGCGCGGTCGTCGCCGCATAGAGAATGAGAAACGCCGCCCCAATCAACCAAGGCAGCCGGTGCGCAGTGATCACGGATTCCAGTTTAGCACGAATTGGGGATTGTGCGCACCTTTGGTATGATTTAGCCGCACTTGCACACGCTGTAATCAGCTTACAACGAGATTCGGAAGCGTAGATCCGCAACCACTACGGCCACTGCCTATGTCTGTACATCCAATCGAGCCTACTGGCGTTCCCCCATATCTCCGCCGGCTATTGGCAATCGTGGGTCTGTTGGTGTTGGCGGTCGCCACCTTCTGGCCCGTTATCGTCTATGCCCAAGAACCGGTCGTGACTGGCGCGCTCGACGAGGGGGGCGTATTACACGCGCCCACCTTCTGGTATCTGCTGGCGGCCGGATTGGCGTTGTTGGTTCCCGCCGGCTTTGTGCTGATCGGTGTGGTTGGGCTAGAGGGTGAGCATGCATGGGATGCTGCGCTGGGCGGCGTGGCCGCAGTGGGGTTGGCCGCTTTTGGCTATTGGGCCACGGGGTTTGCGTTGCATTTTGGCGGTGTGGGTCTGGTCTATTCACAACCGGCGCTGCGCCAACTGGTCTGGGAGTGGAGCCCGCTGCCCGTCAACTGGGGCATCGACTGGGGCGCCGCCGGGTTGAGCGGCTGGTTTCTCTCCGGCCCCGATGTGACGCCATTGGTCTATGCCCTCTTTCTTGCTCATCTGCCGTGGGTGGTGACCGCCTCGTTGCTGCCGGTGCTGGCGTTGCGCGGGCGTGCGCCGGCTTCGGCGACGTTGCTGTTGGCGTTGCTGCTTGGCGCAGTTGTAATCCCCCTGGCCGGGAATTGGGTGCAGGGCGGCGGTTGGCTCAGCGCCTTGGGGCGCAACCTGAGCCTGGGCCATGGGCTGGTCGACTTTGGCGGCGCCGGCACGGTCTTTCTTGTCGCATCCGCTTTTGGGCTTGCCGCCCTGGTAGTGTGGATCCCACGCCGGCCACACCAATCGCTTGAGCACCTGCCCCTGCCGCCGGCCTATCAACCTCTGCTGGCCGTGGTGGGCAGCCTGTTGGTGATGGGCGGCCAGTTGGGCTGGATGTGGGCGAACCCGCTCCAGGTCAGCCTGTTGGGGGATCTGGCGCTCATGCGCGGCAGCGTCAATGCCATCCTTTTTGCGGGCGGCGGCATGTTGGTGCCGTTGGGCTATACCTGGTTTGTCACCGGGCGCAGTGACCCGCTGCTTGCGGCGCGCGGGCTGGTTGCGGGCGTTGTCGCAGGGCTGGCCGTTGGTCCCTTTGTGCAGCCGGGCGTTGCGTTTTTGATTGGATTTTTGGCGGGCGCCACCGTTCCTTTTATCACCTTTGTAATGGACGGCGTGCTCCGGCTCGACGACGCCACCGGCGTGGTGACCGCGCAGGGGATCCCAGCGCTGATTGGCTTGTTGCTCGTGGGCGTCTGCGCTGATGGTGTGGTCGGGGCCGGTTGGCAGAACATTGGGGCCGAGAGTTACCTGGGGGTCAATGGGCAAGGGGTATCTGGTTTACTCGTGGCGCATGGCTACCAGATCGACTTCCCCGGCCAGCTCCAGGCGCAGGTGATCGGTGTGTTGGCGCTGGCGCTTTGGGGGTTTTTGGCCGGCATGGCGATCTGTGCGCCACTGGGGCTGCTGGCGCACGGCTTGAAACAGAGCGAAGCATGGCAATCGCCGCGTGCAGGCGCGACAGCCAGCGATGGATTCGACTTTGATCGGCTCGAAGAAGACCTGTTTCCCCTGGCCACACCCGAAGGCCAGGAGCGGCGCTTCCCATAGTCGGGCGCTCGATGAACCATAGCAATCAACAGGGGCGGCGGAGTGATCTGCAATGACCACACACAAAAAAGAAAGCTGGCAGGCCCGGCTCGCGTCCGAACGCGCTAGCTTGCTGGAACTTTTGGCCCAACTTGCACCGGGACAGTGGCAAATTCCCGTTTTTGGTGACGGCGAGTCATGGACGGTCGCCACGGTGGTGGCCCACCTCATCGATGGCGAGCGGGGCATGAGTATCCAAATCCACAAAACGCGCAAAGGCGAAGAGACGGTGCCCGAAGGCTTTGACCTTAACCGCTGGAACGCCGGCGTCGCCAAGCGCATGGGCCAGTTGAGCCCGGATGAACTGCTGGCTGGGCTCGACGCCACCCGCGCCCGCACGCTCGAGGGCCTTGCCACCCTGCGCGATGACGAATGGGCGCTCACGGGCCGCCACCCAAGCCGGGGCGTGATCACCATCGAGCAGTACTACGAGACCATCGCCGGCCATGATCGCCAGCACGCCAACGACATCCGCAAGGCGTTGGGTTTGCCCACAGCATGACGCCATGTCCCACGCTGGAGTTACCCCATCTCGAACCCATGCACCCTTGCCGGCGTATCATCTGCGCCCGGTGACGCCGGCCGACGAAGCGATCCTATGGCAAATGCTCTACTACGCCGCTCATATGGACGAAGACGGCGTCGCCTCGCCGGAGGCGGCCCAAGAGAACCCGTTCCTGGCTCAATATGTGGTCGGTTGGGGGCAACCTGGCGATCTCGGCGTGGTCGCCGAAACATCTCCCACCGGCGTAGCCATCGGCGCGGCATGGCTGCGCCTGCTCATCGCCGACAAGACCAACCCCAGCTATTACGATGACAAAACTCCCGAACTGGCGATTGCCGTCTTGCCCGGATGGCTTGGCAGGGGTGTGGGCAGCGCCTTGATGGACCGGCTGGCGCAGGCGGCAACGGGTCGCTACCCAGCGATTGTGCTCACCGTGCGCGCCAACAACCCGGCGGTTCGTCTCTACGACCGATTTGGATTTGCCGTCATTGATGAAATTGTCAACCGGGTGGGGACAAAATCGTACAAAATGCTGCTCACAATGGGGGGTCGCAGCTAATGGATTCCACCCAACGCTTTTCGAGCCGGGTGGAAAATTACGTCCGCTACCGGCCCTCGTATCCGCCCGCCGTTCTTGACACGCTCAGAGATGAGTGCGGGCTCACCCCCAGCGCCGTGATCGCCGATATTGGTTCGGGAACCGGCCTGCTTAGCGAACTCTTTTTGCGCAACGGGAACCGTCTCTTTGGCGTGGAGCCAAACCGGGAGATGCGCACAGCCGCCGAACGGCTGCTGCACGACTATCCCAACTTCACCAGCATCGAGGGTGCGGCTGAAGCGACAACCCTGCCCGACTCGAGCATTGATTTTGTCACTGCCGGCCAGGCTTTTCACTGGTTTGACCATGAGCGGGCGCGCCCCGAATTTGCGCGCATCCTACGCCCAGATGGGTGGGTTGTGCTGGTGTGGAATTACCGGCGCATTGATGCGACGCCCTTTATGCGGGAGTACGAGGGGTTGATCCAGCGGTTCTCTATCGACTACAGCGAAATGACCCACCACCGGCCTGAATTCGACGAGCGCAATGTCAGCACCTTTTTTGGCCCGTCCGGCTGCCAGGTTGCTGTGCACCTAAACCCACAACTGCTCGATTACGAAGGTTTGCAGGGGCGGCTGCTTTCATCATCGTACACACCCGAAGCCGGCCATCCCAATCACGAACCGATGCTGGCGGCGCTGCGCACCCTTTTCGATACCTATCAGGTGGGCGGCCAGGTATCGTTCGACTACGATACAAAGGTCTACTTTGGCCACCTCTCGCCGTGACCCCACCGTGCGATGCACCCGGAGCCCCCATCTCTCACGCTTCATCCACCCACCACACGGAATCCCCCACCGCGATCTCCCCGTCTTCCAACACCTCGCCGTAGGCGCCGCCGCCCCAGTTTGGGTACATCACCGCCCGCAGCCCCAGGTGGGCCTCGTCCATCTGCTCGCAGGGTTTGGTTTCGCCGTAGATGCGGATGCGCACCGGGCCCACCTGGAGCACCCGCTTGCGACTATCCGCCAGCGGAATGCCGCTGACCATCAGATTGGCGCGGCGGGCGGAGGGGTCGAGCGTGGCGCTGGTCGCCGCCATGTGCCTGGCCCACACCTCTTTCTCGATGATCGTCACCTGACGTTTGCCACCCTGGTCGGCGTTGCCGACTAACCCGCGCCCGGTCTTGAGCTGGGCGCGCTGCGTCGCGTCCATCTTGCCGCCGTGCGCGCGCTTGAGCCAGATTGCTTCGAGCATGCCGTTTTCGGTGGTTGGATTAACGCTCATCCATTTGGGGCCTTTCTAATCGGGACAAATTCTTGATGATGTTTCAACAGCCACAGACAGGCCAGCTTGAGCGCTCATGATCAAATCAACCGTCTGTACTACGCTAGACAATCACCCGGCGCACCAATAGGGAAGGACGCGGCTGCCCGCAGCGGTCCGTTGTCATGAAAATGCTGGCGGTCGAGGGTGACAAAAAAATCCACTGAAAAGCCGATTTACTGATCACCAGTATAACAGACTTTCAGAAGCCATCAACAAAGGGCAAGCTGTCAAAGAATTTCGGGAACGGATCGATCGGATTGTTTGATAAAGAATCCGATCCTATCCACATTCTACGGAACGAATTCTGCCGCCCCATCCGTTCAATCTGCTCCCCTAATCCGTTGACAGCTGCCTGAAGGAAGCTTCACCCCTTCAACCTCCCGTTCGACCGTTATTCTCTTACCTCAGCCATCAACGCCAACGTGTTGCCCTCGGTGTCGTAAAAAAAGACCATCCACAGCTCGTGGTCGGGCATTTTGGCGATCAGGTGGGGCTCGTCGATAAACTGGACTTCCTGATTTCGCAGTTGGTCGTACGTCTGTTGAATATCTGTGACCTTGTAGTAGATGATTGATCCCGGATGATCGACGGCAGCACTTTCGGGCCGGCTGAGCATGAGGCGGACTTCACCGCACTGCAAAAAAGCCAGGTCGCCGGTGGAGAAGAGGAACGGCAACTCGAGCACATCACGATAAAAGATGACGGCGCGCTCCAGATCTTGCGCACGGAGGGCAATCTGGCCAATCTGCGTGATTCCAAGTTTGGCAGTAGACATTGTTCTGCTCCAGTCGCCATTTCCTCTTCAAACCAATGTGCGCGGTGTGCGTCTTGCTGCCGATGGGGTGGCCCATGCGACGCACACCACTGCTTCTTGCGCTGCTACGCTGAGCCGGCAGCCGGCGCAAATTTCAGACAGACCGGGGTGGGCACATCCGAAATGACGCCGGTGGGCGCGAGTCTGCCGGTCTTCTGGTCGATGTGATAGGCGGCGACGGTGCTGCTGTTCTGGTTGGCGGCGAGCAGCAGCGTTCCGGTCGGGTCGATGGCGAAGTTGCGCGGCGTCTGGCCCTGGGTCGATTCGGCGCCAAGGAAGGTGAGCTTGCCGGTCGCCTCGTCGACGGCATACATGGCGATGCTGTCGTGCCCGCGGTTGGAGCAGTAGAGGAACCTGCCGCTGGGGTGGATGTGCAGGTCCGCCGTGTGGCTGCGCCCGCTAAAATCTGCCGGCACGGTGGAGATGGACTGGATCTCTTGCAGGCCGCCACTGGCCTCATCATAGGCAAAGACAATTACCTTGTTGCCAATCTCCAGGTTGCAATAGGCAAACTTGCGGTTTGGGTGAAAATCAAAGTGGCGAGGGCCGCCACCCGGCTCAGTCTGCGCAAAGGGCTGGGCCCCGGGGGTGAGCTTGCCCTTCTCGGTGTCGAGGCTGTAGATCATCACCTTGTCCATACCCAGATCGGGCGCATAAGCAAAGCGGTTGTCGGGCGCAATCACAAACGAGTGAGCGTGGGGACCCTCCTGCCGCTGCGGGTTGACGCTGGAGCCAACGTGCTGTTTGAAGTCGCTGGCCTCGCCCAGGCTGCCGTCGGGCTGGATCGGGTGGACGATGACGCTGCCGCTGTTGTAGTTGGCGGTGAGCACCCACTTCCCCGTGGCGTCCACCGTCACATAGCAGGGGCCGGCGCCCCCACTCGACCGGGTGTTGAGCGCGGTCAGCGCGCCGGCGCTGCGGTCCACGCGGAAGGCGGCCACACCACCGCCGCTTTTGCCGCTCTCATCGATGACCTCGCTCACGGCATAGAGATAACGGTACTGCGGGTCGAGCGCGACAAACGACGGGTTGACTACGCCGGGCGCTACGCTAAGCTCCGTCATGGCGCCGGTTGCCGCATCCACCCGGTAGGCGTAGACGCCCTTGGCCTTGCCTTCGACGTGGCCCAACTTCCCGGTATACGTGCCGACAAAAACGAGATATTCTTTGGCTTGTGTCATGGTCGCTCCTCTTCTTCTTTAGTTGCTTTGCGGATCCCAAGGAATTTCGATTTGAGGTACATGGGGACGGGTCACCTGTTTGCCTGTCCTCCTATCTACCCGTGCCCCGGCAGCAGACGCTTGGGCATCTTGCAGACCATCGTGAAGGCCGGGTCGAAGATGTTGCCCAGATCATACTTGACCACCTGGCCCATGAGCGTGTGCGCGCCGACGGCGTCGAACCCATAATCCGCCTGGAGCCAGCGCAGCATCTCGGTGGTGGCGTGCTGCACACATTGATCCAACGGGCGGGCGTTGCCGCAGGTGAAGATGTAGTCGGCATCCTCGCCGCGCGGCCAGTCGCTCGGCTGGCCCTTACGCAGCTCGACGGTAAATTGCACATCGAACGAAATCTCAATGCCCGTGCCGACGATCTCGCCGTCGCCCTGGGTGGCGTGGCCGTCGCCAATGTGGAAAAGCGCGCCGGGCGCAAAGACAGGGAAGTAGGCGGTGACGCCCTGCACATAGCCGTTGTAGTCCATGTTGCCGCCGTAGGGGCCGGAGATGCCGGAGGTGGGAGCGAA